>CAZPQE010000658.1:0-3072 GCA_964588615.1 uncultured Clostridia bacterium | reverse complement strand
AGAGGCCCGGCTGGCAGACTGGCGAGCGATGCGCATTGACATAGAGCCGGTCGGTTATGCCGTAGGTGAAGCCGAGCGATGAAACGGAAAAGGAGTCGAGGCCGAACAGGTTTTCAAGCTCGTCGCGGAACGGGACTTCTTCCTGAAACACGGGCTGTTGAAATCGATGCGAAAAATAAACATTGAGGCTGTGCCGAGGCACTCTTTTCGGGGTGGGCAAATTGACCACGCGATAATCATAGCCTTCGGTCGCGCGGGCCGTTTCCGTTCTCTCCTCTCCCTTTTTTCTTTCCGCCTTCCCCTGAGCGACGACCGCCTCAGCCTCGCTCAAGCTGACGACTGTTTTTTTCGTCGTATCGATTCTGATGCGCTGGCCGTTAGCTTCGACCACGACGACGCCGGGCGCGTCGTCATCGAAGTTTACTTTCACAGATGAAGATTGCGGAGAGGTGACGACCATCTGGCCGGTCATTTCCGGGTGGCCGTCTCCGCAGAAGACCGAGCAGGTGATTTCGAACTTCCCTTCGCGGTCTGCCGTCAATTCGATGGTTTTGGTCTGCCCGGCCTGCACGCGCACATCTATGTCGAAGTCGCTGATGGCAAACCCGTGCGCGACATCTTCGGCGGTGATGGCTAGTTTTACTTTTTCGCCTTTGCCAACGGTGATGGTCTTAGGGATGAATTCGAACTTCTTCATCCTCACTTTGATTTCGGTTTGAGCCGGTTGGGCGAAGCAGACAGCCGAAAAGATTAAAAGCAGCGAAGCGAGAGCGAGCGAAAAAAATGATCGAGACATTGGCATCCTCTGTTTCCTCCGGGTCGTTAGTTGTCGGATTGCGAGACTGAGTATACCTGAAAGCGGCAGGAATCGACGCAGCCTCGATTTCAGTCCCACAGTTCTTAGACGTATAATCATCGCTCGGAGCTCTGATATTCCCCGACGGAGGAGAACCAGGTGAGGCGCAAATCGGCCAAGCTCGCAAAGACCGGTCAGAAAAAAAACAGATCGAAGGTCGCTCTCCTACTCGTCATCGCCGCGCTCGCAGCCGGAGTCTCGCTGATCGCTATCGCAAAAAGGAACCCCGACCACAGCGACGCTCAATCCGTCAGGAATGATGAAGGAGCAACTCGCATGGCGCTGCCCGCAGATTTTGAAGTCGTAGCAAGCTACCCTCACGACCCGAAAGCCTTTCTTCAGGGACTCGTATGGCACGACGGCGGCTTTTACGAAAGCACCGGCCACTACGGGCAATCGACGCTCCGGCGGGTGGAATTCCCTTCGGGCAAGGTGTTGCGACAGGTCGCTCTCGACCGGCAGTACTTCGGCGAAGGGCTTGCCCTGGTCGGAGACAAACTCGTGCAACTAACCTGGCAGACGCATCGAGGCTTCGTTTATGACCGCGATTCCTTCCGTTTGATCCGAGAGTTTTCATACTCGAACGAAGGCTGGGGACTTGCCTGGGATGGGACGAATCTGATTATGAGCGATGGCAGCGACACGCTCACTTACCTCGACCCGACGAACTATGAGCCGGTAAAAAGACTCAGAGTGACTTTGAACTCGCGCCCCGCGCGTCAACTCAACGAGCTTGAATTCATCGAGGGCGAAATATGGGCCAACGTCTGGCAGACAGACACCATTTTGAGGATAGACCCCGCAACAGGCCGCGTCTCATCAACGCTTGATCTGAGAGGATTGCTCAAACCCGATATGCGGACGGGCAGTGAAGATGTGCTTAACGGAATAGCCTACGACGCCGCAAGTAAGCGAATATTCGTGAGCGGAAAATTCTGGCCGCGCGTCTTCGAAATCAGATTGAAATGAAAAGCGGTGGTCAGTGGTCAGTGGTCAGTGGTCAGTGGTCGGTATATCGATCTTCACCTCTTCACCCCTGCTCCCCTGCTCCTCTTCACTCCCTGAGCCGCTCGGCCAGATCGCTGACCGAGGTTGCAGGAAGCAGGCACGAATAATTCCGGCATACATAAGCCGCCGGGTTTCCTCCGACCAGGGTTCTTCCTTCGAGAAGTTTTATTCGCTCATTCGACAGACGGTCATCAGGCGCGGCTGCCGCGACTACCTTGTTGGGAAGGTAACGCGAGTAAATCTCTTCGACGAATGAGCGGACTTCGTGCGAGGCAGGCTCTCCGATGATCGCTATTTCGCGGCCTTCCGACAAATATGAGTCCATCGCGCACAACAGATAGCCCAAGCCGTTGGGATAGCGGGCCATCGCCTGCCGCATCGTCCGCAGGATGGCGGCGCAGCATCGCTGATAGCGACTCTCTCCGGTCAGAGTCCAGAGCTTCAAGAGCGAAAGCGCGGCTGTCGAATTGCCCGACGGGATGGCGTTGTCGAAATAATCCTTCGACCGCACTATCAACTCTTCATGATCGGAAGAAGTGAAGTAGAACCCGCCTTCTCTTTCATCCCAGAACTGATCGATCAGGGTGTCGGCAAGCGCGCGCGCTTTCTCGAAGTATTTCAATTCGAATGTCGCCTCGTAGGTCGCAATAAGGCCCTCGATCAGATAGGCGTAATCCTCGACATAGCCGTTGAGTTTCGCTCTGCCGTCCTTGTAGGTCCTCAGCACGCGGCCTTCCTTGACCAGGCGCGACAGAAGGAAATCGGCGTTGCGGCGGGAGACCTCGCGATAATCATCCCGGCCAAGTATGTTGGCCGCTTCGGCAAAAGCGGTCAGCATCAGCCCGTTCCAGGCGGCCAGAATCTTGTCGTCGAGTCCCGGTCTTACGCGCTCCTCGCGCGCATAAAACAGTTTTTTCCGGCCCGACTCGATTATTCGACCAAGATCATTGGCAGAGATATTTTCTCTCTCAGAAAATTCTTCAACCGTCTGCGGAGCGTTGAGTATGGATTGCCCATGCTCGAAGTTTCCCGATTCAGTGATGTCGTAGTAGCGCGAAAAGACCTCGCCGTCCTGCTCGCCCAGAAGAGCGATCACTTCGTCTTTGGTCCACACATAGAACTTGCCCTCGACGCCTTCGCTGTCGGCGTCTTCCGAAGAGTAGAACCCGCCTTCGCGGCTGGTCATATCGCGGATGATGTATTCGAGA
>CAZPQE010000657.1:2148-3086 GCA_964588615.1 uncultured Clostridia bacterium | reverse complement strand
GACCGTTATAACTTTCGACTTTGGAGTTGAGACTCCAGACAGTTATTTACAGGCCGTGATGAAGCATAGTGTTTTCCCAACTGACTCGGCTGAGGAGGTCGAAATCGGCGAGCATCTTTCCTGTGCCCAGGGCCACGCTCGACAGCGGGTTTTCGGCCAGCGAAACCGGCACGCCGGTTTCATTCATCAGCCGTTTGTCTATGCACTTGAGCAATGCTCCTCCGCCTGTGAGCACTATGCCTCGTTCGGCGATGTCGGCTGAAAGTTCCGGGGGCGTTCTTTCAAGTGCCACGCGCACAGCGTTGATTATGGTCGAGATGGGATCGGCCAGGGCTTCGCGCACTTCTTCATCCGTGATGGTTATCGTGCGCGGGACGCCTTCTATCAGGTTGCGTCCCTTTATCTCCATCTGCATCGGCTCATCTATCGGGTAAGCCGATCCGAGTTCGATCTTGATGGTTTCGGCGGTGCGCTCGCCGATGAGCAGATTGTACTTGCGCTTGATGTATTGAATGATCGCTTCGTCGAGTTCGTTCCCGGCCACGCGGACTGCGCGCGAATAGACGATGCCCGAAAGCGAAATGACGGCGATGTCGGTAGTGCCGCCGCCGATATCGACGATCATATTCCCATAAGGCTCGGTGATGGGAAGGCCCGCGCCGATGGCCGCCGCCATGGCCTCGGCCACCAGATAGACCTTCGAAGCCTTCGCTCGATAGGCGGCGTCTTCGACGGCCCGCCGCTCGACCTGAGTTATCTCTCCGGGCACGCCGATGACCACGCGGGGCGAAACCCAGGTGCGCCCGTTGTGCGCCTTGCGGATGAAGTGCTGAAGCATCTTTTCAGTCACTTCGAAATCTGCTATCACGCCGTCTTTCATCGGGCGGATGGCGATGATGTTTCCGGGCGTGCGGCCAAGCATTTCTTTGGCTTCCTTG
>CAZPQE010000657.1:0-2138 GCA_964588615.1 uncultured Clostridia bacterium | reverse complement strand
CTCGACTTTGTTGGTGAGCTTGTTGATTGCCACTATCGAAGGCTCGCTGACGACGATGCCTCTTCCTTTGGCATAAACAAGCGTGTTGGCTGTTCCGAGATCAATGGCGAGATCGCTTGAAAAAGGGTTGAAAAGGTTTCTCATCCTCATTAAATGTTTTAACTCTCTCCTTGCGCCTGTGACGCGGAAAACTCACTGCGAAACCGAAGCGACCCTGACCGTGTTCTTGCTGCGCTGCTTGGCCTGATACATCGCCGCATCGGCCAGTTCGATCAGCTTCTCGGCCCCCTGAGCGTGCTCAGGAAAGCTGGCCACTCCGAAACTCGCGGTCAGATGGATGCGCGCTCCGACTCCGCCATCGAAAAGGTGAGCGGCGATATTGGCCCGGACTCTTTCGGCAACTTCTATGGCCTGAAGCGAAGGGGTTTCAGGCAGCATCAACACGAACTCATCGCCGCCGTAACGGGCCACGAAATCGACTTCGCGCACCGACATCAGTATCACCTGAGCGAGTTCCGTCAGCGTGTGACTGCCCGCGCAATGGCCGTGCGCGTCGTTGACCTGCTTGAATCCGTCGAGATCGAGGAAGGCGACCGACACCGGCCAGCCATACCTCTGAGCGCGCTTGATCTCGTTTTCGAGCATGCGGTAGAGGTAGCGGACGTTGTAGAGTCGCGTCAGGTCATCGATGAGCGTCTGCCGGGTGGCATTGTGATAATCGATGGCATTGGACAGCGCGCGCGCAATCGAGACGGAAACCATTTCGAGCAGCCGCGCTTCTTCAGGAGCGAACCCGGCTCCGTCTGTGCGCAACACTTGAAGCGCCCCGATCATTCGATGACCCGCCAGGAGCGGGAGGCAGACCATCGCCGACATCTGGTCTTTGCTGACTTCGACCCGCGCAACGATCAAGCGGCCTTCTACGACCGCGCGAGCCAGGGGAGTCGAATTGCCCACGATCTCCACCACCGGGTCCGATGGCCCTGATTGAGCGTTGATGACCCGGACGAGTTCCAGCCGCGAGGCTTTCTCCGCCTTGAGATAAAGAGCATGGGAGTCGGCTCGAAGGATTTCCGGCAGCAGAGTCATCGTCTGACTGACGACTTCGCTTATGTCCAGCGATGCGTGCAACCGCTGGGTCGCTTCAAAGATCGAAACTGGCAATTTATCATCCCGCTTCTGCATAGTAGGTTTCCGGCAAGATATGGACAAGGCAGGCTGTTCCTGCAAACACCCGATGAGTGGTTGACCGCTCCCAACTGTCGCCACCACATCTTTCATCCACGCTATGAGCAGAGCAAGAGATATTTTTTTCAGAGGCGGGGCAACGGGCTTGCGGATTTTTCCGGCGACAGGTAAACCTCGCCTGGTTTGACTCACTTATTGCAAGCCGACGCTTTTTCTCAATTAACAAACGCAGGTAATCGGTGGTCAGGTATCGATCCTGTTCCCGCCTTCGCCCGGTCAGCCAACCCCTCATTCCAGATAATTTCCTGGACTCAAAAATTTAGCACGGCGTTCAGGCTTCGATCAAGAAATTTCCCCGAAACCCGCCATTAAATTCTCGACTCTCCCGGTCAATTGAAAACCGTCCGCTCAAAGACTAGAATCTCTCGCTCCGTCTTCTCAATTTGCTTTTCGTTGAAAGGAAGATCATGCAACCACAGGCCGCTCTCGATCATACAGTCCTCGAAGCACTCAGCAGCCGCATCACCCGGATACTTCCTGCCCAGATTCGGCACTGCCTCCGCTCGCTCGACGAAGAACAACTCTGGTGGAGGCCCAACCAGTCCTCGAACTCGGTCGGCAATCTGGTCCTTCACCTCTCAGGCTCGTTGCGCCATTACCTGTCTCGCGGCGTGGGGGGCATCGAGTATGAGCGCAATCGAGCGCAGGAATTCGCCGAGCGCGGCCCGGTATCGAAAGAACAACTCCTCGAAACCTTCGATGAGACCATCAGACAGGCATCCGAAGTCCTGGCATCTTTCGACACCTCGCGTTTCCTCGACTCGACGGAAGATTCTGCATACAACCCGACCATCTTCAACCTGATTTTCAACGTGTCAGTTCATCTTGCGACACACGCCGGGCAGATAGTCTACATCGCCAAAATGCTCGAAGAAGGCGCGGTTGATGAA
>CAZPQE010000656.1:0-3089 GCA_964588615.1 uncultured Clostridia bacterium | reverse complement strand
TGGTCTGGGCGAAGTCAAAAAAATCAATCTCGGAAATCCCTCTTCGTTTTATTACTCGCCCCTCTGGTCGCCCGACAGCAAGAAGATCGCTTACACAGACAAGCGATTGAACCTCTGGTATCTCGATATCGAAAAAGGGACTCCCGTAAAAGTCGATAAGAACCCTGACGGATTGAACCTCGACGTGATGGAGCCGATGTGGTCGCCCGACAGCCGTTGGATCGCTTACACCCGTCAGACGGACAATCACCTGCGCGCAGTCTTGGTCTACTCGCTCGAATCGGCTAAAGCCACGCAGTTGACTGACGGGATGAGCGACGCGCGCTATGCCGCATTCGACCGCAGCGGCAAGTATCTCTACTTCACCGCAAGCACCAACCTCGGCCCAGCCTTCAGCTTCGCCGAGATGTCGACGTTTCCTCATCAATCGACGCGCAGCGTCTATGCCATAGTGCTTGGCAGCGATCTGCCTTCGCCGCTCGCCCCTGAAAGCGACGAGGAAAAAGTGCAGGAGGAAAAGAAGGAAGAGCCAAAGCCCGCCGAGAAGTCCGAAGAGAAAAAGCCTGAAACTCCCCCGCCTCCTGCTGCCAGACCGCCGAAGAAGGAAGCCGAGCCGGTGCGCATAGATTTCGAGGGGATCGATCAGCGCATCATCGCGCTCCCTGTGCCTGCGCGCAATTTCGCAGCGCTCGCCGCAGGCAAGGCCAACACTATCTTCATACTCGAAGTTCCGCCCGCCGGACCAGCCGGGCCTGGAGGGCCTCCGGGATTGACCCTTCACAAATTCGATCTCGAAAAGCGCAAGTTCGATAAACTCCTCGACGGCATCACCGCGCTCGAAGTGTCGGCAAACGGCGAGAAGTTGCTCTATCGCCAGGGACTCTCCAACTGGTTCATCGCCTCTGCCTCCACTCTCGGAGCGCCTCCGGGAGCGCCCGGTGCGCCCAGCCTCCTGAAAACTTCGGAGATGGAAGTCTACATCGACCCTAAAGCCGAATGGCTTCAGATGTACAACGAAGTATGGCGCGGAGAGAGAGACTTCTTCTACGATCCGAACCTCCATGGACTCAACCTCGACGAGTTCAAAAAGAAGTACGCGCCTTATCTGGAAGCGGTCGCGCATCGTTCGGATTTGAACTATCTCTTCCGCGAGATGCTCAACCAGCTAACCATCGGCCACATGTTCATAGGCGGAGGCGATCAACCCCGACCCAACTTCGTCGCGGGCGGATTGCTGGGCTGCGACTTCCGTATAGAAAACGGGCGCTATCGCTTCGCTCGCGTCTACAACGGCGAGAACTGGAACCCGCAACTTCGCGCTCCGCTCACTCAACCCGGAGTCAACGTCAAAGCGGGCGAATACCTACTCTCAGTGCGGGGCCGCAACCTGACGGCAAACGATAACGTCTACGCTTTCTTCGAAGCCACAGCAAACAAGCAGGTGGTCATCCGCGTGGGGCCGAATGCGGACGGAACAGGTTCGCGCGAAGTCACCATCGTGCCTCTTGCCAGCGAAATAGCGCTTCGCAACCTCGACTGGATCGAAAGCAATCGCCGCAAAGTGTCGGAGATGAGCGGCGGGCGTCTCGCTTATGTTTACGTGCCCGACACGTCGGGCGGCGGGTACACGAGCTTCAATCGCTACTTCTTCGCGCAGACTCAGAAAGAGGGCGCGGTCATCGATGAGCGATTCAACCAGGGCGGCTCGCTTGCCGACTACATAGTCGAATACCTCTCCCGACCCTTGCTCAACTACATTTACTTCCGCGAAGGCCGCGACATTCCGACTCCGCTCGGGGCGATCTACGGGCCCAAGGCGATGCTCATAAACGAAATGGCCGGATCGGGCGGCGACGCGCTCCCCTGGTACTTCAGCAAGATGAAAATCGGGCCGCTCATCGGCAAACGCACCTGGGGCGGACTCGTGGCCTCTTTCCGTCTGCCGCAGTTGATGGACGGCGGATTCGTCACCGCGCCCGACGCGGCAATCTACGGGCTGAAGGGCGAGTGGGAAGTCGAAAACATCGGCGTCCCGCCCGACCTTGAAGTCGAACTCGATCCTGCTCTCTGGCGCGCGGGCCGGGACCCGCAGCTTGAGCGCGCAGTCGAATGGCTGCTGGATGAGATAAAGAAGAATCCGCGTCCGCAGCATCGTCGTCCGGCGTTTCCGAATTACCACAATCCGCAGATTACGCAGATTGGGCCGAAAAACTGATGCAGACCGCATCCGCAGATTTCGCATCCGCAGATTTCGCAGATTGATCCTGAGATTTTCACAGGTTGGAAAAGCGTCTGCGAAATTCAGAAACACGATCTGCGTTAATCTGCGGATCGAATCTGCGAAATCTGTGGATTCAGGAGGAATAAAGAGATGAGAAAAATATTTTTCGTTCTTGCGCTCTTACTTTGCAGCATAGGCGTTTCTTCAGCGCAGACCGGCAAGCCGCTGTTGATGCGCAATCCGACGTTGAGCAAAACGCACATCGTCTTTTCTTACGCGGGCGATCTGTGGATAGTCTCTCGCGAAGGCGGCGAAGCGTCGCGCCTGACCAACGGAATGGGCAATGAATCGAGTCCCGTCTTTTCGCCCGACGGACGTTGGATCGCTTTCACCGGCGAATACGACGGCAACACCGATGTCTACGTCGTCGCTTCTGCGGGAGGAGTGCCGCGAAGACTGACTTATCATCCGGGGGCGGACGGGGTGGCCGGCTGGTCGCCTGACGGACGACAGATTCTTTTCGTCTCAGGCCGCGCCAGCGATTCGAACCGAACCGCGCAGCTTTTCACCATTCCCGTTGACGGGGTGTTTCCGACCGCGTTGCCTCTGCCTGCGGCTTACGAAGGATCATACTCGGCAGACGGCTCTCGTCTGGCTTACTGCCCGCTGCCTCGCGCTTTTCAGGCGTGGAAGCGTTATCGTGGAGGTCGCGCGACTCCTGTATGGCTGGCCAACCTTTCGGATTCGAGCGTGGAAGCAGTGCCGCGCACCGATTCCAACGACTTCAATCCGATGTGGATCGGAAACAAAGTCTATTTCCTCTCAGACCGCAACGGCCCCATCACGCTCTTCGCTTACGACACGGCGA
>CAZPQE010000655.1:2736-3091 GCA_964588615.1 uncultured Clostridia bacterium | reverse complement strand
TGATTACGATGAAAGCCAACGACAAAACCGGCAAGATGGTGAGCATTATGGAAGTGATCGACGACGACGATTTGATGATCATCACCGAAAAAGGCGTGGTGATTCGTCAAAGCGTGCGCGACATCAAGGTCATCAGCCGCAACACTTCCGGCGTGCGCTTGATCAAGCTGGGGCCTGGCGACCGCATCGGCGACGTGGCGCGGGTCATTTCTGAAGGCGGCGACGAAGAGCAGGCGACGCCCAAATAGACTTTAAATTATTTGACCACGGATGGCACAGAGGTAGCAGGTTGTCACGCATAGAAAAATCGCGGCGATCTGTGGTGTCTGTGCCATTTGTGTTTGGATGCCAACGC
>CAZPQE010000655.1:0-2726 GCA_964588615.1 uncultured Clostridia bacterium | reverse complement strand
AAGTGGTCGGAATGAATCGGCGCTGGCAAGCATGAGTGATGAGACAAGGCGGGTCCAGGCCGCACCGGATCCGTGGGAATATGAGAAAGAAAAATTGACGCTGGCCTTGACCGAGCGCCTCTTGCGCGGACGCGAGGGCGTGGCCTTTTCCGAATTAAAAAAATCTCTCGTCATTTTTTTTGATCAGCAAACGCCGAAAATTGGAGAAATGGTGCTGACCCTGCTGCGCCGGCAGGCGCGCCAAATTATCCGGCAGGAAAAACCGCTGCTGCTGCAATCGCAGCGCCGGTTTGAGCTGGAGGACAATGCGCTTCGCACCCAGTTGCGGCAATTGCGTGATCTTTTGACGGAACGTTTGGTTTTTGACAAAAACGAATTACAGGCCGCCGTCGCGGTGGCCGTGCGCCTGAATTTTGATTTGATCACCAGGCCGGCGGCCACGCTCGAGAGCTTGCTGTATCGCCGCGCGGCGGCGCGAGAGAAAGCCGACATTGCGGTTATTCTCGAGGGTTTTGAGGAGGATTATCCGTTTGTGGCGTGCGCGGAAAGATTTCTGATGGAATATCCGGACGGCCCGGTCACTCAGGAAGCGCGGACGTGCCGAGTTCAATACACCACGACTACAGAGCGGCTCAAAGACGACGTGTTGTTTCTGGTGCGCTCGCTGGGAGGCGCGGCTCATTGGCGCAAACGCAGGGCGGAAGTACGCAAGCCTGGCTTCGCTCGTGGAAGAGAGGTTTTCTATCGCGCGGACGCTTATGTAATGGATATAAGATTGCCCGCAGGGATGGAGCCTTTTCGACTGCAACGAAAAGCTGCTGCCTATCACGAGCACGGCGGCGGTCGCCCCGTGCGGTTTATCAAAAACATAGAGCCTGCGGGCGAACAGGAAACGCAGTGCATAAGGGTCGCCGCGCGGGATTCACTCTATGTCACGGACGATTTCATCCTGACTCATAATACTCTCTCGGATGCGTTCATCATCCTGGACGAAGCGCAGAACACGACCTCCGAGCAGATGAAGATGTTTCTCACCCGCATAGGCTTCGGATCGAAAGCGGTCGTAACGGGCGACGTGACTCAGATCGATCTTCCCGCAGGCCGTCGCTCCGGCCTGGTCGAAGCCCAGCGCGTGCTCTCCGATATCGAAGGCATAGAATTCATCTACTTCACCGAAAAAGATGTCGTCCGACATCAACTCGTCCAGATGATCATTCAGGCTTATGACAGGGAGTCGAAAGCCAGGTTCGAAGAGAAGCTGTGAGGCGTAAAGCGCGACCTCCGGGCTTCGCGTTTTATCTGTTATGTCCGTCAAACCCGCTTCAAAAAGTCGCTTCAATTTCCTCGCCTCTTTCCTGCGGGGCGCGAAGGGATTTTCAGCGGGCCTGTCAGACAGGGCGGTCATCGATGCCCTGGTCGGGGTGTTCATCATAGTCGCGCTCTCCATACTTCTGATGCGCGATTATCAGCGTCCTCCAATAGAGCCGCTCGCGCCCGGAGCTATTGCTCCGGCAGACGTGATCGCTCCGAGGGATTTCAAAACCGAAGACACGGATGAGACCAACCGGCTCCGCGCTCAGGCGGCGCAGAGTGTGCTTTCGGTCTTCGACTACAATCCTAAGATCGCCCGCGAAGTGCGCCAAAGCATCGAGAGGATGTTCATCATCGGCAGGGAATCGGCGGAGGCTTCGTCCGATCAGTTGCGCGCCGACATAGAAGAAGCCAGCGGCATCATACTCGATCCCGATCAACTCGATGTGCTCAGGGCCTACCGCTTCAACAACGAGCTTGAAAAACTGATGATCGATCATCTGGAATCGATCATGATAGTCGGGGTCGTCGACCGCCGCACCCATCTGGTCAAATACGGAGCCATCGGCATCCATCGCCGCGATCTCAGAACCAAAGAAGAGATGGTCATCACCGACATCTCCTCCATACCCGATCAGATGATCGCGCGCGCCGCTCTGCGCTCGGAAAAACTTCTATTTCCGGCTGAGTACACTAGAGTCGAGCGGCAACTCATCGGAGAGGTGATGGGATCGGTCATCACCCCGAACCTTCTCTACAACGAAGCCGAAACCGAAGCCCGCAGAGAAAGAGAACGCAAGAGCGTAGTCCCCGTAATCGCGTCGGTCGAGCGAGGCAAGCCGATAGTGGTCGAGGGCGAAACAGTGACCGGGGCCAAGTCCGTTCTGCTCAAACTCGCTTCCGCCTATCGCCCCATCGGACAACGGGCAGTGGAGTTTGCCGGCACGGTCGTGATAGTGATGATGCTGATGCTGGTGCTGTGGCAATACCTGTTGCGCTATCAGCAAAGACACCTGAGAGTTCGCCGCCATTTCCTGTTGCAGGTCGCCTGCTTCGTAATCACTCTGGGGCTCGCGCGATTGTTTTTCCCGCTGGCTTTCGCTATGAGCCAGTCAGCGGCCATCTCGCCTTTCAATTCGGAGATGGCCTACAAGTACCTTGCGCCGCTGGCCCTCGGAGCGGCGCTCATCACCCTGCTTACCGACGCGCACGCCGCCTTCGTGTTTGCGGCAATACTCTCGGTCTTCGTCGGCGCGCTTTCAGGCAACGTCTATCTTGCGGCCTACACGCTTACGTCGAGCGTAGGCGCTATTTATTACCTGCAAAGCTGCCGCGACCGCACGGCGATGGTCAGAGCGGGGGTGTGGATGGGACTGGTCAATGCAGCAGCCGCGCTCGCGCTTGACCTCCTGAGC
>CAZPQE010000654.1:0-3105 GCA_964588615.1 uncultured Clostridia bacterium | reverse complement strand
ATGAGTCAGCAAATACGACTACGGCTTTCAGGATCATCGCATCGGCTCTCAAAAAAGGCGTTCGCGTCAACGTGTTCGCTTACGAGGGAGCCGTGTGCCTTCCGATCAAAGATCAGGCTCCGCACGCAAACCCGGTCAAAGGCACGACCATAGAAGAAGAGGACCATCCCACGACGCGCGCCTTCGTCAGCGCGCTCATCGAAGCGGGCGGCGACCGCATCACCTGGATCAACTGCGGATTGTGCGTCGATGAGCGAGGAGCGACCAGTGTGGTCGAAGGAGTCAAACGCGGCAGCCTCGCCGATTTCTTCACGATGGCCAGCGAATCGACGAACACTCTGGTCATCCCGACCAGGTAAACGACAACGCAGACTTTGCTGTCGAAGGAGGATGAGTATGAAGATTCTCAACATAGTCGAAACGGCTTATCGCGCGACTCTCGAAGAGCAGGACGACACCATTTTGTGGTTGAGCCAGGCGCTTCGAAACGCTGGAGCCGATCTTACAGTTCTGCTGCGCGCGGGCGCGGTCAACTATCTGGTCAATCAGGAGTGTCCCGCTTTGCAGATCGCAGGCGCGGCGATCAACCATCCCGCGCGCCCTTCGCAGGACGTCTCGCGTCTTCAGGAAAAAGGAGTGACTGTTTATGCGGTGCGCGACGACCTCCAGGAGCGCGGCATCGATTCGAGCCAGTGCGTCAGCGGAGTTGAATTCATTGGCTCAGGCGAGATAGCCGCTCTCTTCGAAAAGCACGACCAAATCTGGCACTGGTAGTCGCGTCCCGCCAGCAGCTAATCGCTCACAACAACAACATCGCTCTCCGGGGGGTCTCCAAGCCCCCGGAGCGAAGTCGAAGTGTGTCGATACTCAAACGACAACTGACAGGAGAAATGCTTATGAAATTCGGAAAATCAACAACCCCCATTCTCGCATTGCTGGTCTTTGCATCTGTCCTCGGATCGGTGAGCCTGGCGCACAACCCTTCGGAGCGCAAAGGCGCGTTCGAGGTCTGGATAATGGATCAGTCAGACACTACTGCCGACGGAGGCGGAACGCTTTACATTTATCAGGGCAGTGACCTCAACGGTCGCCGCGCCTCGAAAGCCAGGCCTGAGGCCATCGATCTGGGCGATGCGGCCCGCACGTTTTGCATCACGGAGACCGGGAGCGCGCCCCGACGCCCTCACATGATGTTCTTCAACTCGGAGTACTCGCACGCCCTGATTTCATTCGTTGCGACCGGGCATGTGCTTTTTCTGGACGCCAGGAAACGCCTGCCCGTCGGCGTAATCGATGTGGGCGCGCAAGCCCACGCTGCTGTTCCTTCGCCCGATGACACGTTCGTCATCGTCGCCGATCAGGGCGGCAAGAAACTGCATCGCATCCTGACCGACTACTCGACCAATACCTTCATCCTTGACGCGGCGGCCACGCTCGACCTTGCCGGATGCGCCACGCCTAACGGAGCGCCCTGCCAGGACGCGACGCTGAGACCGGACAACGCTCCTATCTGCCCCGACTTCGACGATACAGGGCAATTTGCTTTCGTCACGCTTCGCGGCGGAGGTTTGTTCGTCGTCAACACATGGGCGACGCCTATGGCGATAGTGGCCGAGTATGACAAGGCGACTGTGCATCCCAACGGATGCGGAGGGCTTCACGCCGGAGGCAAGATATACCTAGACGCGGGCGGAGGAACTGCGGCCAATCCGCTGGAATCCGACCTCTACGCATTTCCGATGAACGGGTTTTCGTCCGCGCCGAACCCGCCCAACACTCCGGCTCCGGCGGTCGTCTTCAGTCGCGATGGTTTGGGTTTTGTTGATTCGCACGGAACCGTGCTGACGAAGAAAGACAGGTTCCTTTGGGTTGCAGACCGTGCGGCCAATCGATTGGTGGTAGTCGACACTCAAACCGACGATGTGGTCAACGAAATCGATCTGGCGGGCAGCGTGAGCAGCGATCCCGCGCCTGATCTGATGGAAATCTCACCCACAGGCAATCGCGTCTTCATGGTTCTGCGCGGTCCCAATCCTCTGACAGGCAACGCTGCAAGCGTCGGCAACGCCGTAGGCAGCACGCCCGGACTCGGAGTGGTAAGAGTCGAGCAGGATGGCCGTCACGGAGTCTTCGAAGCAATAGCTCCGATCTCGCACCTGGTCGATGGAGTCGAGCGAGCCGACCCTCACGGCATCGCCGTCAGAGTCAAGTAAACGCGAACGCCCGCGCCTCATTTCAATCGTCGGTCTTGAAATCCTCTCTGGCGAGAGAGTATTTGACCCCGTGTTTGTTTGCGCCGGGGAATCGCTCTTCGATGTAATCCTTCTCGAACTTCAAGCCCGTTTTTTCCATCACCCGCCTCGACCCTGTGTTGGCCGCCATCGTCACCGCCACTATGCGCTTTGCCCCCAGTTCCACAAATCCTTTCTTCGCCAGCGCGCGAGCGCCTTCCGTCGCGTAGCCCTTTCCCCAGGCCGCTCTCCTGAACCGATAGCCAATCTCTATCTCCTCGGCGCTTCCGGCAAACGGGCGCAGGTGGAACCATCCCAGAAACTCGCCGCTCGATTTTTCTTCAACAGCCCAGTAGCCGTAGTTTTCGTGGGTCTCGTAGGATTTCAGAAATCGCGGCAGTATGGTGGTGCGAATGGTTTCCCTGTCGGTGGGCTTTCCGTCCGTGAGATAACGCATCACTTCCGGGTCGCTGTCTAGAGCCGTCAGATTATCCACGTCGGCCTCGGTAAACCGGCGAAGTCTGAGCCGTGAAGTTTCGAGATAAACTTCCATTGGCTTCCGTCCTCAATTCATCTTTGCCTGCGTCTGTCGAATCGAATTGAGTTCTTTGCGCACGGCCTCAGCGTCGCGAGCGTCGGGGGCCAGCGCGAGATATCGCTCAAGCTCATCAGCCGCTTCGCTGTTTTCTCCTAACGCGGCAAGCAGCAATCCGCGGTCGCGCACGTGCCGGGCGGAGTCGGGATTGAGTATGAGTATTCGCTCGATGACAGAAAGCGCGCGGGTGTAGTCGTTGCTTCCGGCATATATCGCAAGCAGGTTCGAGAGCATTCGGGCGAGTATCTGACGGTTGGTCACTGCCGTCAGATGAGACGG
>CAZPQE010000653.1:0-3114 GCA_964588615.1 uncultured Clostridia bacterium | reverse complement strand
CGCTGCAACCCTTTCCGGGTCATACGCCGCTCGGCTCGCTGGTCAATGCCAATCTCAACATCTTTTCGTTGAACATAGAGACGCTGGGGTGGAGCATCGGCTCTTTGCTTCTGGTCGCGCTGCTGGTTTTGTGCGCAAAGAAACACAAATCCGATTACCTCATGCTGGGCGTGATTGCAGCCGTCTTCGGAGTTTACATATTCTACTGGTACAGCGGCGGGCCTGATTTCGGCGCTCGATACTGGTATCTGATGCTGGTTCCCCTGATAGCCCTGACCGTCAGGGGAATCGAGTTTCTCCAATCGAGGTTGAATTTCTCGGCTCATTCGGGAGCGCGGGTCAGCGCGGCGGTTGTGTTGTTGTGTTGTTCGACGCTTGTAAATTATTTCCCCTGGCGAGCCATAGACAAATATCACCACTATCTCTACATGCGACCGGACATACGCCATCTTGCGCAGGAATACAATTTTGGCAGAAGCCTGGTTTTGATACGCGGAAACGAGCATCCCGATTATGCTTCGGCTGCCGTTTATAACCCGCTCGATACGGCAGCCGACGCCCCGGTGTATGTGTGGGATCGCAGCCCCGATGCTCGGTCTCAGGCGCTGGAAGCCTACAGGGATCGGCCCGTCTGGATCGTTGAAGGGCATTCGATTACGGGTCGAGGTTTCAAGGTGGTCGGAGGGCCTCTGTCTGCCCAGGAGTTGCTTGCTCGATCCGTCGCAAACGGCGATGTATTGAACAATGTGTCCGGCAAACCGCAATGATGGCTGAATCCTTATGCAGCAGGTATAGCAAAGTCCGCGCAGCCGTCCTGGGAGCATCGGGGTTCATAGGAAGATGGGTGGCGCGCACGCTCTGCCGTCACGGCGCGAATCTATCGCTGGTCGCTCGCGACAAAGCGAATGCCAGGCGCATCTTCTCCTCGCTGGAGGTCACGGGCGAGATCATTGAGGCAGACCTCGGAAACCATTCTGAAGTGTTGAGGCTGCTTCACGACATAAGACCTTCGATAATTTTTAACCTTGCGGGGTATGGGGTTGACAGTTCCGAACGTGACGAAGAGGTTGCCTTTCAAATCAATGTGCGACTCGTGGAATCCATCTGCCAGGCGATGGCGACCATAAAGGATCAGGACTGGAGGGGGCAGCAGATCATTCACACAGGCTCCGCGCTTGAGTACGGAGCTACCAGCAGCAATCTGTCGGAAGACAGCTCTCCCTGTCCGACGACGCTCTATGGAAAATCTAAGCTTGCAGGCACGCGCGCTCTTGCGCGTCTTTGCGGCGCGCATGAAATCAGCGGCATAACAGCGAGATTATTCACCGTCTACGGGCCGGGAGAACATCCCGGTCGACTTCTGCCGTCGCTTATTGAAACCGCAAGAACGGGAGATGCCCTGCCCCTGACCGCAGGCGATCAAAGAAGAGACTTCACTTACGTCGAAGATGTCGCTGATATGCTGCTTCGCCTGGGGCTGGCCTCGGCCTCTGCGGGCGAGGTGGTCAATCTGGCTACGGGCCGGCTGACATCGGTGAGGGACTTCGCTGAAACTGCGGCGAGAGCGCTTGGCATCCCCGCCGAAAGGCTCAAATTCGGAGTCCTCCCCATGCGGGGAGAGGAAATGAAGCACTCCCAAGTGACTACAGAAAAACTCCGGCGAATGACAGGCCCGTTTTCCTTTACAAGCATCGAAGAAGGCATCCGCAAAACAAAAGACCTCGAAAATCGCCCGGAGAAACGGAACATCGCATCCGTTGAACATTTCTGATAGTAATGTGGCGTTCGCCGCTGGCGTGCCAGGTCGGTTCAGCTTTGCGCAGGGAAGCGATTATGAACATAACCAGACATTCGCGCTCAGACTTCATTCCTGATATCTCATTCGTTATGCCCTGTTATAACGAAGAAGAGATAGTCGGATACACTATCAACCGCCTCGTCTCGGCCTTTGAAAAAGCCGGATACTGTTTGCAGTTGATAGCTGTCGACAATGGCTCCTGGGATCGGACCGGCGAAATCATAAAAGAGTTGGCGCTCAGGAACCCTTCAGTGATTTATCACCGCGTCGAAAAAAACGAAGGATATGGCAACGGGATACTGAGAGGAATTCCACTGGCCGCCGCTCACTGGGTGGGCATAATCCCTGCTGACGGCCAGGTCGATGCCGAAGATGTCGTCCGTCTTTACGAGTCGGTCGTCGCCACAAACGGCAAAGTGCTGGGCAAGGTGCGCAGGCGCTTTCGAATGGACGGAGCCTGGCGCAAGATGGTATCGGTCTCCTACAACCTTTTTGTGCGCCTGCTGTGGCCGCGCCTCGGCTCAATCGATGTCAACGGAAGCCCCAAGATACTCCGCCGCGAAGTCATCACTGCAATGGACCTGCAATCCAAAAAATGGTTCCTCGATCCTGAGATAATACTCAAAGCCCAGTTTCTGGGCATTCGCATAATGGAATTCAACGTCTTCGCCCGTATGAGAGGCAACGGCCTGTCGCACGTCCGCGCGTGGACCTGCTGGGAATTCTTCGTCAACATCCTGCAATTCCGCTTCTCAAGAAAGTGGACGAAGAACCTCAAAGATATTCAGATCGAAACCCAGACCCGCGAACCACAGACTAAGGCGGCAGCGCAGGAAGCCGGAGCAAGATGAGAGAAGGCGCAATGACTCATCACAAAAGGTCGTCGTGCCGGGCGTGCGGCGGCAACAGTCTCACGGCTTTTCTTTCTCTTGGGCCTGTGCCTCTGGCTAATTCTTTCCTGCATTCTGCGGATGAATTCGCCGATGAGCGCGCCTATCCTCTCGATGTTTATTTCTGCCAGGGCTGCTCGCTCATACAACTGCTCGACGTGATCGACCCGGAAGTTCTGTTCCGCAACTACATCTATGTAACGGGAACCTCAGACACGATGGCAGCCCACAACGCCCGATATGCCCGCGAGGTCGCAGACCTGCTCGATCTGAAATCCGACGATCTGGTCATCGAAGTCGCAAGCAACGACGGGAGCCTGTTGAAGCGATTCAAACAACACGGCGTCAAAACGCTCGGCATAGAGCCTGCCGCCAACATCGCTGAAATGGCCTGCGCCGACGACATAGAAACAATGAGCCTGTTTT
>CAZPQE010000652.1:0-3129 GCA_964588615.1 uncultured Clostridia bacterium | reverse complement strand
AAGTTGCGAACCAGATCGGTAAACAGCGGGTGATTGAATTCGCCCTGAGATTCGCGCAGCCAGGCAAAACGAGATTCGTTTATCGCTGTCGGATTGATCGTGAAAGTGTGCGAGATGTTCAACTGCTGGATGCGCTCTGCGGTGCGAGTGCCGAAGCCTGGCACGGTCGCCCCTCCGGCCTGAAACCGCGCGAAGGGTTGAGTGAGCGTGCGGTCATTGAAAAAGTAGTAGACGCTCATCTGCTGCCGGTCGCTCAATGTGTGATCGATGCGGGCTGAAAACTGGTCTCCGCGCACCTGACCCTCGGGTGAGGTCTGAAGCAAACCGTCGGCGACGTTTCCGTTGGGGACGAAACGATTGAGCAGGCTAAGTGCGACCGGATCGAACGCACGCGCGGGTATACGATTGTTCGGGAAGAGCTCAGAATAAGGCGTTCCGGCAGCGATTCTTCCTGGCGCTCCAAACAGTCTTCTCGAAAGCGCGTCGGCGGTGAACTCATCATTGACCGCTCCGGCGAACTCCTCGCTTGCTGAAAAATCCCCCGCGCGCTCATCTCGCGTAGGCACGGTGACGAGATCGGAGGAGACTCCGCGACGCACGCGGCTGCCTTCATAAGAAACGAAGAAGAAAGAGCGGTTCCTCGTGATGGGGCCGCCGAGCGTGAAGCCGAACTGGTTTTGTTTGAAGGCGGGCTTCGAGGCGTCGAAGAAACCGCGAGCGTTGAGCGCGTCGTTGCGGAAGAACTCGAACAGACTGCCGTGAAGATCGTTGGTGCCGGACTTGGTGATGACATTGATTATCGCGCCGGAGTTGCGACCGTATTCGGCGTCGAAGGTATTTGTGAGCACGCGGAATTCCTGGATGCTGTCAGGCGAAGGCTCGACCGCCGGGAGGTTGACGAAGATGTCGTTGGCGTCGCCTCCGTTGACGGTGTAGTTGTTGGCCCGACCGCGACCGCCGTTTACGCTGACCACTCCGGCGCGGTCAGAGCCGAAGAAGAGGTCGGCTCCGAGTTGAGACTGCACACCGGCCTGAAGCTGCAATAGCTGATAGGTGTCGCGCGAGGCGAGCGGGAGGCCCTCGACTGCTCTCTGATTGACCACCGTGCCGAGTTGGGTGCTGGTGGTTTCGACCTGCGAGGCGTCGGCCTGTACGGTGACGCTTTCGGTCACCTCTCCGATTTCGAGCGCGATATCGATTTCGGCCACCTGGTTTAGCACCAGAGTGATGCCCCTGCGAAGGAACTTCTTGAACCCGGTTCGCTCGGCAGCTAATTGATACTCTCCGGCTTCTACGGAGAGGAAAGAGTAGCGGCCCGAATCGTCGCTAGTGGCCTGGCGGGAAACCCCTGTGCCGACGCTCATAAGCGTGATGCGGGCTTCAGGCACAAGGCCGCCTGAAGAATCCTTCACCGTTCCCTGAATGCGGCCAGTCGTCTGCGCGGCGACCGGAAGGATTCCGCCTGCGATGAGGGTGAAAGCTATCAGAAGATGAGTCAGTTTCCTGAGCAGCAGTCTGGCTACGTTCATCCTGGCCTCCTGGGTTTTGATGTGAGCTTCCGCTTCTAAAAATCGCTATGGCTATCACCGTCAAACGATGAATGAAAAATGCAGATATGAAAGCGAGAACCAAAATCCGGTCTACTTGCACCCGTGCTGATCGAGCCAGCGAGAGAGGTCTTTCTTCTTTTTGAAATCGAGCAGAGCTTCGGCCAGGTCTTCGAGTCGGGCGAGTTCGAGTTGTCGGATTCTCTTTTCAGATTCGGAGTCAACCGCTCCCAGCCGGCGATTCAACATCCGCAGAACCAGCGTCAGTCCCTCTTCCTGTTTGCCCTGTTCGAGTCCCCGTTCGAGTCCCCGTTCGAGTCCCCGTTCGAGTCCCTGTTCGAGTCCCTGTTCGAGTCCCCGTTCGAGTCCCTTTTCTATTCCCCGCTCCATCCAGCTTGTGACTATCTCCATGACTTTCTCCTTCTCATCTCTTTCGATGGTTTCCACGTTTGCCTGAAAAACCTCTTCCTCCTCGGCGCTCAATCTCAGATAGGTGTCTACGAATCCTGAGATCAACTGCATTCGCGCCGGGTCGAGTCTCAGTGTCGCCAGCAACCTCAGACATTCGAGCTTGACGCGGGGCCGTTCCTCCCGCCTCATCGCCATCTTCGACATAAGCGCGCTTGCCACCGGGTTTTCCTGCCTCAAATAATCCCGCCAGTTCAAACGATTCAACTGAATCACATCGTAGTTGAATTCCAGCACCCGCTTGTTGGGAAATTCCACCCGATGAACGCTCGGCTCTGCCCGCTGCGGCGCATCGTGGGAGAATATTACCACCGGATAGACCGGCAGCCCATGCCGCTCGTAGAGCCGCGCGAAATAGCGAAACATCCTCCTGCCGAACTCGCTCTGGCTGCGAGACTGATGCTCCACATGCACGAGGAAAAAAGTATCCCGCTCTTTGAAGCGGGTTCTGGCCACCAGGTCGGCTTCGAGTCGCTGGCCGCTGGTGACATCGGTGAAAACTTCCTTGTCGAGAAAAGAGATGGAGTCTCGCTCGATGTAAGCGGCGACATCAGGCAGGAACAGATCGACGAACTCCACGAAGAAGGTCGAAAGAAGTTCTTTGAACAATCGGTCGTGATCGATCATGTGAAAAGGCCAGCACTCGCTATAGCAATCTCCGGCGCATTCTTCGCATATTCGATTGTGTTAGTCAAGGAGAGACTACTGCGCTCGACACCGGCTCATCTGCCTCATGGTATCTTCGAGCGCGTCGAGCACTTCGTCGAGCAGTCGGACGGGAATATTGAGCGCAGGCTCGATTCGAATCGTTTTGGAATTGAGCAGAGTGCCCGCCACCAGCACGCCGCGATGGAAGAGCCCAGCGGCCGCGGCGTATCCCGTTTCCTGGTCTTTGAACTCAAGCCCGATCAACAGGCCCAGCCCGCGCGCTTCTATCAGATCGTCGGGATAACGCGACTGGATTTCGCATAGCCGCCTGAGCAGATACTCGCCCTTTTCGGCAGCCTGACCGGAGAGGTCTTCTTCGAGCGTGACATTTATGGCCGCAATCCCTGCGGCGCAAGCCAGCGGGTTTCCTCCGAAGGTCGAACTGTGAATGAACGGATTCTTTTCG
>CAZPQE010000651.1:0-3190 GCA_964588615.1 uncultured Clostridia bacterium | reverse complement strand
TTTGGTTGCGAGCAGCCTATCGAAGAGAGTTTCGTTGCCTGCCCGCACTGCGGCGCTTCGCGTCTGGCTCCGCGATGCACCCGCTGCGGCGGCAGAGTGACCGACGCCCGCGACCGTCGCGCATATTACAAAAACGAGAACGGTCGTTATGCGTGGCATTACGCCTGGGACGGCAGGTGCAAAAGCTGCGGCTACGATTTCACAGCGAGGCTGAGGGTGACGACTGGGCATCTGCTCTTCTTCGAAGCGTTGAAGGGCGGGATAGACGAAACCATCGAGCGGCTCAAGAGCGAGGGGCGCGATGAGGAGGGATTGCGCTTCGGCGAAAGCGAGGTGGAGATTCGAGGAAGCGAGAGCGTTTATGTGATGCTCGACGATTGGGATTATCAGCCCACGATCGAGGTGAAAATCCGCCGCGCTGTGGCGTCGAATATGAATGCGCCGGGCGGCGGATTAGGCAAGGAAGAGCGGATAGTGATGACGCCCGAAGAAGCGCGCGCGGTCATCGAACAGCTTCAGGGTCCCTTGAGCATACTGATGGAAAGAAAGAAATGGTCGAGAGACACTACCTGAAATGCCCGCGAGGTCGAGCAAAGAGGCGAAGACGAGAAAGCTCGTCTTCGCCTCTTTGCTATTTCGCGCCGCTCTTCATGGCAGCCGCGCCTCTGTATGCCGGATAAAAGACGGGCGCCCGCCTCAGCGCCAATGCGTGCGAGAAGTTGGCCGGAGCCTGTCCCGTCACGTCATTCACAATGCCGCTGGCGAATGTCCAATATCCGTTCAGACCGCTGGTATCAGAAAATATCCCCCCGGTCATGTGCGACTGTATTTCGGAAGGCGACAGCGCGCGGTTCCAGACCGCCACTTCGTTCATTAGCCCGGCGTAGAGATTGACCGGATCGAAACTGTTCCACTCTCCCATGTCGCCATTGCCGTTCTTGCACCCGAACATGAGGTTCCAGCAGGCCGACAGCGAAATCGTATCCGGGTCGTTGTTGCCGACCGATGTGGTGGCCAGCGACTGCCCGTCCAGATATATTTCGAGCAGGTAATTTCGACGCACTCCGGTTATGAAATGCCAGCGCCCGTCTCCGAGGTTCTGCGGCTGGGTGTAAACCTGATAGTACCCGTAGCCGCTGTCGACGGTGAAAGTGATCTTGTAGGTGTAGTCTGAAACCGGGGTGAGGTCGAGAAGAAAACCGCTGGCTCCGGGCATTTCCTGATCGCCGCCTGCGCCGAAGGCTGCCTTCGAACTCAACAATGTCACCTCCGAGTTTGCCGCCTCGGGCAGATATATCCAGCATTCCACTGAGAAATCTCCCAGGCCGAAATTGTAGATGCCGCTGCCGCCTATCGAACCGGCGTAGCCCGCGTTTTCATAGAGCCACAGCGATGTGCGCCCGGAATAGACCGCGCGTTGGGTGTTGGCGGGCGTTTGCGAGTTGAACTCGAATGTCGTTATGGGGTTGTAGTAGTATCGCCCGTCGCTGGGTTCGATCAGGGTGTTGACGATGGGATGGCCCTCGATGAACACGATTCCGAGCAGGTCTTCCTGAGTGCCGATCTGATAGATGCCGTCGGGCGGATTGGTCCACGAAAACCGAAACATCGCCCACTGGCAGTTCTCGCGCGAGGGAAACACCGTGTAGATGTTGTAATCCCCGTTGGGCAGTGTGTCGGGCAGAATGCCTTTTCCGTCGGGCGGCTCCATGAGCAAAGGCACATTGCCCGCTGCCTGCGAGATGGGGTTGGAAGCGAATGTGTAAAACGCGGTCGGTCCGACTGACGAGAACGGGTAGAAAGGCCGCACCGCGTTCTGGCCTGATCCCATCCACATCCTTGCATAGAAGGTGGTGTTGCCGGTGATATTGTCTACGGTGAGACCGGCTCGCGCCAGCGGGTCGCAGGCCACATTCTTGCCGAAGATGTCGATCAGCATCTCGTCCGGCGCGTAGTAGACGGCGAACGCCTCGACCGACGCCAGATACGTCTGAATCTGAAGCGCCAGGTTTTTGAGGAAGAGTTGAAGCGCGCCCTGAGCCAGATCGTTTTCATTGGCCGCGTTGTAAGCGTTGATGAGCAGCGTCAGCCCCTTGAGTTGCACGCCTGTGAGATAGACGAAATACTGTTCGATCTGGGAGTAGTAGACATCCAGAGGGCTGCCCTGCCCGACGGCCAGGCGATTGTAGTTCGGGTCCCGGATGCTGGCCTCAGCATTGGCCATCGCATACATTTGAAGCAAACCTGGCTGGTTCGGATTTATGCCTCCCTGTCCCATGAGAATATTGTTGTTGATCGTCAGCAAATCGGTGGCGGCGTTGTTGAGCGCCCACTGTTGCAGATCGGCTGCCGTAGTGCTGTCATCCTGATTGAGCATCTGGAAGGTCGAGTAATGTGACTCGATATCATCGATTGAAGGCGAGACTACTGTCACCAGCATATCCCAGTTCATCTGCTGAAGCACCTCAGCCAATTCCTGAGTTATATCTGTGAGTTGTTCCTCGACCTGAGTCATATCCGATTCCAGCGTCTGAAGCTGGTTTTCGATCTGGTTGAACTGATCGTTGTTGCCGAGACCGATGAAACTCAACAGCCAGCCGAAGGCTTGAGAGCCTGCCTTGCTGGCCGCTCCGCTGATCAGACCGCTCAGTATCGCATTGAGAATAGCTGCTATGCCCATGGTTTCCTCCTGTCTACGCCGAGAGAGGCTCGGCGCGGTTTAGTAGATAATGCTCACGATGACCTTCAAGGTCATCGACGCCCGGCCTTCAACTTCCCCCGCCGCACGCGCACGAGTTGTTGTATATATCGCGGTCAGTGATCGTGCATCTGGTCTGACCCGGAGGCGATTGCAGCGATGCGCTTCCCCTCCGCGCGCTCGCGTCCGGAGTGGCCTGAACCCGGCGATCCGCGCGCGAATCGACCAGATTGAAGACGTTGCCTTTTCGCGTCACCGCGCCTCTGCCCGCAAGTATCCCGCCCGCATAACAGAATCGGTAATCGCCTGTCTGAGAGTTGAACAACAAGACCGCTCCTCTGTTCGAATCATCCTGAAGGCAGTTGTCGAATACCGCCACCGAAAAACTGCAACTCGCCTTGTTGGTTGTGTCGTCTCTCGCAATGCAACTCACAGTCGTCACTCCGAGAGGAAAAACCGATCCCGACGCAGGTGTGCAGACAAGGCTTGCGA
>CAZPQE010000650.1:0-3205 GCA_964588615.1 uncultured Clostridia bacterium | reverse complement strand
GGAATTCGCGCGCGATCATCGACGGAATAACTCGACAGATATTGCCTGAGCAGCCGGTTAGCACGCTGCACGCTGTCCATCACCCGACCGGTCGCCACATTGATCTTTTCTATCAGGTACTCATGCATCAATTCATAAACCCGCCCCTCCGGCTCCTGAATCTCGCGGACGAGCCTGGCCTGCGCAAACAATCCGAGCAGCCTCTCGACTTCATCACCGCTGCGCTGCGTGCGCCGGGTTATTTCCTCCAGGGTCAGAGTGAGGCGGGTGTCTTCATCCGACACCAGAGAGCGCAAGAGGAGTCGCGCGCCCGCTGCGTCGCCCGACCCGGCGATCACGTCTTCGAGAAAGCTGAATACGAGCGGTTCCTTCCCTCCGGCTTTTCGATATTCTTCGACAGTGTAAATCCGGCAGCTCTGCAATCGCTCGCCCACGATCTGCAACTCTGAAGGGAGCGCCTTCCCATCGACTACCAGATCGCGCGCCACCTGTCGGCACAACTCCGTCTCGAAGGGGAGCGACGCTCTGCGAGCAGACTTTTCGATCACCTCCGCCGTGCGATCCTCATCGAAGTCTCTCAGGTGATAGACACCCGAACTTGCAAGCGGCTCTGCGATGCGACCTTTGAACTCCGAACTGATGAGATAAAGAAAATCCGAGCGCATCGAGATCAGGAACTTGACCGGCAGGCTCGAATCAGTGTGACAGGCGGCGACAAACGAAAGGAAGGGCTCTCGCTCGGCGGCAGAGCGAAAGTTGACGAAGAACTCTTCGAACTGATCGCAGACTACCACGATCGTGGAGACAAGCTCATCGCTCACCCTCCGCAGGTACTCTACACAAGGTTCATCCTCGCCTGGCGAAAGAGAACTTCTCCTGCGGCATTCTTCCAGCACCGATGCAAGAGGATCGCGATAGGAGCGACAATAGATCGGCGCATAACCTTTTTCCCACAGCAGAGGCGCAAGCCCCGCTCTGATGATCGAAGTCTTGCCGCAGCCCGATTCGCCAAACAGCACGCCGAATCGAAAATCAGTATGGGCGATCATTTCAAGCAGAGCCACAGTATCAGTCTCTCGCCCATAGAAGCGGTCACGATCAGCTTCCTGAAACGGCATCAGTCCGCGAAAAGCCGCGCTTGCGGGAATGCTGATCGAAAAGCGAGGACGCATCTTTTTCAACTTCGCATGAATGAGCCGGCAGGCGACGGCAAACAATAGAAGGGCGGCGTCTCTCATCCGCAACGTGGCGCGAGGCGCGATCAGCGCGATGTCTGATAGGGCGATCAAGGCTGCCGCCATCGCCGCCCAGTTCAAAAACCGCCGCCATCGCCAGAGGCGCTCCATCAGCCTGGGTTTGATGTAAGCGGGCGGCGGCATCTGACTGGCCTGGGCGGCATCGGGCCTCGATTCATTTGAGAGATCGTTTCTGAGGTTCTTCAGATCGGCGAGCATCTGGCCAGCCGACTGGTAGCGATGGCCGGGGTCTTTCTCCAGCGCCTTTCTGATTATGCCTTCGAGCGCAAGCGGCGCGTCCTGACGAAACGCGCTCAACGCTGCAGGCTCATCCTCCAGTATCGCTCGAAGAGTCGAGGCGAGATTTTCTCTCTCGAAAGGCCGCCTGCCGGTCAGCATCTCGAAGAGAGTGACTCCCAGAGAGAAGATATCTGTCCGGGCGTCGAGCGGGTCTCCGCGCGCCTGTTCAGGTGACATATAACACAGAGTTCCTGCCGTCGTGCGATTCTGTTTTTCCGATCCGTCGCGTTCCGCAAGCCGGGAGAGCCCGAAATCCATCACCTTGACATTGTTTTCCGGGGTGAGCATCAGGTTTGCGCTCTTGATATCGCAATGAACGACTTGGCGGGCGTGAGCGGCGCTGAGAGCTTCGAGCGTCTGGATGGTTATCTCGACCGCTTCGACGACTGACAAGCGATCCTTTTCGATCTTCTGACTGAGGGTCTGGCCTTCGACGCATTCCATAGCGATGAAGATGTGGCCGTCGGATTCGGCGAGTTCATAGATGGCGGCGATGTTAGGGTGGTTGAGCGCGGCTGAATGGTGGGCTTCTTCGATCAATCGAAGTCGAGCGTCGTCGCAGCGGGCCATTTCACGGGGAAGGATTTTAAGGGCGACCACTCGCTTGAGGTTCAGGTCTTCAGCGCGGTAGACCTCGCCCGCGCCGCCTGCGCCGAGCGGTTCTATCAGGCGGAAGTGTGAGATCACCCGATCCATCGCCGGATGATTCTATTCTACTGGCGCGCGGATTGGAAAATCTCTTTTGAGGAGCCGCGCAGGTACAACTGTCGGCCAGCCTGTTGACGCCATGAAATGATGATGATTTGAAGAACGAGCAGGCTGGCAGGCTACTGTATATTTATTGAGGAGATGTTGCCGTCCTGAAAGTATGAAAGTTTCAGAAACTGCAGTATGGCAGGCTGCTGTGCATTTTCAATCCAGACGGCGGCCCCAGAGCAGGCGCCGTCTGGTATAGATGCGAACGGATTTGTCATGCTCGCCTGAAACCAGATGCTTTCCATCGGGCGAGAAAGCGACCGCGAGCACCGGCGCGGTATGCGCGCCGATTCGGGTGATGAGGCTGCGGCTGCTGACATCCCACAAGGCGATGGTCTGGTCGTCGCTGGTCGAAGCGACCTGGCGACCATCGGGAGAGAAAGCGACTGATTTAATGCGCGCAGAGTGACGACCGAGAATCGCCACTTCTCTGAGCGGCTGCGTCGACCAGAGCCGCACTGCCCCTTCGTCTTCGCCGGTGGCCAGCCACTTCCCATCGCCGGAAAAACTCACGGTTATAATCGATGTGCTTATCTCCACCAGATCAAGTGGCTGCCAGACCTCAGTATCCCACAAGGCCAGATAAGGCATGCCGATGTGAGCCAATCGCTTTCCGTCGGCAGAAAAAGCCATGGCATAGCTGTTGGCGGCCCGGTTGAGCCATGAATCGGAAGGCGCGGCAGCAATGTCGATCACCTGACGACCTGTCGCGCTCTCATAAATTCCGTGCGTCGTTGCCACCCAGCGGCCATCGGGCGAGAGCGCCAGGCAGTGACTTATAGGGCTTGCCTGGTGTTTGAACTGCAACTGCGGCTGGCTCCTGGCCAAATCCCAGATCGTCACCAGACCGTCGCGGTCAGCCGACGCGAGCGATCTTCCATCGGGCGAGAACCCCGCGCCGACGACCCGAGTTG
>CAZPQE010000649.1:0-3219 GCA_964588615.1 uncultured Clostridia bacterium | reverse complement strand
GAATCAAGATGGATTCGAACGGCAGAGTCCCCACGTGCGTGGGGGTGAACCGGCTGTCTCCGGGAATGAGTAACTGGTCCAGCGAGAGTCCCCACGTGCGTGGGGGTGAACCGTTGGCCGCGCTGGGTATTGATCCCCGTCTAGTAGAGTCCCCACGTGCGTTGTGGTGAACAGATACGTACTCCATAATGGCCGTTAAGCGCAGGAGAGTCCCCACGTGCGTGGGGGTGAACCGGCAGCCGAAGCTGCTGGCGGCGAATCAGGCAAAGAGTCTCCACGTGCGTGGGGGTGAACCGCTCGGCTCGGCCACGCCGACCTTGTACACGACAGAGTCCCCACGTGCGTGGGGGTGAACCGCCAAGTTTGCCCAAGATGTTTTGGGTAATTCTCTCCCACAGTTTCCACGTTTGAAAGGACGTGGCCCTGTTGAAGCGTCCATCCCGGGTTTGCTGTTCCTGCTCTTCGTCGCGTTTCCTCCACGTTTTTATTTGGGTTTGCTGCCCACCTTTTCAACATCGGTTGCTTCTCTTGGTCGAGGCAATTATTCCTCCCGCCTGCGGCCCGAATGTTTGCCCGCGACATGTTGATTTCCCCTTCGCTTGTGGCCAGCGCGACGGGATTGTTAGAATTCAGGACTCTAGCCCCGTCCGCTTTCGGGATGTTATTTTGGCAAACAGAACCGGATCGGGGAGCGTCTTAGCCTCAGCCCTGCATCCGGGCGACATTATTCGATCAGAGGGTACCTTTCGATGAAGTCTCACTGGCTGACGACCTGTATTCTCAGCGCGCTGTGCATCGCGCTCTTTTCAGGATCACTCGCCCTGGCTCAGGGCGGAGGCGACGCCCGCCGCCGAACTATCGCTATCACTTATTTCAGAGACCCGGTCGATGTCCTGATGGCCGGAACCACTCTTCGCCCCAATGCCAAAGGCAAAGCGAAGGTCGAGAGATGGCGCAAGCGCAACAGCAGCGAGATCGATATAACGATCGAAAACCTTATACCTCCGTTCAACTACGGCGGCGACTATACTACCTACGTTCTATGGGCCATAACTCCCGCCGGTCAGGTCGATAACCTCGGCGAGTTCAGGCTTTCGGGCGCGTCGGCGCGGCTGAGAACTTCTACCGCTTACCAGACCTTCGCCCTCATTGTTACCGCCGAGCCCCATTTCCTCGTCCGCCTCCCGTCGCGGATGATAGTACTCGAAAACCTCGCACCCACTTCCAAAAACGTGCAGGTTCAGGCTTCTGAAGTTTACTTCAACGGCGACTCGGGCAAGTATTATCAGGACAACACCGCGCCTGCCATTGCCGAACGAGATTACATCAAAACGCCTCCCGAACTCCTTCAGGCCCGTCGCGCCATTCAGATCGCCCGGCTTGCCGACGGCGAAAAATTCGCGCCGGACGATTTCGCCGAAGCTATGAAATCTCTCGATTCCGCCGAGGCCGCTTTTCGCAAGGGAGCCAACGTGCATGATGTCGGGCGGCTGGCCAGAGAATCGATTTCCTACGCTGTCCGCGCCCGCGACATAAGCGAAGAGCGGGCGGCGTCGGCAGCCCGCCGCGCTGAAATCGCCCGCCGCGACGCCGAACTCAGGCAGGCAACTGAAAACGCTTCCGATCTTCAAACCAGGCTCACAGACTCCGAGACGCGGCTCAAAGCCTCTGAGATAGCCCGCGCCAACGCGGACGAGCATCTCAGCCGAGCATTGCGCGAAGCGGCAGACGCGAGGGCCGACAACCGCGCGCTGAGAGCCGAAAATGATCGCCTTCAAAGCGAACTGGATCGTCTCAACAAAGAGATCGCCGATTCCCGCGCGCTGATGAACAAACTCCAGTCGCAATTCGAATCTTCAACCTCGCGCATTGCAGCCATGGAGAAAGCCGAGCGCGCTCGGTCGGAAGCCGAAACGCGGCGCAGGGAATTCGCCGACCTTCAGGCCGCGCTTTCCCGCATAGTGACCGTCAAACCCGCAGGCAACTCCTTCGTGGCCATACTTCCCGACAGCTTCTTCGTGCAGAATCAAACTTCTCTCGCTCTGAAAGTGAAGGCGAAGATGGACGCGCTCTCTCAGACGATAGCTCCATACAAGGATTTCACTTTCATCATCGAAGGACACTCCGACACGCGCCCGTCATCTGACAGCTTCGCGCTCGGGCGGGCCGAAGCGGTCGGCGAGTACATCGCCGCCTACGGATTCCCGCGCGCGAACTTCAAGGTCGAATCGCGCGGGGCGACCGTCCCTGCCTCGAAGGGCAAGACGGCAAAGGCGCGCGCGCTCAACCGGCGAGTGGAGATCGTCTTCGTCGCGCCGCTATGACAGGCGAGAGAAAACCTTCTTCCGTTCGGGTTCCCAACGAAATAGAGTTCAGTCTCAGATAGCTCTATCGTTTTGAAAACCCGGCATGAGGTGTTTATACTTTGACGGAAATTCGAGGTGACATCTTATGTACTGCCCCAAGTGCGCCGCGCAAAATCTCGATGACGCGAAGTTCTGCCGCAGTTGCGGAGCCAACCTCAGCCTCGTCCTGCAGGCGCTTGCCGGAAACCTGCCTGAGTCTGAAACCAGACGACATCGCAGAAGGCACGAACGCAGCAGCAGTTCCGACCTGGGCGAAGGCATACAGAAACTTTTTCTGGGCGTGGCTTTTCTGCTCATCGCCATCGGGTTGCCCTTCTTTGCGCGAGGCGCCGGGTCCTGGGCTTTCTTCATGCTCATACCCGCTTTCGGCCTGCTCGGAAGAGGAGTGGCCGAAATAGTCTCCGCAAAACAACAACTGGCCCGGCCTGTCAGCGAGCCTGAACGAGTCGCCGCTCCCACCGCGGGTTTGAAAGAGTTCAAAGCCCCCGACACCGGAGACCTTCTTCCTGCGCCGCCTTCAGTCACCGAAGGCACTACCAGACTCTTCGATGACGCTCCGCAATCGGAGAGGAATAACTGACTGCTCATTCTTCGATGATGAAGAAATCCACGCGGCGGGGAGCGTTGCCTGCGCGCTCTATGCGCTGGAGTTTTATGGTGTCATTGCGAACTATGTCGCTGACTACGATCCGGTCTTCTTCGCCGAAGTCGTAGAGGATGTGAAACTGCCTGTTGTCGAATCTCCCGGTTTCGCCTGCCGCGCGGAGAATGCTCTGACCGCTTTCGCCTATCGTCCGCTCGAAGAGCGAAACCCGGCAGGTATCGGCCTGTTGATCGACTATGATGACCGGAA
>CAZPQE010000648.1:0-3221 GCA_964588615.1 uncultured Clostridia bacterium | reverse complement strand
CAATGTCGCAAGGGCTGAAAAAGAGCTTGCCGATTATCAGAGAGAGAACAACATCTTTTCTACCGAAGGCAAAGCGACTCTGATAGCAGACAAACTCTCGCGCCTTCACGATCAGGCGGTGAGGGCCGAGACCGAGCGCATAATCAAGGAGTCGCTTTACCAGGAAGTCAAAGCGGGGAGGCTCGACAGTCTGACCGAAGCGTTCGCCGACGCCGGGATCGGAGGGGCTCAGAAGCGACTCGGCGAGCTCGAACTGGAACTGGCGCAACTCAGCATCAAGTTCGGCCCCGACAACCCGAACGTAAAAAAAGTGAACGAGGAGATAGCCGCTCTCCGAAGCCAGTTGGCTGGAAGCCGGACGAGGCTCGAAGAAAAACTCCGCGCCCAGTATGAGCAGGCCAGCCGCGACGAGCAGGCATTCAAGGCCGCGCTGGAGCGCGCAAAGGGAGAAGCCTCCGAGCAGAACCAGGCGCTCATTCAGTACAACATACTCAAGCAGAACGTCGAGACGGCCAAGTCCATCTACACGGATTTCCTTCAGCGGTATAATCAGTCGAAGATACAGGTGGCCGAGCAGCACAACAACATGCGCATCATCGAGCCCGCTCAGACGCCCGGAGGCCCCATCGGGCCCAACCGCTCGCGAAGCATCGCCATAGCTCTCTTCCTGAGCCTTGGGGCGGGCGTGGCCCTGGCCTTCTTCCTCAACTATCTGGACAACACAGTCAAGACGGTAGAAGACGTGAGCCGCTACGCGCAGCTTCCCGCCCTGAGCGTCATTCCCGCCCTCAGCGGCAGCAATTTGCGCAACCTGCCCGGCAGGAAGGGGAAGAAAGCTCTACCGGCCACCGGCTCGCAACCGAGACCGGAAGGAGCGTCGGCGGCTGAACTTATGGCTTTGGACAATCGCTCGGCTGCGGCTGAAGCCTACAGGGTGCTGAGGACTTCGGTTCTGCTTTCATCGGCGGGCAGCCCTCCAAAAATGATACTGGTGACGAGCGGCCAGCCGGGCGAAGGGAAGACGACGACGGTCGTCAACATGGGCATATCGCTCGCGCAGCTTGGGGCCTCGGTCATCATCGTCGACTGCGACCTGCGCAAGCCCTCGACTCACAAGCTGTTCGGCGTAGACCACGTGCGGGGACTATCGACTTATCTGGCGCGCAATATCGAAATCGACAGCGTGACGCAGAAACTTCAGATCAGGAACCTGTCACTGATTCCGTGCGGGCCTATTCCGCCCAACCCCGCTGAATTGATAAGCTCCGAGAAGATGAAAGACCTGCTGCGATTGCTCGCCGAGAAGTACGATCACGTGTTGATCGATTCTCCTCCGCTCATCAACGTCACCGACCCGGTGATCCTTTCGACGATGGTCGATGGAGTCATACTGGTGGTTCATGGGGGCAAGAGCACGCGCGATGTGGTTCGACGCGCCCGTCAGGAGTTGTCTTCGGTCGGGGCCAAGATATTCGGCGTGGTTCTCAACAACGTCGATCTGCGCCGCGAAGGGTACGATTATTATTACTACTATCGTTATTATTCGGACTACTACGGCGAGCATCGCCCGGACGGGACGGGAGACCTGCACGATCCGCGATAGGCAGGGCGCGGCCCAACAGCACGGGCGATCTGAGATAGAAGCCGTGACTTTGCGGATGAACTCGACGGCTTGCGCAGCCTTGGAGTGAAGCTATAGCCTGGCAGTGATGACACGGACTATGCATGAGGTTCTTACTCTGGAGGAAGCAGCAGATTATTTGCGGCTCCAGCGAGAAACCATCGAGCGGGAAGCGGCGCGGGGGCGGATTCCCGGACGCCGCATAGAAGACTCGTGGCGTTTTCTGAAAGCGGCCATTGATGAATGGCTGCGCAGTCAGGATAGCCGACAGGTGTTGCTTGAGCAGGCGGGCGCGCTGGCTGACGATGAAACCCTGAGTGAACTTCTCGGCTCTATCTACGCCAAACGCAAGCGCCCTGAGACCGAAACCGAGAACAGATCGTAGTGCATCTGCTCGATACGGATACTCTTACCTGGTTGCACAATTGGAATCCGCGAGTGGTTGAGAGATTGCACACGCTTGAAGACCCTGATGTTGGCACAACTATCATAACTAAAATCGAATTGCTTCGCGGGCGCTTCGAATTCCTGCTCAAGGCCGCAGCCGGTAACGATCTTCTCCGCGCGCAGCAATCGCTCGCCCGCACAGAAGAGTTGTTATCGCAGATAATGGTAGTGCCGTTTGACGAACGCGCCGCCGAGCAATTCGACAGATTAAATAAAGTGAAAGGGTTGAAGAATATTGGCCGCGCTGATCTCTTAATAGGAAGCATCGCCCTGGCTCACGGGCCAGGCTGGTTACTCGAAATGTTCGTCACTTCAAACAAATTCCAGGTCTGAGCGCGACAAACTGGATAGACTGACTGCTTCTCATCCTCATTATGACAAAAAACATACCTGCAACCATTCCAGTGCCTTTGCTCGATCTCAAGGCGCAATACACTGAGATTCGCGAAGAAATCCGCTCGGCTATTGATCGCGTGGCCGACTCACAGCACTTCATACTCGGCCCTGAAGTCGAAAGCCTCGAACGCGAAGTCTCTGCTTATTCCGGGTGCGAGCACGGCATAGGCATTTCTTCCGGCACGGACGCGCTGCTGGTCGCTCTGATGGCCATTGATCTCAAGCCGGGCGATGAAGTCATCACGCCCAGCTATTCATTCTTCGCCACTGCCGGAGCCGTGTGGCGGCTGGGCGCGCGACCAGTCTTCGTCGATATAGACCCTCAGACTTACAACATCGATCCAGCCAGTATGGAAGCCGCAATCACTGATCGAACGCGCGCCATAATCCCCGTGCATCTCTACGGCCAGATGGCCGATATGGACCCGCTGATGGAAATCGCCCGTCGCCATAATCTGGTAGTAATAGAGGACGCGGCGCAGGCCATAGGCTCCGAATATCGCGGACGACGCGCCGGGTCAATCGGAGACATGGGCTGTTTCAGTTTCTTTCCATCGAAGAACCTCGGCGGATTCGGCGACGGCGGCATGGTGACGACAAACGACCAGGAGCTTGCGCGACGAGTAAGACTGCTGCGCAATCACGGGTACAGCCCCAAGTATTACAACAAGGTCGTGGGAGGCAATTTCCGGCTCGACGCCATTCAGGCAGCAGTCCTGAGAGTCAAACTCCCGTACCTCGACCGATGGACTGAGGC
>CAZPQE010000647.1:0-3250 GCA_964588615.1 uncultured Clostridia bacterium | reverse complement strand
CGAAGAAGGCGCGCAGGAAACAGTCGATCTTCTCAAAGAGTATGACGAGATCAACGAGAAGTTCGCCGAGCCTATGACTGACGACGAAATGAATGCGCTGCTCGAACGTCAGGGCGCGGTGCAGGAAAAACTCGACTCACTCGGCGCCTGGGACCTCGATAGTCGATTGGAAATGGCGATGGACGCGCTCCGATGCCCGCCGCCCGATACGCCGGTGAAAATACTTTCAGGCGGCGAACGCCGCCGCGTGGCCCTGTGTCGATTGCTTCTAAAACAGCCTGATATTCTTCTTCTCGACGAGCCTACGAATCATCTCGACGCCGAAACCGTAGCCTGGCTTGAACAGCACCTTCAGCGATATGAGGGCACGGTCATCGCAGTCACTCACGACCGATATTTTCTCGATAACGTCGCAGGCTGGATTCTGGAACTCGATCAGGGTCGCGGCATTCCCTGGGAGGGAAATTATTCTTCGTGGCTTGAGCAGAAACAGCAGCGGCTCGCCCGTGAAGAAAAAGCCGAAAGCCAGCGCGTCAAAACCCTTGAGCGCGAGCTCGAATGGATTCGCATGTCACCCAAGGGCCGTCACGCGAAATCCAAAGCGCGCATAAAGGCTTATGAAGAACTGCTCTCTCAGGAAGGCGAACGTCGCGGGCGAGAGCTTGAAATCTATATCCCGCCCGGACAGCGACTCGGCGACCTGGTGATCGAAGCCGATGAGGTCAGCAAGTCCTACGGCGATAATATTCTCTTCGAGGGCCTGTCGTTTCGGCTCCCGCCCGGCGGCATAGTCGGCGTCATAGGCCCCAACGGCGCGGGAAAAACCACCCTCTTCAAACTCATCACCTCGCAGGAGCAACCCGACGGCGGGCAGATTCGAACGGGCGAAAGCGTGCAACTGGCTTATGTCGATCAGAGCCGCGCGCTCGATGCCGATAAAACCATCTGGCAGGAAATCTCCGGCGGCGAAGACACCATACGTCTCGGAGCGCGGGAGGTCAATTCACGCGCTTACGTCGCAAGATTCAATTTTTCAGGAACCGATCAGCAGAAGCGAGTCGGGATGCTTTCGGGCGGCGAGCGCAATCGCGTACACCTTGCAAAGATGCTCCGCGAAGGCGCGAATGTCCTGTTGCTCGACGAGCCTACGAACGATCTCGACGTAAACACCCTTCGCGCGCTCGAAGAAGCTCTTGAGAACTTCGCTGGTTGCGCCGTCGTCATCAGCCACGACCGATGGTTTCTGGATCGCATAGCCACGCACATACTGGCCTTCGAAGGCGACAGCCAGGTCGTGTGGTTCGACGGGAATTATTCCGAATACGAGGCGGATAGAAAAGCGCGACTCGGCGCGGCAGCCGATCAGCCTCATCGAATCAAGTATCGACACCTGACGAGGTGAAGAGGAGCAGGGGAGCAGGGGAAATGCAGAATGCGGAATGTAGAATGCGGAATAGATTTGAGCCGGATTTTCTATTTATTCTGCATTCCGCACTCCGCACTCGGATCGCTGACCACCGACCACTGAATTATGAAAAACGTGTCTATTTACACTGACGGGGCGTGCATAGGAAATCCCGGACCGGGCGGTTACGGGGTGGTGCTAATCTACGGATGCCACCGAAAAGAGTTGTCGGGAGGGTTTCGACTGACGACCAACAATCGCATGGAAATGATGGGCGCTATCGTCGCGCTTGAAGCATTGAAGGATCGTTGTCGAGTGAAACTCTATTCAGACTCGGCATATCTTGTGAACGCTATCGAGCAGGGCTGGGCCGAGCGTTGGCGCGCAAACGGATGGCGAAGGAACAAGAAAGAGCGGGCGGTCAACTCGGACCTGTGGGCGAGACTGCTCGATGTGTGCGAAAAACACGATGTTGAGTTTATATGGGTGAAAGGACATGCGGGCATCGCGGAAAACGAGCGATGCGACCGTCTTTCGTTTCAGGCGGCAAGTCAGCGGGGATTGCCTGCCGATGATGGTTATGAACGTTCTGCGCCGCCGCCGCGAGCCGCAACGCTGTTTTGAAAGTTATGGAAGACACGCTGAGGAAAAAAGCAGAGTCGGTGGGAGTCGATAAAATCCGCCGTCATATTTTCCTGTGCTGCGATCAGACCAAACCGAAATGTTCAGGAAGAGAAGAGAGCCTTGAGTCGTGGGAATATCTCAAGCGGCGATTGAAGGAATTGAAGATCGTGGGCGAAGGCGGCATCTATCGAACGAAAGCCAACTGTCTTCAGGTCTGCGAGCGCGGCCCGGTGGCGGTCGTCTACCCCGAAGGCGCGTGGTATCACTCCTGCACGCCGGAGGTGATCGAGCGAATAATTCAGGAGCACCTGATCGAAGGCCGCGTGGTCGAAGATCAACTGATAATCAAACGGGCATTGAAAGAGTAAACCCGGAGCGCATCCATCTTTGGAGCGCTGCGACAAGCCACCCTTCAAATCAATCGGCCACGAATTTATAACCCACTCCGCGAACCGTCACGAGTCTCTTAGGCTTCGATGGCTCGTCTTCGATGTACTTTCTGAGCCGCACGATGAAATTGTCTATTGCCCGCGTGTCGGTGTCATCGCGCAAGCCCCACACATCTTCGAGCATCGCTTTGCGCGAAACGGGCTTTCCTGCATGCCTTATCAGATAACGCAGAAGCTCGGCTTCCATCAACGTCAGTTTTATCGTCCGCCCCCCAGCGCGAAGCTCCAGCGCGCGAAGGTCTATCGTTTTGCTGTCGAAGGTGAACACGTCTCCGTTGTCCGCTTTCGACTGCTCGCCGCGCAGCCACTCCCTTCGGCGCAGCAGCCCTCGGATACGCGCTATCAGTATGGCAAGCTCGAACGGCTTTGGAAGATAATCGTCCGCGCCCGCCTCGAACCCGCGCAGCACGTCTTCAGGATGAGAGCGCGCAGTCAGCATCAGCACCGGAAGGTACTCTCCCGACTCTCGAAGCTGGCGCGCAACCGCGAATCCGTCTATCCCTGGGAGCATCACATCCAGCACGATTGCGTCAAATCGGCCCGGCTCTTCGCGCAATCTCTCAAGCGCGCTCTCGCCGTCGCTCGCCAACTCCACCGTGTAGCCTTCGGCTTCGAGGTTGAATCGCAATCCGCGGGCGAGGTGCTCTTCATCTTCGACAATCAGTATTGCGGTCATCTCTCCTCTGCTCTCGGAAGGCGGATCGTAAACGCGCTTCCCCGCCCTTCGCCTTCGCTTTCGGCTGTCACCCGGCCCCCGTGTTTTTCAACTATC
>CAZPQE010000646.1:0-3255 GCA_964588615.1 uncultured Clostridia bacterium | reverse complement strand
GTTTCTGAAGAAGTACCAAGTGCTCGGGCTTGCCGTCGCGTTCATCATCGGCGCAGTCCTCGCCTACATCTTTCGCCCTGCCGAAACCTATTATTACGTCGTCTCGCTCGCGCTCGGCCTGATCGGAGTCGTAAAACTCTTCCGAAGCATCGGCAGCATAATCGATGCCAAAGTAGGGCAGAAACTTCTCGACCCGGAACTTCAGCCGCGCGGAACCGGCGGCCTGTCTCCCGTTCAAAACGCGCCCGCTCCTCCATCTGCTCCGCGCGTTTCCGGGCGGCTGACCGATCCCAACAAGGCTACGCCCATAATACCGACTCGTCCCGTCGATGCCCCTTCGACTCCTCCGCCAAGACAGTCGGGAGAGCACAGCGCCATCTTCGGAACGGGCCGGATAAACCGCGAGCAGTCGACCCCCCTTCGCAAACTCGACAAGAAGGACGACGACATCATCTCGCAGTTGAGAAACTGACCATCCTCTACCTGGATTTGATCTCAGTCCAGTAGCGGTCGTAAAGAGTGACGGCTTCTCCCAACTCTTTTATGAACTCGCATTTCTCCAACAACTCGCGCGGAGGATAAGCCGCCGGGTTTGTCAGCAAATCCGCTCGAATGTAAGCTCTCGCCGCGAGGTTGGCCGAAGCATACCCCGTCTGATTCGTTATCTCGGCTGCCGTCCTTGCTTCGAGTATGAAGTTGATGAATGTGTGAGCAAGCTCTCGATGCCGGGCGCTCGCGGGTATGCACAGGTTATCGACCGACAGAGTGCATCCCTCTTTGGGTATGACGTATCCGATGTTGGGGTCTTCGGCCATGGCTTTAGCTATCTGCCCGTTGTAGCCCTGCACTGCCCACGCATCGCCCGACAGCAATAGCTGATCGAACCCTCCGCTGTCATAAGCCTTCACCAGCGGTTTCTGCTCGATGAGCAGCCCCGCCGCTTCTTCTATATCCCGTTCATGGGTCGTGTTGAGGGATTTCCCCAGTCGCTTGAGCGCCGCGCCCATCGCCTCTCGCGTGTCGTCGAGCATCGCTATTCGATCCCGCAACCGCGCATCCCACATGACATCCCATCCATCTATCTCCCATTCGATCCTGTCCCGCCTGTAGCCTATCCCGGTAGTCCCCCAGGTGTAAGGAATCGAGAAGCGGTTCTCTGCATCGTGCGCAAGGCCGACGAACTGCGGATCGAGGTTCGAAAAATTGGTCAGCAGATCGCGATCTATTTCATCGATCAACCCCTGAGAGACGAGCGCCGTCACCATGTAATCGCTCGGCACAATGATGTCATAGCTCGACCCGCCCGACTGAAGCCTCGCCAGCATCGCTTCATTCGAATCATAGAGTTCGATATTGATCTTCGCCTCGAACCTTCGCTCGAACTCTTCGATCACGCTGTCGGGCAGGTAGTTCGACCATATAAAAACATTCAACTCTCCTCCCCGCGCGCGCCTGCCCTCGCCCCCGAGAGCGAACACCATCAGCAGCGCCAGCGCGCCTGCCCCCGCCGTCATAGCCAGCTTCGAAGGCCGCCCCGTCGAGAGGCGATCAGCCACGAAAGCCATCAACACTGTCACTAAGAGCAGCACGCTCGATATGGCGTTGATCTCAGGAGTCACTCCGGTTTTGACCATCGAATAGATTTTCAGCGGCAGCGTGGTCGCTCCCGGCCCGGCCACGAAACTCGTTATCACGTAATCGTCGAGCGAGAGCGTGAAGACCAGCAGCGCCGCCGACATCACTCCCGGAAGGATCATCGGAAGCGTAACCTTGAAAAATGTCTGGCGAGGGGTAGCTCCTAAATCCATCGCCGCTTCTTCGAATGCCGGATCGAGCCCGGCGACCCTCGCCCGGACGATGAAGATGACATAGGACATCGAGAAGGCAACGTGCGCAGCGATGATCGTGCTCAGGCCGAATGCCCAGCCGATGAGGCCGAAAAAACCGGCGGTCGCAAAACCGATTATGATCTCAGGTATGATGACCGGCAACAAGACAAGCCCTTCGACGGCTGACTTCAATCGAAATCGGTAGCGGGCCAGCGCCAGTGCCGTCGCCGTGCCTGCGGCGGTCGCTATCGCCGTCGTCAGAAATGCCACCAGCAGCGATACCCGCAAAGACGCGATCAGTTCCCCGTCGCTCAGGGCCAGTTTGTACCAGCGAAGCGAAAACCCCTGCCAGGAGGCGCTGAAGCGCGAGTCGTTGAATGACAGCGCGACCAGCGCCATTATCGGCGCGTAGAGAAAAATATATACCAGCGCCGTCGCAACAGTGAGCGGAGATGGAAGCCTTCTTTTCATCCCCCTATTTGCGCGCCGACCTGCCGGCTATGCGATAGAGCCGGGATGCGGTGCGGATGATCAGACTGCCTCGCGCTATGGCTGGCGTCGCCATGCACATCTCGTCCAGGCTGTTCTTGCCCACCAGTTTGTACTCAGGCCCGGCCTCGATGACATAGGTGTCGCCGTCTTCGCTCAGACAGAAAATCTTTCCGTTGTAGGCCCAGGGCGAAGAAGTGAATGCCGAGGCCGCCGGATCGATTCGCACCTTTCCATAAATCTCTTTCCCTGTCCTTGCGTCGTGACAGGTGAAAAATCCCCGGTCGAGCAGCGTGTAGTAAAAATCGCCGTAAATGATCGGCGATGGATTGTAGGGCCCGGCCTGCGGCAGATGCCACGCAATGTACTTGCCGCTCTTCTCGCCCGGCTTGAGAGAAATATCCCCTGATGCCCCCGGACGGATCGCAAACACGGGCCGAACCTGATCGCCGACGTAGCCAGAAGTTATGTAGAGCAGGCCGAACTTCGAAAAAGGCGTCGGGATCGATATCGAAGACATCCCCCCGAACTCCCACAGGAGTTTGCCGCCCAGATCATAAGAGCGAACCTTTTTCGTCCCCGGCGTGATGATTTCCGTCCGCTGCTCGTTTTCCCAAATGTAAGGCGTGGCCCAGTTGCTCGCCTCCGCCCGCTGCGTCGTCCACATCTCGGCGCCTGTCCTCTTGTTCAAACAGGCGATGAAGGATTTCTCATCGTTGTCGTTGACGATGATGAGGAGGTCTTTGTAGAGCACGGGCGAAGCCGCCGTCCCCCATCCGTATCGCGTGGGATAGGCATCCCATTTCTTCGACCACACCTGCCTGCCTTTCAGGTCGAGGCAGAACAATCCCACGTTTCCGAAATAGGCGTAAACCCGCTCGCCGTCGGTGACGGGCGTTTCAGAAGCGTAGGAGTTTTTGAGGTGTCGAGGGCCGGG
>CAZPQE010000645.1:0-3257 GCA_964588615.1 uncultured Clostridia bacterium | reverse complement strand
CGATTTGCCCGTTTATTTCTGTTCGATTAGTTACAAAACTCCGATGAGCGAGCCTGCCCGACCATCCGCCGCCCCGGTTGAAAAGGCGGAAGCGAAGTCGGAGAAGGCAAGCAAGCCTGCGGCGGAAAAACCGGCGGTGACGGCTCCGCGCCCTGTCGCCCCTCCGCGCGCCGCATCAGTTAACCCTAAGCCTGCTGAAACCTCTGCGCCGATGCCTGAGACCAAAGCGGGCGTCGAACCCATTGCGCTCCCGCCTCCGCCCAAACCCGTGGTGCGCCCGCCCGAAGCCGGAAAAGTTACTGCGGCTCCGACTCCTGCAAATCAACCTCCTATTGTGTCGGCTTCCGCGCCGGTGGCTGCCGTAGGCGCAGCCCCTTCGCCGCTCGTGTTGCAGATGGAAGCGGCAATGGCTTCAGGCGCGTTGATAGAGCCGCGCGCAAACAGCGCGTGGGATATCTATCAAAGGCTCGCAGCAGACCCCGCAGCAGGGACAGAAGCCGCGAGGCTCAGGCCCAAACTCGCCGATGCGCTTTTGAGAGCGGGACAGGAGATAATCGCCGGCGATGTGCGGGCCGATAACATCTCGGACAAGGTGGATGAGTTCAAACGCGCGGGACAACTCTTCGCACGCGCCCGTGCGTTAACGCCCGCTGATTCATCGCTCTCTGCGTTCGAAAAAATCAGCGCGGCTGAGGCTCTTCTCGCATTGCAGTTTTATGATGAAGCTGAACGCTCGCTTGCTTCATTGCAGGACTTGCGAATCGCGGGCGTGGAAAACGCGCTCGGCCTCGTCTATCAGGGAAAGTTCGACGGCTATCGCGCCGAGCGCGCGTTTAAACGCGCAATCGAAATCGATAATCTTTGGGCCGCGCCTCACTACAACCTGGCTCTGCTCTATCGCAGCCAGAAAAACGACGCCGCGCTCGAAGAGTTCACTCTCGCAGCGCAGCTTGCGCCCGCCAGCGCAGTATTTCTGGCCGCGCTCGGAGACGAATTCTTCAACCGCGAGATGTGGCAGAAAGCAGCCGACGCTTTTCTCCGTGCTTCTGAGTTGAAGCCTGATGATGATTCCATTTTCACCCGTCTTGGCCACGCGCTCTTCAGCCTCGGCAAACGCGAAGAAGCAGACCTCGCCTACAAGAAGGCCAATGAAATTCGTCGAAGGCAGTAAAGGTCAGGTGAGATAGATCAGCATCGCCACCACGACAGATAATCCCGCCGCTGCAATCCAGAACCCGATTTCCTGAAGCGCGATCAAGCCTTTGCCATAGTCGGTTTTGTTTTCTCTCCGGCTGCGTTGATTGAGACGGAGCGCCGAATGAGCCATCAGCGTTCCGATCATCAGCGCGCCTATTGTCATCAGGCGAAGAGGCCACAGAAAGAAGACCCATTGAGTTTCTATCAGGGCGAGGAATGGAAGGCCCAGAAGGAAGCAGGCAGCCGCCCCTATGCACAAGCCGGTGAAGTCGCCATCGCGGACAGGGATTTTCAAACTGCCCGCCTTCGTTGCGGCGTCAGGGTCGAAGGCCATCGAAGAGCAGCAGGCCGGGCGCGGAGGCCGCCTTTCCCGATCATATTTTCTTCGCGCTTCCCTGTCGCCAAGCGCGTCGCGCGCTTCGTTGAGAGCTTTCATTTCTTCTTCGCTCCCGCCGCTGTCGGGGTGATGCGTGCGCGCGCGGCTGCGAAATGCGCGGTCGATTTCCTCCTGAGTCGCGTCTTGAGTGACGCCAAGAATGGAGTAGTAATCCTTGTTCGGATCGAAACTCTTCATGCGACCGCCTCTCGGCAAATCATAGCTTCAAGCGGCGTGATGGAACAGTCGGAATCACAGCAACAAGATGTCAGCGAATCGTCAGGGTCGGGTGAAGAGTATCTCCGGCGATGCGCTCCCGCCGGGGTTCTTTACTCGCAAAGTGACGGTCTGGCCCGGATCGATTTTCTTGCCCGCTTTTCTGCCTATCAGGAGCGTGGTCGGGTTCTGCTCGTCGTTTGCGGTCTTCTGCTCTTTTCCGTTCATCACGATCACCGCTTTTTGTTCGAAGCCATTGCCGGTGACGAGGAGTTTTTTTCCGCTCAAGGACGCGCCGGTTATGACAGGCTGAACGGCTTGCAGGACGCCGTGCGACTTGTACCACTCGCGCATTCGATTGAGCATACCCGCGTCGGAGGCTATCTCCTGATGATCGTAGCCCGGATAGACGATCAGTTCGTGCGTGACGCCGTTGGCCGACAAAATGGCGTCAAGCGCCTGATCCAGCAGCAGCAGGACGACTATGTCACTGTCGCCGTGATGCAGTTGGTAAGGGGTGACGATGCGCTGCGCCGCGTCGGCTCTGGTGGCATAGGGTCCAGGACTCGTTCCTCCCGCCGTGTGCGAGGCGGCGCGGAAATCCATCGGATAGGTTCCTATCAACTGGCCGGTCAGGAAAGCTCCCATGCTGTGACCGTGAGCCGCTATGCGAGCCATGTCGATATTGCCGAGGCAGGCCAGCAGGTCGCGGGCCTTATGGGCGCGCAGAGTGTTGGCCTCCGAAGCTCCGTCGTCGCCGTCAGGCTCATTTCCCCGGTCTTCGCTGTCAGGCGCGTGAGTGTAAGCAGTGGCGATTGCAGCCATCCCCCAGCCGACTATCGTCCGCGCGATGTTTGCCGAGTCGGCGCCTTCCAGCGCATAATGCACTCCGAGGTCTGTCGATTGATAAGTCCAGGTCGCTCCGTTGAGTGAGCGCGGATCGCCGCTTACGGTGAAGGCCGAACAATTGACGACAGCTTCGGTCAGTTCCGACTGTCGAGACGATGCCGCCGCAGAAGCGACGGCAAGTTGGGTCGCAGGCCGGACTGCCGACAGGCCTGCTAACAGGGCGAGAAGGAAAACGACAACCAAAAAAACTCTTATTGCTCTTTTCATCAGATTATGTGCTCGCTGTCGGCTACTGAGAATCTCGCTCGCCAAACAGAGGAGACTTTCCGGATCAGAAAAATACTTGAGGCTGAAGTTTTTTTCCAGGCCATCACCGCCTGCGCGCATCCCGCTTTCAGAATGAATCAACCTTTGTGATATATTCTCCGCGTAATGACAGTCATACCGAAAGACGCAGCAGCGATAATACTTCTCAAAGACCCTGCTGACCCAAAGATGTTCTGGGTCAAGCGAAACCCAAGGCTGATGTTTATGGGCGGATTTCACGCCTTCCCCGGCGGCCAGCTTGATCCGACAGACACTGCCATCCCTGTCAGCGGTTGCGATGATGAGTCGGCAC
>CAZPQE010000644.1:0-3267 GCA_964588615.1 uncultured Clostridia bacterium | reverse complement strand
GCGCTCTCATTTCTGATCAAGGTTCCGCTCTTTCCGTTTCACACCTGGCTGCCCGATGCGCACGTCGAAGCGCCGACCGCAGGCTCGGTGCTGCTTGCCGGCGTGCTGCTCAAGATGGGAACCTACGGGCTTATGCGATTCAACCTGCCGATGTTCCCCCAGGCTTCGCGCCACTACGCGACTTTGATCTCTACGCTTGCCATCGTCGGAATAATTTATGGCGCGCTTGTGGCTATGGTGCAGCCCGATCTGAAAAAACTGGTCGCCTATTCTTCGGTGAGCCATCTGGGATTCGTAGTGCTTGGAATTTTTTCTTTCACCGATCAGGGACTTCAGGGCGCGTTGTATCAGATGCTCAATCACGGAGTGTCGACCGGCGCGCTGTTTATGATCGTGGGATTCATCTACGATCGCCGTCATAGGCGGCTAATCTCGGAGTTCGGGGGACTTGCCAACGTGATGCCGGTATTTTCGGCGCTCTTTTTAATCGTCACGCTTTCATCAATCGCGCTGCCCTTGCTTAACGGCTTCGTCGGAGAGTTTCTCATTTTAGTCGGCGCGTTCACTTCGACTGCGCTTCCGTATGCGAAGTTATTCGCCTCGCTTGCCGCTACGGGGATGATACTTTCAGCCGTCTACATGCTGTGGATGTATCAGCGAGTCATCATGGGCGAAGTCAAAAACGACGAGAATCGAAAGCTCGCTGATATAGATTTCCGCGAGCGGCTTTCTCTTGCGCCGATAATCGTGTTGATCTTCGTGATGGGGATTTATCCGGCTCTGTTTCTCTCGCGCAGCGACCGCGATGTCGCGGGCATACGCGCACGGGTCGCCCCGACGCCGAAAGTCGTGGCAATGAAGGAAGAAAAAAAAGAGGTCAGCGAAGACAGTAAATGACCAACATCGGAATAAACTATCATTCGATTCTGCCTGAGGCGATAACCTCCATCGTCGCGCTGCTCATAATGATCGTCGATGCTTTCATGCGCCGAATCGAGCGACGGGTGGCTGGCGCGCTCTCGCTGGCAGGAATCGCCGCCGCCGCCGTAGCCGTCTACAGCCTGCGCGATCAGGACTCGGTGACATCGTTTAGCGGGATGATCGTCGTCGATGATTTCCGCCTGGTGTTTGCAGGCATTTTTCTCATCGTGGCATTTCTGACGATCCTGATTTCTCTGCGCTGGGTTAAGGATGAAGAGTTGCCCACAGGCGAATACTTCGCGCTGCTGATGTTTGCCACCACCGGCATGCTGTTTATGTCGGCGGCCAATGATCTGGTGATGATCTTCCTCGGACTGGAAATCACTTCGATTTCGACTTATGTCCTCTGCGGCATTCGTCGCTCAGACACGCGCTCGAACGAATCAGCGGTCAAGTATTTCATACTCGGATCGTTTTCGACGGCGTTTCTGCTCTACGGCATCGCGCTCATTTACGGCGCGACATATAATGCGGCGGCAACGCCTGCTGCGACGACCAATCTGCAAATAATCAAAGAGCGAATATCCGCAGGCCATCTCTTCTCGCCGGAGATGTTGATGGCTGGAGCGGCGATGATGCTCGTGGGGTTCGGGTTCAAGGTTGCGACCGCGCCATTTCACGTCTGGTCGCCCGACGTTTATGAAGGCGCTCCGACTCCTGTGACGGCATTTCTTTCGACCGGATCGAAGGCTGCCGCCTTCGCCTCCTTCGCCCGCGTTTTCATACTCACATTCGCCGCAGCCTCCGTGACCGGCTCGCTGGCTTCCAACGCGCTTGAGGATTTGAATTCGGTTGCGACCACCGCGCTTGCGGCGATGGCCGCCCTCACGATGACCATAGGAAACCTTGTGGCCATCGTTCAGACCAACATCAAGCGCATGCTGGCTTATTCTTCAATCGCGCATGCGGGCTATGCGGCGGTCGGAATGGTCGCGGCGGACTGGCGCTCAGTGGCTTTTTATCTTCTGAGCTATGTCATCATCAACCTCGGCGCGTTCGCGGTTATCGAAGTCATGGCGCGGCGCGGAGACAAACGCACAGAGATAGCCGATTACGCGGGCATCGGATTCAAATCGCTCGGTCTTGCGGCTGCGCTTTCGCTCTTTTTGTTGAGCCTCGCAGGAATTCCTCTCACTGCCGGGTTCATGGGCAAGCTGCTGGTGTTCAAATCGGCGTGGGCTTCGGGGTTCCACACTCTGGTCATCATAGGAGTCATCAACAGCGCCGTTTCGTGGTACTTCTACCTGCGGGTCATCGTGGTGATGTTCTTTTCCGAACCGCAAACGGAATTCAAACCTCCGACCGTTTCCCGCTCTATTGCCGCCGCGCTCCTGCTTGCCATAATCGGAACCTTCTATCTGGGCATCCTTCCGGGTCGCCTGCTCGACGCTCTGGAGCGCGCGCGCGACCGCGTTGCCACCTCTTCACGCCAGAGTGAAGAGGTGAAGAGGTGAAGGGGAGCGGGGGTGAAGGGTGAAGAGTGAAGGGTGAGACATCACAGATGGAGTTTTCACTCTTCTTACTTCACACTTCATTGACCACTGACCACTGCTCAGTTCAAGATGGACAACATCGAATCACTGACTGATCGGTTGTCGAAATCGGCTCGCGCGGTGCGGGCCGAAGACATCGCAGCCGAGATTCAACGGCAGATGGGCGAGGCCGGGATCGAGACGATCTATCGGAAGAAGATTCTGGCGCAGAGGACGCGGCGCTTCGAGTTGCAGTCTTCGCCCAATGCCTTGCAGGTCGAAGTGCTTCACACTCTTCTGGGCATCGAACTCAAGATCGGAAACCGCAGACTGCTTTGTCCTGATCTGGCAACAGCGCGCTACCTCGCCGTGCTGGCTCGCCTCGGATGCGAAGAGGTGGCCGTGCCTTACGACATCACTCAGATTTCGCGCCTTGCCGATGAGCTTGAATCGAGTTGGCATCGAATGATGCTGCTTGTCGATCACTTCACGGCAGGCCGCAGCCGCAGGCTTCGCTCATCAGTTCGCCGCCGTTTGATTGCCGACGCCCGCGCTCAGATCGCCCGTCTCGGAGCCGGATCGAAATACCCTCAGTTCGATCAGAAGACCAGACGCCGACGCAAACTGCTTTGACCTCTGCGCGGTGAAAGATCAAGCATTTTTGAAGTGCGGGAACTCGTTCCTTCAGTTTGGCTTGATAGGAAAGATGCGGCAAGCCGCCTCCACTCCAAATTTTTTCTCTCACCGATTCAGAAAATCCTCTGTCTGACCGATGCATGATCATGGTTTGTCCTTAAGATAAGGAACCGATGGG
>CAZPQE010000643.1:0-3269 GCA_964588615.1 uncultured Clostridia bacterium | reverse complement strand
CAGTCTCAGCCCTTGCTCACGCGCTATCTACTGACACAGGTTCGCTCAATCAAAAGCGCAATCTTTAGCGATCAGGTCATCAGGGTTTTGAAATCGCCTATTGACAGGCTATCGCTGTTTCCTTCGGCTCATCGATACAGTTATTGAGGTCTCGCAACAGCCCGTATGCCTGGATGATTAGTCGGGGAAAAGCAAAAACTCAAAGCTCTCTTGTCATAAATACGCTGTGCGGGTCTTCAGCATAATCCGCAAACGGCTCGCAATATGTGAAGCCAAAATCAGCGTATAGTCTGCGAGCAGGCTCGAAAGCCTCCATCGATCCCGTTTCCAAACTCAATCGACTGTAGCCGCGTCGTCTGGCTTCTTCGAGTATGTGATTGAGAAGAGTTTTCGCAACGCCTTTTCTGCGATGCATCGAAGCTGTCCGCATGGATTTGATTTCGGCATGCTGAGAGTCCAGTTCTTTGATCGCTCCACAGCCAAGCAGTTCACCATTTTCCCAAACGGTCCAGAATGTGATTTCCGGTTTGCGTAACGCCTCAATATCCAGGGCATGCACACTTTCAGGCGGCGAGAGCAGCGCCATATTCTGAAGATGTTCCTGCAACAGTTCATGTATCTCGGAACCTTTCAGATCGTCTATTCTGATATGCATGAGAACACCCGTTTATTGTGCGGCGAATTTTCATTGCGCAACTCTTAACCTCGAAATCCACCGCCGCGCGGAAGAAGAGAGACCAGGAGAAACAAAATCCACTCATCCAGAAATGTGAATCACTGCCATAGCTCACTCAGCCTTTACTTCTGTATGAAGAATCGCCAGCCATTTGCCGCCTTGATTCACCCATACCGAAGATGCGTAAGATGCCCCGGAAATGTCTTGCCCTTTAAAGCTTCCTCGAACGGTAACTTTATAGGTCAACACGGCTGTGTCTTTATTGGGGAACACCACTTTCGTATCAGTAAGCGAGTAGTCCTTCAAATCAACATTACGCACACCCTCTACTTCCTGATTTATATCCTTCACTCCATCGCTGTAAACTGCGCTGAAGAGGTCGGCATAATACTTTCTGAATGCATCGACCTGTTTATTCTTTACTATTTCCCATAGCGACTTTTCCCTCTCGATGAGGGCTTTGTCCTCTACGCTTTGGCTCATGGTTTTGCCCTTGGCTTTGGCGGCCTTCAGGTCGCTCTGACCGAAGCAAAGAGAAGCCATGGTCAACAGAGTGAGACCAGCCAGAGTAAATTGCTTTTTCATTATTTGGCTCCCTTCAGAATTTCAGGTCAAACTGCCGGCTTCGATAATTCCTGGTTGCTTTTCATCATATCGCGTTCGAAGCCGGTCATTGACTCACGCATGCCTCGCTGCAATGGAACGGAACCGAGAGCGCGCCGTTTGGGTTGAGTATCGAAATCGTTCCCGGCAGAGTGGAGCAGAATTTGCCCTTCACCGTTATCTTCGAATAAATATTTGGCTCGTCGGTCGGGTCCTTCATCTTCATCTTCTTTGGCGACGCGCCGCCGATAGTCAGCGCGCTGCCGTCGATGAAACGACCTGTCAGGGTCAGAGAAAATGACCCCGAAGAACTCCGTTCCACGCGACATCCTTCGACTCGCGAAAGCTGCGGCGCGGCGGGCGGAGGGTCGGGTTGCCCCGCGCCTCGACAGGTGAAGGTCACCTGCACGCCCTGCTCGTTGCCCAAAGGACAGCCATCGGGCGCTCCCTCCGGCAGAAACGTGAGGTTTCGACTCGTTCCGTTCGGGCCGCTTGCGTAAATCAGAAAAGTCTTCCCCGCATTGCTCGATCCGAAATCGAAGAGCGCATCGATGAGTTGATTGCTGAGTATGACGAATCGCTGAGAGGCGACGACATTGCTCGGATTGTTTCGCTCGACAGCGAAAACCGAAGTTACATTCGGGCTGCCGTCTGCGAGCAGAAAACACGATCCGGGGATGATGAGGTTTTGCGGAACCGAGCAGTTTCCGTCTGAAGGCGACACCGAGATGACGACCGGCGCGCGCGCGCCGAGATCGATTGGACAGGTTACGGTCTGCGTGAACTCTCCGAAGACATTGTTGGGATCGGGATAATAAGTTCGACTCAGCGTGAGGCTGGCCGTACCCCCGCAGCAGGAGAGCGGAAAAGCAGTGCCCGGCAACTGAGGCGACTGGACGGGGAAAGTGGCGCGGACGAGCAGCGGGTTGACGATGGTCACCTCGCTTGCCGGTATCATCAACTCAGGCACGCCATCTCCGTTGGTGTCGCAGGTGATAGTCACCTTCGACGGCAGAAAACCGCATCGCACCAGATTCAATGTGAATTCGCAAAGAGCGTTGATGACCCCTCTGGCCGAGTCCGCAGCCACAGCGGGCTGATTGGGGGCGACTGCGACCGGCGCGACCGGTATGACCACAGGGCAGTTCTGCCCTTGTGATGACGGGCCTGCTAGCGCGTGCGCGCAGGCCAGCGCGATGATGAGAAACGAAAGCCCCGCTGTCCGCAATGTTTTTTTCATGTCTATCCCCTCGACGAAAATCCGCATCAGAACAGACTCACCTTGATGCTCAGGTACTTCTTTGGGTTCTGGCGAAAATCATACAGCATCTTGACCATCTCTGACGACACTTGATTTATGTTGTTGTAGAGCTTGTCGTCGTGAAGGAGTTTTCCGGCAGTGCCTTCGCCCCGGTCCAGCCGCCCGCTGATGTTGCGAAGCGATGTGACCGTAGCCGACACGTCGTTGTGAAGCTGCTCGTCTTTTACGAACTTGCCGAGCGTGCCGCGACCGGCTTCGATGTCGGCCACTATGCGGTCGACTTTTTCGAGCGATGAATTGAGTTTTGCGACCGCCTCATTGGCCTGCTTGTAGAGTTGTTCGTCCTTGAGGAACTTGCCCGCCGTGCCTTTTCCGGCGCGCAGGTCTGCGACCATCCCCTGTATTTCAGTCGTCAGGTTGCGCACGTCGTTATAGAGAGTCGCGTCGTTGAGCAGCCTGGGCAGCGTGCCCTGCCCCTCCTGCACACGCTTGATGAGGCCCTGAGCTTCGACCACCGTGCGGTTGAGATTCACAAACAGAGTGTCGTCGTTGAGCAATCGGCCCACCGTCCCCTGTCCTTTCTGAATGTTTGCTACGAGGTCCTGAAGCTGTTTGCCGACGGTGTTAAATACCACCAGCAGATCGTTGGCCCCGGAAAACACCTGAGCCAGCCCGGCCACATCCACGCTTTCGATATCGCCGCCGTCTAATACGGGAGCACCTGCCGTA
>CAZPQE010000642.1:0-3270 GCA_964588615.1 uncultured Clostridia bacterium | reverse complement strand
GCGGAATTTGTTGGAGTATTTCTCTGCCCGCCTGCGAGCCGATTTCGACGACGAAGTGATGGCGACCGTCGGCGAGCACTTCAGTCAGAGCGAGGTCGAAGCCTGAAGTAGCTCGCGGGCCTGTGTTCATCGAATGGCAGAAGCAGGTTCCGCCGGGCTGGGTGCAGTTGACTGCGACGATGAAAAGATTCTCGCGCCGCGCGGAGTATGTGGGATCGACGCACTGGCCTTTGAGAAAAACCTTGTCCTGAATATCGATTGCGTGGAGTTCACAGGAGCGGACGCCGATGAATGCGAAACGGCGATCTTCTTTTTTCTCTTCGATGATATGAAAGCTGCCGCCTTCGCGCGTGGCCTTCCACAGCCGGAGTTCAGGCGGATGAAGAAATTTTTTCCACGAATGCGGGCCGACCACATAGCCGAAAAGCGCGCTGTCGTCGCGCTTACGTAAGCGATAAAAACCGGCTTCCTGCTCATCAGTCCAGCCTGCGGGAAGATCATCGACCCGGCTCACATCGTCGTAGATGATCGCGCCGTCGCGCGCGACAGGCCCGATCACCTGATAGGCTGCGGAGGTCAAAGCATCGATGAGTTTTTGAAAGTCGTCGCGCTCGATGATGACTCGATCCATAATGTCTCTCCGCCATCATTCGATTTCCAGGTATTCGATCTCCATCTCGCGCCCTGCGACGATATGCGCCGGGTCGCCGCAACGCGGGCAAAGGAAATCGAAATCACCAGCAGAGCATTCGACCTGCCCGCATCTTTCGCACTCGACGCGAAGAGGGACGGTTTCGATTTCGAGTTCGGCGTCTGCGGCCAGAGTGTCCCGCCTGAGCGACTTGTATGCAAACTCGAACGATTCTTTGACCACGCCTCTGAACTCTCCTATGCGGAGCTTGATCTTTGTGACGCGGGATGCGCCTCGTCGCAGCGCCTCGCTGCAGACCATTTCGAGCGCATTTTTTACCATCGCCATTTCGTGCATAGTCAATTCCAGGGAGAGCAATCAGGATGCCGCGCGGCGAAATTTTCCGGCATAGTCATTGCTCCTCGACGCGCAAGGGAGGATAATAATCCGCGCCTTGCAACAGACAAACCTGAAAACTCCGACAACCAGGAGGAAGTATGGACAGACTCAGAGAAAAAGTAAACCCGGAAGAGATGGGCGTTCTCCGAGGACCGACCCGTTACATCACTCAGCAGAACCGCCATGCTTTGCACTGTCGAGAATGCGGCGACCTCTACTACGTCGATGACAGCACGATTCGCCGCCTGCATGCGGTTCTCAAAGGTGACTCTTCGGAAAATCCCTTCTGCTGCCCTCGCTGCGAAGAAGAATACACCGAAGACGCCTACGGACATTGAACCGAGCAGGGGAGTAGGGGTGCAGGGGGGCTGGGGCGCGGGGGAGCAACAGAACGTAGATTCCAGTCTCCTCATCACATCGTCATCTCTCTTCACCCTATCTCCCCTGCTCCCCTGCACCACGCGATTCAATTCGAACACGGGTTATTGGTTCGGATCTCCCCTGCTCCCCTGCTCCCCTGCTTTGCGTAGATTTCCTCTTCGCGCTGCGCAAAAGCGCGTGCCCTTGTTTGCTGAACGCGCGAATTTGAGTGCAAAACCCGCCTTTCTGATTCAACGCGCGACGGAATACCTGTTGCACTATTCACTCAAGGATTATTTCATTCGGTGAAAGGGGAATCATTTTATGTCAACGACGATTCATAACCTGACTGACAAGACAGTCGCCTATGATCTGATGGTCAGGCCGCTGGTCGAAGAGAGAGATGCCGAGATAGTCAAAAGCGCGCGCGCAGCCCTGCGCACCAATGCCTGCGTGCCGGTCGAGCGAATAAATGTCGCTGTCGCAAACGGGCTGGTCACGCTCGAAGGCTCTGTTCAATGGGAGGTGCAGAAGATGCTCGCCGAGGCGCTCGTGCGCAGGCTCTCAGGCATCACCGGCATCCGCAACCGCATCGAAGTCCGCCCGCAGGATTTCCTGCCAGAGACGGAAAACGGAGCAGGGGAAAACGGGGTGGCCAGCCTCTATCAGGACGTGAGCATGGGCGGCGAGTAGGCGCGGAGTGTGTCGTTAATGAAAAGTTGAGTCGAGCAGCGCGAGTCGATAACAGAATGCGTCAGGACTCCGGACTCTCGACTCCAGACTGTTCATAGGAGGAAATCATGAGCAAGTGGAAGACATTTGGAATCATCGGCGGCGCGCTGGCAGGCGGGGCCGCCGCGCTGGCCGCTTACGTGTTCGCACTGCGCCCCCGGCATCTGAGATGGGGCGCGACTGATGAGGAGGTTGAAGAAACTCTGCCGGGCGATGAGGTTCTTCCCCGCCCCAAACACGTGGCTACGCATGCCGTCACCATCGATGCGAGGGCTTCGGAGGTGTGGCCCTGGCTTGTGCAGATAGGCCAGAATCGCGCCGGGTTCTACAGCTATGACTGGCTCGAAAACCTTTTCGGATGCGATATGCATAACGCGAATCGCGTCGTCGCCGAATGGCAGACCATACGCGAAGGCGATGTGGTATGGCTGCACCCTCAGGCCCCGCCTCTGCCTGTAATAATAGTCGAGCCACAGCGGACGCTGGTGCTCGGAGGTCAGGCCGGAGATGAAAATGCGCGAGGCGGAACCTGGGGCTTCTTCCTCAAGGAAACCGATGACCGGAAAACGCGATTGATAATTCGCATTCGATGGGATCGCAAGCGCGGCATTCTCAGTTGGCTCGGAAATTATGTGGTGCTCGAACCGGCTCACTTCGTCATGGAGCGCAGGATGCTTCTGGGAATCAAACAGAGAGTGGAGGAAATCACCGGGAAGCTGGGAACCCCGGTCGTCGAAGAAAAGAAGAGCTTGCGCGCTGTCTGATCGCGCGCTGTCTTAGCATAGACGTAAGCTTGCGCCAGCAGTCTGCAAAGAGTAGGGTGGACGTGAAAGGAGCCGCCCTCTCTGATGCAGAAAAAAATCCTTCTGACGGTGACGCTCGTTGTCATTTCTTTCGCGGGTCTGCGCGCTCAACAGGTCGCAGACCCGAACTTCAACCCGAAAATCGACCATCCTGAGTTTTCCGCAGACCGAGGCCCCACGGTGATGCTTGATGAAGCTCACTTCAATTTCCACACCGCAGAAGGCAGGTACAAACCATTCGCTGAACTGCTGCGGCGCGATGGGTACAGAGTGCTGCGGTTCGAAGATAAATTCAGCCGGGACAGTTTGAAGGGCTTTCAGATTCTGGTCATCGCCAACGCCCTT
>CAZPQE010000641.1:0-3281 GCA_964588615.1 uncultured Clostridia bacterium | reverse complement strand
TCGGATTCGTGCGCTTCTCCTGGCTCACGCTTCTGAGTTGTTTCGTGTGGGTGCTGATGCTGGCCGGACTGGGCTTTACCTTCGCCACCGGAGTCGAAAAGCTCATAGGCGACCTTCAAAAAGTTCAGATAGCGTTGCTGGTCGCCCTCATCATCATCGCCCTGGTTTATTCCATCACCCGATACGAGCGGCGGGTCATCGAAGAAGACAAGCATTTCTTCGACGGCGACGAGGACGAAAAAAAAGAGGAATGAAACCTCGTCTTTTTCGGTCGGCGCGCGAAATCCAATGCGGGGTAGAGAAGGGTTCGAGGAGACAACAAAACAGGAGGCGTTTGCGTTTGACCGTCGATGCGAAAAAAATCTGGAATGCCTGCGGCGCGGCCTTCGACCGGTTCACTTCCGCCGAGGACTCTTTTTCGGAGAACATCGAACGCCCGGTCGTCGAAGAGTTGATCGGAGAAATCAAGGGCTGGCGCGCGCTCGATCTCGGCTGCGGGTCAGGCGCCTATTCGATTCCTTTCGCCGAGCGCGGGGCCGAAGTCGCGGGCTTCGATCTCTCGCAGACTATGATTTCGCTGGCAGAAGAAAAAGCCCGCGAGCGCGATTTGATAATCGATTTTCGAGTCGCCGATATCTGCAAGCCCCTCCCTTTCGACGATCATCAGTTCGATCTCGTTTTCACGGCGACCGCCCTCCATTACGTTGACGACCTCAGCAGTTTTTTCCGCGAGGCGGCGCGGGTGATGAAGCCGGAAGGGCGGATGATTGCAAGCGTGCTGCACCCGGCTTCGACCGCGCTCTTTCCTCCGGCGGAAAGCGTCGGATGGGCATTGCCCGACAAGCCGGTTTATTTCGGCGCGCGGCTGAGAAAGATAGAAACTCCCTGGCTTGAGTTCGGCGAGGTGGCCGACGAGGGTCGCCAGATCATTTCTTATCATCACACCCTGGAGGATTATTTCATCGCGCTCGGAGCGGCGGGACTCCGGGTGAGTGAAGTGCGCGAGCCTCGCCCGACGGAAGACTTCGCCTCCAAAAACCGCGTGCGCTACCTTGAATCGATGCGCTCGCCTGTCTACCTGATCTTCAAAGCTGTCGTTTGATCTGCCCAATCAGCCGACTATCGTCGGCAAAAAACTGCGCCCGCGCTGTCTTGCCCGCCCGGAATCGGCGGTCTTACAATGATTGCAACCAGTTCTTAAACGGCATCGGAGTTGCAACCTGAGCGAGTTGACCCCATGAACAAGCAGGCAGTGATAATTTACAATCCTGCGTCGGGGCGCGCAGGCAGTCGCGCAGATGACGCAAGCCGTATGACGCAACTTCTCGAAAACCGAGGCATCGAGGCCAGCGCGCGCGCGACCGCAGGGCCGAACGATGCCACACAGCTTGCCCGCCGGGCCGTATCGAGCGGCGCGGATATCATCATCAGCTACGGCGGCGACGGCACTCTCAACGAAGTGATTCAGGCGATGGCAGGCACAAGCGTAAAGCTCGCGGTGTGGGCAGGAGGCACGGCCAACGTCGTAGCAGTCGACCTCGCAATGCCCACCCGAATCGATCAACTTGCCGATGTGATCGCGGCAGGAAGAGAGAAGCGAATCGCGCTCGGCAAGGCCATGAGGTTACAGGGAACAGAGAACAGGGAACAGGGAACAGGTTACAGGGGTCAGGGAGAAAAGGAGAAACCACCTGTCACCTGTCACCTGTCACCTGTTCCCTCGGAAAGATACTTTTTCATGTTCGCCGGGATAGGGCTTGACGCATCGATTGCCCGCAACATCAACGGGAAGCTCAAGCGGCGGACTGGCGAGTTCGCTTTCTGGGTCGAAGGCATCCGCCATCTGTTTGCCTGGAATCCTGAAAGCTTCGTGATCGATGTCGATGGAGAAAAGCATGAAGGAGTTTTCGCGCTGGTGGGAAAAGGCAAAGGCTATGGGGGCGGGCTTCACGTCACCCCGAACGCCAGACTGGAAGACCCCTGGTTCGAGGTGTTCATAGTCCCGCGCCGCTCAAATAATTTCGCTTACCTGTCGGACCTGGCGCGCTGCTTTCGCGGAGCGCCTCCGCGCGCGGGAGTGAAGATGATTCGTGGCCGCCACATCGAAGCCAATTCGTCGAATGAACCATGGGTCGAAGTCGATGGAGAAGTGATCGGTCGACTGCCGATGAAATTCGATGTCGTCGCCGACGCGCTCTCGGTCATCGTCCCGTAGTTTTCGATAGAGGATGAAAAGCGCGATGACTTCTGCGCGACAGACTCCAGACTCTCGACTCCAGACTTTTTCCTGGGGGGTTATAAAATGCGATTGATAGCAGCGCCCGTTGTCGCAATTCTTCTTCTTGCATCAGCCGCGCAGGCTCAGACCGACGCGACCGAATTCGACCGGTTGAGAGCGGAAGGATTTGACGCTCTCTACAACATCGATTACCAGACGGCCCGCGACCGCTTTCTTCGCATGACCCGGATCGCGCCCGACCACCCGGCTGGCTACGTTTATCTGGCCAACAACCTCTGGCTCGAATACCTCAACGCCAGCCGCAGGCTCACGACTTCGCTCTACACCGGAAAATCCTTTTACCAGCAGGACAAGGAAGAAGACGCCTCCGATATCCGTCGAGACCGCGAATTCAGCAACCTCATCCGTCAGGCCATCACGCTGGCCAAAGCGCGTTTGCAGAAGAAGCCCGACGACGCGGAGGCGCTCTACTACCAGGCTTCGGCCAAAGGCATTCGCGCAGGCTACAACGTGACGGTCAAGCGCAGTTTCCGCCGCGCTATTGGCGACGCCAACGAATCGGTTCAGGATCACAAACAGGTGCTCAAGGTCGATCCCCGCTATATCGATTCGTACCTGAGCATAGGACTTTACGAATACGTCATCGATTCGCTGCCCTGGGTGTGGAAGACGCTGGCCCGTCTGGCCGGGCTCAAGGGATCGAAGGCGGAAGGCATCCGTCATCTCGAACTGGTGGTCAGGAGCGGCAAGTACGCTTCCGACGACGCGCGGGTGATACTCATAGGGCTTTACAGCAATCAGCGCCAGATGGACCTCGCGCTCGAAACGATAAACCACCTGGCGAGCAAGTACCCGCGCAATTACCTGTTCGGACTGGAGCGCGCCGCGATGTTTTATCGCGCAGGGCGGGCGGAAGAAGGCAGCCGCGCTTTTGCCGATCTGCTCAAAGACCAGCGGGTGTCTCAGGTGGCCGCCGACCTGATCAATTATTACTGGGGCGAGGCTCTGATGACCAAAGGCGACTATCAATCCGCGCTCGAAA
>CAZPQE010000640.1:0-3286 GCA_964588615.1 uncultured Clostridia bacterium | reverse complement strand
CGAATAGCTCACGCTCAGAAGGCCGACTCCTACTGCAAGCGTGAATGAGGCGATGAGCGTTTCGGCGGTCGGAATGAATGAGGAAAAATTCGGTATGTACAGGCTCAGGTCGAATGAGCGAAATATGAGCGAGGCGAGTCCGACGCCCAAAGCGGCTCCCAGCGCGGCAAGCAGCAGCGATTCGCCAAGGAAGAGCCACACGATAGCGCCGCGCTGAAAACCGAGAGCTTTGAGCGTTCCGACTTCGCGCACTCTTTCGCGCACGCTCATGGCCATGGAGTTGGCCATCACCAGAAGGAGCGAAAACGTGATGGCGGCCATTATTCCGTACATAAACTGTTTGACTCCGCCCATCATGGTTTGAAAGCTGAGGGCGAACTCGCGCTCGGTTTCAGTCTTGGTCGGCGCGTCGGTGTTTATGAACATGGCGTCTACAGCCTGAGCTATGCGCGGCACGTCATCGGCGCTCGCGGCAAGTATGCTCAACATGCCGATCTTGTCTTTCGCCCAGTCGGGGAGAGATTCGTTGAGGTAGTCGTGACGAAAATAGAGCGTCTTTTCATCGCCGCCGGTGTAGACGCCGCGAATGATGAACTCCATGTCGGCATTGTAGATGGGACTCTTGAGCGTGATGCGCTGACCTTTTTGAAATCCGTAGAGTTGTACGAGTTTCTGTCCCACGACTGCTCCCTGTCGATCCTGCTCGAAAGCGCGCCATTCGTCGTCCGGCATCTTCATTTCAGTTATGACTTCGCGGAGCAGGTCAGCATCGACGGCGAAGTTGGCGAAGAAATTTTTCTCGTCTTTATAGATTCCGCCGAACCAACTCATGGCCATCGCGCGCCTGACTCCGGGCACGGCGGCGATCTTCTGTTTGTGGGCGGCGGGCAGCGGAAAAGTGAGCGATACCGAATGGCGGGTGGCCAGTCGCAGAGGATTGGATTCATCAGTTCCGCGAGTGAACTCGGTGACGATCGTAGCAAGCGTGATGATAAGAAAGAGCGACACTATAAGGCTCAGTACGGCGAGCAGCGAGCGTCGCTTGTTGCGAAGAATATTTTTCCAGATCAGATGGCTGTATTTCATTTTCATCCCCTCACCCTCGCGCCTGAGTTACAAGGCGTTTATTCAGCTTCCGCGTTCTTTGGTTTGCCGGACTTCGCTCGTTTCAAACACCGGGCATCGTACTACAAGCAAATGATTGTTTCAAGTATAAGATGCGGTTCCATCTATAAAAACAATTCCGATTCGACCGGCGAATCTTTTGAAAAAGCTCAGGCGGGTTCAGTTTGCCCGCTTGTGACCGATACGCTGTTGGTGGAGGCAGTGTTTCGTTGATGCTTTCGATGAGTAATTCACGGATCGTCCGTTGTTCGGCACTCCTGGCACTGGCACAACTCGCGCAATCTTTCCCAGGTATAAATTCCGTCGTCGTGTCGGTCGCTGAATTGGAACTTCACTCCGTAGCGTCCGACGTGTTCGGCGCTGGTGATGGTCAGGTCATCGGCGAGCGTCGCCGGGTCGAGTATTGGCAGCCCGGTTATTTCGTTTACGCACCGCGCGCAGGCGCATTCGGCTCGCAGGTAGCGAGTGTGAAAAACGCTCAGGTGATGGTCGTCCCAGCGGACGGTCAACTCCTGCGGCCCGGTCTTTGTTATCTCAGTCGGCGTCGGCATAACGAACTTAGCAGGGGAGCGGTGGAGCAGGGGGGCAGGAGGGCAAGGGGGCAGGGGAGCAATGAGACACAATCGTCGGTCTCCTCATCACCTCTTCACCCTGGCCCCCCATCACATCTTCACCTCTTCAACCCGACCTTGAAGCGCCCCTGCTCCCCTGCTCCTCTGCTTCTCTGCTCCCCTGCTCATTTGTGATGCCACCTGGGGGGGCGTTTGGCGATGAACGCCTCGACTCCCTCCTGGGGGTCTTTGTGAGACATCAGCCGGTTGAGGTAGATGTCTTCAGCCCGCTTGAGGGCCTGTTCGAAGTTCAGCCCTTCGGTTTCGACCATTGCGCGGCGAGCGTTTTCAAGCGCGGGCGCGCTCAGGTGGCGAAGGGCATTGAGTATCTCTTCGCCTTTGGCTTCGACCTTGTCGTCTTCGACCACGTAATTGACAAGGCCCAGTTTGTGGGCGGTCGTCGCCGACATCAACTCGCCGGTCAGTATGAGTTCGCGGGCGCGCTTCTCGCCTATGACCCTGGGCAGGAGGATCGCCGCGACCGGAGGGAACGCGCCTATCTTGATTTCGGGCTGGCCGAATCGCGCCGACTGCCCGGCCACGACTATGTCGGCAAAGGCCACAAGCTCGCAGCCTCCGCCAAGCGCCGCCCCGCTGACTAAAGCGATGACCGGTTTGGAGACTATGTTGAGCGCGCGAAAGATCGAATGAAAGCAGTCGAGCATCTGGAAGACCGTTTCCGGCCTGTGCTCTTCTATCGACACGCCTGCTGAAAAAGCCCGCGTGTTGGGAGCGGCGGCAAACACTATCGCGCACACGTCCGCCTGAGCGCCGACTCGATTGACCGCATGAGCGATCTCTTTCATCATCGCTATGTTGAACACATTGAGCGGCGCGCGCGCGAAAGAAATGCGCGCCACCCGGTCGACGACGGCAAATTGAATGTCTTTATACGGGCCAGCCATAGTTCGCATGATGCACAGCTACATCACTTTTGTCATCCGAGACGCGCCTTTTACTTCGCTTTGAACAGAGCGTCTTCGACGGCTTCTTTATGAGAAAGCTTCTGAACTGAAAGCTCCCAGTCCATGAGATAGGAGCGGTTGCCTGCCTCCTGTGTCAGTTGCAGTTTGTACCTGTGAGGCAGGGTCAGTCCTTCGACCGCGCGAAAGTCGTCGAACTCTTCGGTCAGAAGCTGGCGCGAGGCTGTCAATCTGGACGCAGCATCCGGGTTGCCGCCCAGCGCGGTGTCGATCTCGAACAGGTAATCGGTGCGGATGTGCCGGAAAGTGGCTGCCTCGAAATACAGGGTGATTTTCAACTCCATCAGCCCTTTGCGCTTGCGATAATTCACCGCATGCACTTCGCGGCCATCGACTTTCCTCAGCCCCTTATATTCCAGTCGCGGCTGCATCGCTTCGATTCGCATAAGAGTCCAGGTAGTCGAAAGCGTCCCTCCGATGAGACCTTCCTGAAGGGGCAACTGATGACGGAAGAAAAAGCTGCTCAAGGGCTGCTCCTTCTGATACTGAAGGAGTCCGGTCGCTACGCGCTCTCCGTCGAAGATGATCTCTTCTTCTTTTCTGTCGCGGAGGCTCCGGGGCCAGACT
>CAZPQE010000639.1:0-3290 GCA_964588615.1 uncultured Clostridia bacterium | reverse complement strand
TGACATCCCTTTGTGAGACGCCGACGGCTTTGGCGATTTGCGCGAGCGCCGGCGCTGGCTTCTGTTCGCGCGCGGCATTGATGATCGCTCGCGCGATCAGCTTCTCGTTCGGTGTCAGGACGAGCGTCTCCCATCCCCACCGCCTGATGATGACGTGCAGTTCAGGATGTTGTTTGATGTGCTGGCCGATGCGAAAGCGTGTTTCATCCGACGAACGCAAGCCCACGGCCTTCATCGCCTGGTCTACGCTCGTGACACTGTGTTCCTTGCCCCAGACGCCTTGCAGGTATTCGATGACCTTCTTTTCCTGCGGACTCAATTCAGAGTTGCCCGCAGTGGATTGGGTTGATTGTCGCTCGGCCTGGGCCTTGACAGGGGCTTGCGGCATCGCAAGCAGAACCACACAACATGTCGCCAGCAGCAATTGCCAGCCGCTGACTACGGCTCGTCGCTCTCCGCGACGATGAATACGCTTCATCATGGTTTGCTCCTTTAAAGGTTGCCCGTTTCAGCGAGCAGGGATTCAATCTCATGCTCCAGTTGTTTTTTGTCAGGCAGCTTGCCGGTGAACTTCCTGTGGACTTTGAAATCCTTGTCAAGGATATAGGTCGTCGGAAACCCGATCACACCGTACTTTTCGACAACTTCATCATCACCGATGAGGATCGAGTATGCGATCTTGTATTTATCGCTATAAGGCTTGATGTCCTGCGCCCAACCCGATTGCACGGCAATCCCGACCACCTTGACTCCGCGACCGGCATATTTCTCGTGAAGGCTTGTGAAGGTTGGGATTTCCGCCAGACAGGGACCGCACCAGGTCGCCCAGAAATCCAGCACGACGACATTGCCCTTTAAGTCTGCCGAACTGATCTGCTGCCCGTTGAGGCCGAGAAGCTTGAACTCAGCCGCCTGTTGGGCAGGCTCTTGTTTTTTGTCGGATGGGCTTGCCACACAACGGGCTGCTGCCTGGCTCAATACCACTGTAGCCAACCAGACTAAGGATGTGGTGAGCGCAAAAACCGGCAGACGATTTGTGAATAACCGCATCATCGTTTCTCCTTCACTTCTCCTGCTTTGAAGCCCGCGTCGTTGATGACCTCGCGCAGTTTGGCGAGCGTCACTTTCTGATCATCGTACTTTATCCACGCTTCGCCTTTTTCATAGCTGACTTTGGCATCCTCGACGCCGGGCGTCTTCTTCAACGCCTTCTCGACTGTGACAGCGCAGCCGCCGCAGGTCATTCCCTCAACGCCAATGATGACAGTCCTGATCGCGGCGGAGGCGGTGACGATGCTCAACGTCAGCGCGAAGATCAGAGCCAGAGCAAATTGTCTGTAACGCATTTCTTTTTCTCCCTTTGCTGATTTCAAAATTGCGATTATCGCGCGGCGCAATCCTGCGGCGGCACAATCTTCGTTTAGCCATTTTGCTGATGTTCAGCCATCAAACGCTTGACGGCTTTGTTCACTTCACCGAGGCAGCAGGCGCCCGAAGGATTTCTTGCCGGACAAGCGCACATTCCCTCCTTCAAGAGCGCGGCGATGCGCTGCGGAATCGAAGTTCTGCCCGTGCGGGCAATCTCTGCGCGCGCGTCTGCCTCGTCAAAGCCGAAGCAGTAGCACAGCGGGATCGGGTCTTCCCTGGTTTTCAACCTCACGCGCAGCGACTCCCTGGTGAAAATGTCGCCCTCGCTCTCTGTGAAATAAACCACCTGACATTCCGGGCTCGGGCAAAAACGGTACTCGCCTGCGCCGAGGCGGTCGAAGTATTCCGGTTTGAGCATCAGCAACATCGTCTTACGTGTCACGGCGCGGCTGGCGTGGTTACAACTACAGCAGACGCGCCGCGTATCGTCCTGCGGCGCAGGCGCGTTGACCGGATCGACTGATAAGACTTCAGCCATGTGATTGGCGTCTTCCGCCGTCAGCCTTATATTCGAGCAACAGTCTGAAGTGTTCATTTTACTCTCTCGCTTTTGTAGCCCGTTTGATTGATCGCATCACGCAGCTTGTCGGTCGTGGTCGCATTCGGGTCGTAGGCAGCCGCAGCTTCGCCTCGTTGATAACTAACTTCGGCGCGACGCACTCCCGGAGCGCGTTCGAGAGCGAGCCTGACAACCGTTTCACAACTGGCGCAGGTCATCCCGCTGACCTTGAATGTCACCCACGCCTCATCTGCCGGTTGTGTTGAGGCTTGCGATTGCGCATTGGTTGCAGCCGTGCCGTTGCTCAATCCCTGCGCAAGTCTCCCCGCATAGTACGGCGAGAGCGCAAAGGCAATGACCGCGACGGAGGCCAGCCATAATCCGGCGCGTCCCGCTTTGTTCACAGCCTTTGTGGCGCAAGCTTCACCAGGCGCGCAGGCTTGAGCGCGACGGAAGTAAGTTCGATAAAAACCGAAAGCCAGAGCCAGCAGGGCTACGCCCAGCAGATATGGCCGCGCCGCTCCAAATACTGACGCTGCTCCGAACGCGCCAAGTCCAAGCGACGCGAACAACAGCGGGCCAATGCAACAGAGACTGGCAGTCAAGGCGGTCAGCACTGCGCCGCCAATAGCCCATCGTTCTTCTTTCATCTCTTTTTCTCCTTACTGATGTGAGTGATCTCTACGATCACCGGACACCGCGCCGCTTCGCCACGCTCTCTCAACTCGCTTTCACAGGCCGCGAGGTGATGAGCGAGCCTGCGGCGGAAATCTTGCATCGCTTTGATGCGCTCATCCAATTCGGTCAGCCTTGCCTTGAGCAAGTCGCGCATGTTCCGGCATTCCGTCGCGCCACCGCCAGTGGTCAACAGTTGACCGATCTCGTCGAGCGAGAAGCCGAGGTCTTGCGCTTGCTTGATGAATCGGACTCGGTCAATCGTTTCGGCGGAGAAGAGGCGAAAGCCCCCTGCTGTGCGCGGAGCGCGCGATAACAACCGGCGGCGCTCGTAGTAACGCAGGGTGTCGACGCTGACGCCTGAGCGCGCGGCGATTTCTCCGATGCGAAGTTCCGATTCAGACATATCGATTTCTGCTTCTCCTTCCGACTCGGCAAATGAAGTGTACACCCTTGAGCCGAGTCCAGAGTCAAGGAAAAAAAACGGGCGAAAGAAGACCATGTTCTTCTTGAATTTGGGGGAACGAGACTGAGAGCCTAAATCGAACCTTATGAGATTGGTACACCCAGGTGGCTCGGTGTCAGTAGCCCAAGCGTGAGCGCGGGCTTGAGCTTATGAGTATCCAGCCCTCCCTTACGGTCGGGCTACCGACACACCTTGTGCCAATGTTGTGTGGTTCGATTTAGA
>CAZPQE010000638.1:0-3303 GCA_964588615.1 uncultured Clostridia bacterium | reverse complement strand
CTATTCGATGAGAGAATGATCGAGGTTATTCAAAGGCAGGCAGTTTTCATCTGCGGGGAGCGCTTAGTTCAACAGGAAGTTGTGCTGTTGCTCGGCGAGCGAAACGGCAGTGGGCATACCGGCATTCGAACCATCCAGCTTGGCGGCATCGATGATCTTGCTTTATATCAACATACTGAGTTTCTCAAAAGCGAATTGAAGGAGATGGACCATTCCACTGAAAAGTGGACTCAATACTTCCTCGACAAGAAAGAGATCGAAATGCTTCGAGAACTCAGGGAAAATTCCGATCTCACCATTGCAAGCGATGTCATCGATGTCGATGTCGGGATAGTCACCGGGCTTAACGATTTCTTCGTCCTCACCGAACGTCAGGCAAAGGAGCGACGATTGGAGGAATACACCCGGCGTCTGGTCAGTCGCTCCGGGCATCTTCAGTGCATTTTCTTTGTCGACTCCGATTGGCTGCAAAACTCAAAGAACGATCTTCCATCCCTCCTTCTCGAACTTCCTGACTTCCCGCTTGAAAAGCTGTCGGAATTCGCCAGGATATACATCGCCAGTGGAGAGGCGAAGAGCCTGCACACCGGATACAAATGCAGGATTCGAAAGAGATGGTACGTCGTGCCGTCCATCTGGACGCCTGACGCTTTCATGCTCAGGCAGGTGCATGGCTACCCTAAGATAATCGTCAACGAAGCAGGCGCAACCTGCACTGACACGATTCATCGAGTCCGATTCAGGAACGGAGCGAAGGGATAAACAATTGCGTCGGCTTTCCTGAATTCATTGACGTTCGCATTTTCAGAAGTCACAGGAAGAAGCTACGGCGGCGGGGTGCTTGAACTCGAACCCAGAGAAGCGGAAAAACTTCTGTTGCCGCTCAAAGGCGCTTCTCTGCTCAATCCGAGCCAGCTTAACAGGCTCATCGTCGCCGGAGACATCGAAGGCGCGCTCGACATCACAGACAAAGTGCTGTTGAAAGATGGATTGGGGCTCACCGCAGGAGAAGTGAAATCGCTTCGCGGCATCTGGCAAAAACTGAGGAACCGTCGGATCAACAGGAAATAGAAAACACTGCGGTCCGGTTTTCCATCAACGCATCGGCAGTCCGCGCGCTCGAAGAAAATCTTTCGCATCCTTGATTGTGAACTCGCCGAAGTGGAATATCGAAGCCGCGAGCACAGCCGAGGCCCGGCCTTCGCTCAATGCCTCGCAGAGATGCTCCAAACTGCCCGCGCCTCCTGATGCTATGACCGGAATCGAGACCGCTTCGGCCACCGCCCGCGTCAGTTCTATATCGTAACCGTCGCGCGTGCCGTCTGCGTCCATGCTCGTCAGCAGTATCTCGCCTGCGCCTAACTCTTCAGCCTTTCGCGCCCACTCAACCGCGTCGAGGCCAGCAGGCGTCCGCCCCCCGTGCGTGTAGACCTCCCAGGTAACAGGGGACAGGGAACAGGGCACAGCGATCGAGTTGCCGGAAGGCGCGCCTTCTCGCTCCGCCCCTGTCACCTCTAACCTGTCACCTGTCACCTTCCTCGCGTCAATAGCAACAACTACTGCCTGCGAGCCGAAAGAGTGAGCGCCTTCCGTTATAAGGTTCGGCTCCTTTATCGCGGCAGTGTTGATCGATACTTTGTCCGCCCCCGACGCGAGCATCTGCCTCATGTCTTCGACCGTTCGGATGCCGCCTCCGACCGTAAACGGGATGAAAACCGAATCGGCAACCCTCCGCACCATGTCATGAACTATATCGCGCCTGTCCGACGACGCGGTGATGTCGAGGAAAACAAGCTCGTCCGCGCCTTCACGGTCATAACGGCGAGCCTGTTCGACGGGATCGCCCGCATCGATGAGATCGAGGAAGCGAATCCCTTTGACCACGCGACCGCGATCAACATCCAGGCAGGGTATGATTCTTTTAGCCAGCATGTTTATTCGTCACCTGCAGGGCATCTTCGAGCGTGAAGCGATTTTCATAAAGCGCCTTGCCTGTGATTATCGAATCCACTCCGTCGCTTTCAAGCTCGCACAAACGCTCGATGTCTTCAAGCGAAGAGATTCCGCCCGATGCCGTCACCCGCGCGCCCGATGTCAAGGCTATCTGCCGAGTCATTTCAAGATTCGGCCCGGCCAGTCGCCCATCTCTCGCTATGTCTGTGTAAATGACCCGCCTCACTCCGAGGCTGACGACTCGCTTTGCGAGATCAAGCGCATCGACTGCGGTCTCCTCAGTCCATCCTCTCGTCGCCACGCCTGAGCCGCGAGCGTCTATGCCGACTATGATTCGCTCGCCGAACTCATCAACAGCGCGAGCGAGCAATTCGGATCGTTCGACCGCTATGGTTCCGACGATCACAAATTGCGCGCCGATGTTTTCTATCAGATTTCTTATGTCTTCCATCGAGCGGATGCCGCCTCCGACTTCGACCGGCGTAGTTATTTCCTCGATTATCCTGCAAATGATTTTCTGATTCTCGCTCGCTGCGCCTCGGAAAGCTCCGTCGAGGTCGACTAGGTGAATGAGCGGCGCTCCTGCGCTCTCGTACCCTCGCGCGACTTCGAGCGGGTCCCGATCATAAACTCTGGCGGTGTCTTCGCGCCCCTCGGTCAAACGGACGCATCGTCCGCCTTTCAAGTCTATCGCTGGTATTATCCGCATTCCGGCCTTCGTGAAAGGTGTTTATCCTGAAACGGCAATTTATCATCGCCTCGGCCAAAAGGCCAGGTTTTGCGCCTGAAAAGAAAAACCTGAGCCATTCGACATTTACTTTTCTTATGGCCGTCGCAGAAGGAAAGAGGTCTTCAACTATAAATGCTCCCTCTATGGGAGCGGCTTTCGGCTTACAAACCATCGAAGCCCCCCCCGCAAGACAAGTCAAAGTCACGACGGACAAGAAAATGTCGGTCGTCCTCCTCGATGACCCTTCAATGCTCGAAGACCATAAGGAAGCCTGGGACGAACTGACGATGCGGGCTGCCGAACCCAATCCATTTTATGAATCCTGGATGCTGCTTCCGGCGCTCAGAAGATTAGGCTCGGAAAATGTCCGGGTCGCGCTCGTCTACGCCCGAAACAGCGCAAGGCCCGATGGGATGCCTCTGCTCTGCGGACTCTTTCCGCTTGAGTTCAGCCCGCGCTACAAAGGGCTTCCTGTGGAAGTGCTTCGCCTCTGGCAGCACACCTACTGTTCTCTCTCGACTCCTCTGCTCAGATATGATTGCGCGCGCGAAACCCTTATGGCCTTCTTCGACTGGATCGAGCGCGCAGGCGCTCCGCTCATCGAGTTCCAGTGCGCGGGC
>CAZPQE010000637.1:0-3325 GCA_964588615.1 uncultured Clostridia bacterium | reverse complement strand
ATGAGCGCGGGCAGCAGACACTTTATCCAGCCCGTCTGTGATTATCAGCATCGGCCTTTTGGATTCCCATTGAGCGAAGTCTACGATTTCATTCAATGCCTTGACGACCTCTCTCGGATTGGGCGGCGACTTCTCCACAGAATCGTCGCTCAGGTCGAGGTCGAAGCGGAGAGGAGAAAACTTCGCCTCTGTCAAAGCGGGGGTGCTTGTCCAGCTTTCGCTCCCCGTGATAACAGACGGGGCCGTCTGACTTACCAGGGTTTCCATATTCAACAGAAACCTCTTGCGGTCTTCGTGTAGTTGCGCAAATCTTGCGAAACTCTCAACGAGTTTTCCGGCGAGTTCATCAGGCGGATCAAGACCGGTCATCTGAGCGGCAAGATGCGCGGACACGCCCAGGCCGAGAAGCACATCGAGAGGATCGCTCTTCTCTCCGCTCAGAACTGTTGCCGCATCGAACCAGACGACGAAAAAATCCTCAGCCAGTTCTTCAGCAAGCCGCATAAGCTCAGTGCTCTTGCCGCTGCCGACCTGTCCCGCGACCGTCGCTTTGTAAGGTCTCGGTCCAGCGATGCTGTTTTGAAAGGCGAGTTTGAGTCTTTGCACAACGCTGCGAGTCGGATCGTCTTCGTTGCGGTCGACGAAGAGCTTCCTGAAATCTTCCGGTCTTGCGGGACCCATCGTGTTGAAATCACTCGCTATGGCTCTCCATAGCGCCAGCGTGCTCGGCATGCGTCCTCCAATCCTTTTCGCAGCGAGTGTGATGCAGGGCAGCCTGCTCGGCTGGATTATACACCCAAAGTTTTGCTGAGGTGTATTCTGCCTTTGCGAGCGCGCGATTTACCGGCTCATGCTTCTTTAGCTGCCCTAAATCGAAAACCTGTGAGTCACGCGCAGAGCTTTCCGGGGACTGGAAATTCTTACATAGCGAGTCTGTAAACTTTTCCTGTTTTCGCGCCTCCGATTTCATCCCTCCTCTGATTTTCCCGCACTTAGGCAGCGGCCTCTCAGCGGCACATTGATTGCAGACTTTCAAAGCGGGGCAGAGATACGGGTGATGATGAGATCATATCCGTTCTCTTATGTGTGGTTACTGTGGTGAGGGCGGTAACCATTAGGGCGATGCGGGTCATGACCGCATCGCCTTTTATCTAACTAACCTCAGTCAAAGAGGAATCATCATGAAAAGACATATAGCCGCAGTCGCAATCCTCAGCCTCCTGGCCTTTATAGGTTCAGCCTGCGCCACCAAGAAATACGCGCGCGCCAGAATCAACGAGCGGGTCGCTCCTCTGGAAAACCGGACGGGCGAGTTGGAAGAGACCTCGCGCCGCAACACTCAGGACATAGCGCGTATCGGTCAGGAGATCAACGACGTGCGCGGTCGGGCTGATCGGGCTCAGGCTCAGGCCGACGCCGCTATCGCGCGGGCCGAAGAAGCAAGCCAGCGCGCCGGGGCTGCCGAACAATCGGTCAACGACATTCGCGCAAATCTCGACCGCTACTCGCTTCAAAACACCGCGAAGGTCAACTTCAAAAGCGACAGCTTTCTCCTTTCTCCCGAATCTCAGACCGCGCTCGACGCGCTGGCTTCGCAGATAAAGGATCGAAACAACTTCATCCTCGAAATCGAGGGCTTCGCCGACGGGAAAGGCACAGACACTTACAACAATGAGCTTACCGCCAAGCGCGCCGACGCGGTGCGTCGCTATCTGGCCGAGCGTCATAACATCCCGCTCTTCAGAATGCATGTGATCGGGATGGGCAAGGTGCGTCCCGTGGCCGACAATGCTACAGAAGAAGGCCGCGCCCAGAACCGAAGAGTCGAAATACGCCTGCTCTCACGCGGCGTCACGACGGCAGCCCCCGTAAGCAAAGCTCAATCCTGATCGAACCTGCGGGTCACCAGTATCCGAAAAAAGTGGCGGGCCAGGCGCCCGCCATTTTTTTCAGTTTTGTGCGGGACCATCGGTCCGAAAATCCGACGGCAAATGCAGGTGGGTTGGTTCAAGGCTGATAGCCTGCCTGGTTTCTTGCGACCCTCGTTGTTGGCTGGACAGGTTCTATTGATTGCACTTTCGCGCCTGGTGCGATTTCTGATTGTTTGAGTATAGCTTCAAGCTCACGCTTTCGCTGCTCCATCTCGTCGGCAAGTTCGGCGATGATCGTGGTGTTGGAGGGCAGAGCGTTCTGTATCCATGCAAGCTCGGCGAGATCGCGTTTGACTGCCTCCCGGCTCTCGCATCGGACTTTTAGGTAATCAGCCCGAGTAACGAGCGACGACAGGTAAAACTCGGCCTGCGCAAGCCTGGCTGATGCCAGCTTGACCGCAAGTTTTCCCATTTCGACAGCCGCTATGCAAATCTCTTCTTCAGTCGCGCGGCGACTGGATGCCAGCCAGCTATACACGCTGCGAGCCATCTCCAGATCCTCTGCACATGCCTCGATTGAAAATCTTTTTTCAAGCATCGATCACCTCTTTATTTCGCGGCCCGCAATTTTTTTCTGAGATGCCTGAGTGATTTATGAATCCGCAGGTAATCTCCGACTGCGCGTTCGATCTCGCGCTGTTTCCTGAGCCGGGCGCGAATTTCGGGCATGCCGCAACGGGCAACCTCTGTGTACTCCTGAACCACTCGCCTGATGAGAGCGACCTGACCGGCAGCCTGACGCTCTATGCGGGCCACTTCTCTTTTCAAAGCTTTTGGCATCAGCACCCCCTTCGCTGAAACTGATCGGGGCTTCCTGCTCAGGTCGGATGATAAAGCGGAAAGATTAGATGGGTATTACCTCGCTATTAAATTTCTTTTAAGTCTCATCCGGTCGCCTGAAGTATAATGTCGTCGCCGGGCGAGAAGGAGAGCCGGGATCGGATGACAAAAAGACAATCATCGAATAAGCAGCATTGCTACGATTATCCGCGACCCGCAGTCACGGTCGATATCATCCTCTTTCGTCGCGGCAGGAGAAATCGGCTGGAAGTGCTGCTCATCCGTCGCGGCAGAGAGCCGTTCGCGGATTGCTGGGCTTTTCCCGGAGGGTTCGTTGACAAGGACGAGTCTCTCGAAGACGCAGCCGCCAGGGAGTTGAAGGAAGAGACGGGCCTCGAAGGAATAAGCTTCCATCAACTCGGCGCATTCGGCGATCCGGGCCGTGACCCGCGAGGCCACACCGTCAGCGTGGCTTACACCGCAGTACTCGAAGGCGATTATCAGGCCGTAGCCTCAGACGATGCCTCAGACGTGGCCTGGCACTGGATCAAACAACTTCCCGAACTCGCTTTCGACCATGCACAAATTCTAAAAGATTACCTTGATTGGAAAAA
>CAZPQE010000636.1:0-3329 GCA_964588615.1 uncultured Clostridia bacterium | reverse complement strand
CATCAAGAACCACAGGTAAGCTGCCGCAGGGAGCGGCAACAGGGTCAATGGAATCATGGCTTCTGCCAGCAGCGGAGGATAAAGGTAGGGAGTCCACTGTCCGAGTGAATTTTGATAAGGATCGCGCCCGGCAGTCACTTCCTGTGAGGCGAAGAAAAAAACATTGAAATCGTTTCTGTAAAGGCGAGGGTCATCGCCCGACAAACGGGCGAAATAGATTCCGGCCACCAGCGTCACGGCGATGAAAAAAACGGTTGCGGACCTGCTCCGTAAAAGTCGGAAGATGCGGGTTTGTCTGTCGAGAGGTTCCATTCACAGAAACCACTGCGAGTAAAAATAAATCACCGGCGCGCAGAACAGTATGCTATCGATGCGGTCGAGCATGCCGCCGTGACCCGGAAATATGCTGCCTGAATCCTTCACATTCGATCCGCGCTTGAGAAGCGATTCCGCAAGATCGCCAATCTGAGAAACTGCTCCGATGATCGCCCCAAGAACGAGCGCGTGTACAAGAGCGATCTCAGGGTAGAAAACCTGTCTGCAAACCACGCCCGCGAGCGCCGCCGAAATGAATCCGCCGATGGATCCTTCGATGGTCTTGCCGGGACTCACGCGCGGAGCGAGTTTGTGACGGCCAAGCGTGCGGCCCGTGTAGTAGGCTCCGGTGTCGGTCATCATCACCATAGCAAAAAACATCGTCAGAAGTTTCGCCGCGAGTTTGCTCACCTGCGTGTCAGCCATCATCCGGAGGCCTACTAGAAATCCCGCAAGCAGAGCAATGTAGATGACGCCGAAAACGGTCGCTGAGACCGAAGCTAGAGTGCGGGTGAATTCCCCTTCTCGAAATACCGATATCGAAAGCGAGACGATGACGAGCGCAGCCATCAGCGGAATTATCCACTCCGCGCGACGGAGCGCAAAGCATGCGACGACGCAGATGCCTGCCGCATAGCCGACCGCCGAGTGAGGATGCAGACCGAGTCTGGAAGCAAACGAATAGAACTCATAAAGGCCGACGGCGACGGCAAGTCCCGTGAGGGCGACGAAATAATATGGGAAATCGTTCCAGACCGTGTAGAGCAGTATGGGCAGCAGGAGGATGGCGGTGAGTATTCTTTTCATTTATCCCGCAGGTTGTCGGCGCGCTCATTTCATTCCGGCGGCGATCAGCGAATCAGAAGGCTTGACATCGCCATAGCGTCGCTCGCGCTTCTGATACTCGATGATTGCCTCGAAGAGGTCTGCCCGTCGGAAGTCGGGCCATAGAACTTCAGTCACATAAATCTCGCTGTAGGCTATCTGCCAGAGCAGGAAATTCGAAACCCGCATCTCGCCGCTCGTCCGAACCAACAGATCGGGATCGGGCAATCCGAAGGTGAAGAGATGGCGTTCGAGATCGCTCTCGCCGATTTCAGAAGGGTCTCTGCCCGCCTCGACGCACTCGGCTACCAGCCCTCTGAGGGCATTGAGTATTTCAGTGCGACCGCTGTAGTTGAGCGCGACCGAAAGGAGCATTCCGGTGTTTGCCTGAGTCTCCTTGCGGGCGCGGGCGACTTCGCCGAGCACTTCCTTTTCTAGTTGCTCCTCGCGGCCTATGGTCTGAAACCTTATGTTGTTGCGCTTGAGCGAGGCGATTTCCTTACGCAGAAATTCCCTGAGCAGTCCCATCAGCGCAGCGACTTCCAGGCGCGGGCGCTTCCAGTTTTCGGTCGAGAAGGCATAGAGCGTCAGGCATTGTATGCCGAGCCGGGCCGAGGTTTCGACCGTCGCCCGCACGGCTTCGGCTCCGGCGCGATGGCCCGCCACTCGCGGGAGGCCGCGACGTGCTGCCCATCTCCCGTTGCCGTCCATTATGACCGCTATGTGTGAAGGCAGGCGAAGCGGATCGATCTGCCGGAGGAGGAATTCGTCTCTGGAGCCGTTTTCAATTATGCCATCAAACTCTTTAAGAAGATTCTTGCTCATTATACGATCGTCTGTCTTTGAATATGACTGGTCAATTTAATAGTCCACTCTGACCAAAGTCAACCCGGCTGCGGGAGCGCAGGGGCCTGCGCTGCTACGATCGCCGCTTGCGAGTATCGCGCCCATTTCAGAAGCCTCGCGGAAGCCTCTGCCTATGTCGATCAATGTCCCGGCGATGGTTCTGACCATGTAGCGGAGGAAGCCGTCGGCCTCGGCTATGATCGTTATTTCGGTAGAATCCTCAAAAAGCTCAAGCCGCTTCAGAGTGCGAATATGAGTAGCGGTTTGAGAACTCGATACGGTGAATGCGCTGAAGTCGTGAGTCCCGACAAGCGCGCTCGCCGCCCGGCGCATGCTTTCCATATCGAGATCGCCTCGATAATGATGGACGTATCGTCGGACGAAGGGGATCAGTACATCTCCAGTCCATATTCTATAGCGATAGCTCTTACCGAGAGCCGAGAGGCGGGCGTGAAATCTTTCATCAGCCTCCTCGACCTCCATCACCCTTATGTCGCGTTCGAGGTTTCCGTTGATGGCGTCCCGGAGTTCGAGGGCGGAGAAATTTCTTTCGAAATGAAAACTCGCAACCTGTCCTTCGGCGTGAACGCCAGCGTCGGTGCGTCCTGCGCCATGGACTATCACCTGTCGTCGGTCGAGCAGGGTCAGGGCTTTTGTGAGTTCGCCTTGAATCGTGCGCCCCTGATTTTGTATCTGCCAGCCGAGGTAATCAGTGCCGTCATACTGGATTGTTATTTTGAAGTTGCGCATGAGAGAGGCACGATCAGGGTTGCTTTCGGCTGCCGGGCTTGACGGCAGGGATGCCCTGTTTGCAAAGCGGGCAATCCTCCGGCTGGTAAGCGGAGACATCGAGCGTCAGCAACGCGACTCTTCTGATTCCCAAATCCACCCCGCCTCCGCTTCGGTCTACGACCGAAGCTGCGCCCCGGCAATCCCCCCCGGCTCGTGTCACCGCTTCGATCGTTTCGCGGGTCGAGCCTCCCGTAGTCACGACGTCTTCGACCACGAGGGCGCGCTCGCCGGGCTCGATTCTGAAACCTCGGCGCAGTGTCATTACTCCATCCTGGCGTTCAGTAAAAAGCGCGCGGCAGCCCAGCGCGCGTGCCGCTTCGTGAGCGACTATGATCCCGCCGATAGCGGGCGCGACCACGACACCGATCTTTTCATCCCGGAAAAAGGAAGCGATATGCTTTCCGATGCGTTCGGCGTGCCGGGGGTGCTGAAGCACGAGAGCGCATTGCAGATATCGGGTAGAGTGCAACCCGGAGGTGAGCAGGAAATGGCCTTCGAGCATGGCTCCGGTTTCCTGAAAGACCGAAAACAAATCGTCTTCTTCGCCGCTG
>CAZPQE010000635.1:0-3339 GCA_964588615.1 uncultured Clostridia bacterium | reverse complement strand
ATTCGGTCGAAGACCAGGGATCTACATTTCGGGTGCTGCTGCCAGTCATCCCTGATGTCGCTCACATTCAGGCCAAAGACACGCAGGCAACCCTCAATACGGAGAACATCCGATGAGTTCAAATGTGAATATGCGTCTGCTCATAGCCGAAGACGAGAGAAATCTCGGACTTGTGCTTCAGAAAGAACTGGCCCGCATCGGCCATCACGTCACCCTGGTCAACGACGGAGAAGCGGCGCTCAGGGCTGCCCGCGAGCAGGAATTCGATGTCGCACTTCTCGATATCATGATGCCTGGCCTCGGCGGGATAGAAGTGCTCAGAGAACTGCGTCAACTCGAAGTTCCCCCCGAAGTGCTGATGATGACCGGGCATGCGACCGTAGAAACCGCTCTTCAGGCCATGAAACTGGGCGCTTACGATTATCTCACCAAGCCCTGTCACATACGGGAACTCGACGCCATACTTCACAAAGCCTTCGAAAAGCGTCAACTCCGCCAGGAAAACCTCATCCTTCATTCGCGCCTGACCTACAAGGAGAAAGCGCCCGATATGGTAGCCCGCAGCAACAAGATGAACGACATACTTTCGCTGGTGCGAAAAGTGGCTCATTCGAACGCCATCGTTCTGGTCACGGGCGAATCCGGGACGGGCAAGGAACTCGTGGCCCAGACCATCCACTACCAGTCTCATCGAGCCAGCGGGCCGTTCATCGATATAAGCTGCGCGGCTATTCAGGAAACCCTGCTCGAAAGCGAGCTATTCGGCTATGAGGCCGGAGCCTTCACCGGAGCGCGCAAGCGCAAACTCGGTCTGCTCGAACTCGCCCACAGCGGCACGCTCTTTTTGGATGAAATCGGCGAGATGAGCCTCACACTCCAGTCCAAGCTCCTGAGAGTGCTCGAAACCCAGACCTTCTTCCGGGTCGGCGGCACGAAGAAAGTCGAGGTCGATGTCCGTGTAATCGCCGCCACCAACCGCGACCTGAGCCAGGATGCCAGCGATGGAAAATTCCGAAGCGACCTGCTCTTCCGCATAAACAATTTCACAGTCCAGCTTCCTCCTCTGCGCGAGCGACCCGAAGATATCCCCCCGCTCGCCCATCATTTTCTGGCCAATGTGACCGGAGGCCCGACTCGCGCAATCAGCGATGAAGCCATGTCAGTGCTGATGAATTATTCCTGGCCCGGCAACGTGCGCGAACTCAAGAACGTCATCGAGCGCGCAGTCATCCTCTCATCTGACGAAATCATCACTTCGGCTGATCTTCCTCTGGAACTCCGCACCTTCTCGCCCGGCAACCGGGCTACGGTCAGCAGCGCCGAGGCCGAAGAAATAAGCCTCGAACAGATAAAGAGGAAACAAATCATCCGCGTGCTCGAACAGACCGGATGGCATCAGGGCAAAGCCTCGGAGATTCTGGGCATCTCGCCTTCGACCCTCTATCGCCAGTTGAAATCCTACGGGCTGACTCGCACCCGCCGCGAGTCGCACCCGCAGATGTGAAATGTCGGGGCGCAACCTCTTCAGGGAATGCGGGATTCGGAATGCAGAGTGCAGAATAGGGGAACACTCTCGCTATTCGACATTCCGCGCTCCTCACTCCGCATTCTGCATTCGAAGATTGCATGCCGACTGCCGCCTCGGTTAAGCTTGATGAGAATTTCGCGCAAAGAAAGGATCGCAAGATGCAGGATATTCAAACTGAATGCCAAGTCGAAGAACCCGCGCAGGATTTCAAAGTCACTCAACCCATAGAGATTCCCCGAAAAGAAAAACCATCAGGCCGACTGGCTTGGATCGTAACTGCCGTCCTGGGAGCCGCCCTCATTGTCGCGGTCGCAATCATTCAGGCGGCCTATCTAAGGTCGACAGGCTCGGCCCCTCAACTTCCGCCTTCTCACTCGATGAGCGCGGTGAGCGCCGTCTCGCCTGCCGAACTGTCGAAATCTTTCAGAGAGGTGGCCAAAGCCGTCAAGCCCGCCGTCGTGTTCATCGAGAACACATCGACGGCCCGCAGTGACGACTCAGTCGATATCTTCGGGTTTCCGAATCCGAATCGACCGCGACGGTCTTCGAGCGCCGGTTCTGGAGTGATCGTCACCCAGGACGGCTACATCCTGACCAACAACCACGTCGTCGAAAACGCGATCCGCCTCGAAGTCACCCTCAGCGACAACCGCAAACTTCCCGCCAAAGTGATCGGCGCAGACCGCGAAACCGACCTTGCAGTAATCAAGATCGATGCATCAGGACTGCCGGTCGCCATTCTGGGTGATTCCGACGAAGTCGAGCAGGGCGACTGGGTGCTTGCGCTCGGCAGCCCGTTCGGATTTCAACAAACCCTTACGGCTGGAATCGTCAGCGCGACGGGACGGGAATTGAACAGTTCACAATTCAGTCGCTACATTCAGACCGACGCTTCGATCAACCCTGGAAATTCCGGCGGCCCGCTCATCAATCTGCAAGGCGAAGTCATAGGCATCAATACCATGATAATTTCCGAGCGCGCGCTTGGAGGCAATGTCGGCGGCAACGTCGGCATAGGATTTGCCATCGCTTCGAAAACAGCCCGCGAAATATTCAGTCAGCTTGTCCGAGCAGGAAAGGTCTCTCGCGGCTATCTCGGCGTGCAGGTCAGAGAGCTCGATGCGGCGACGGCCCGCTCGCTGGGGCTTGAGGCGGGCGCCGGAGTCCTGGTCGAAGATGTTCCCGACCCGGATATGCCCGCAGGCAAGGCAGGGCTGAGGAGCGGCGATGTCATCACCTCATTCGACGGCAAGGATGTGAAATTCCCGCGCGAGTTGACAAACGCCGTCGCTTCCCTGCCTGTCGGCAAATCCGTCAAAGTTGATTTCCTGCGCGACGGAAAGCCTCAGTCCGTTTTGGTCGAGCTTGCCGAACGTCCGACTGAAATCACAGCCAGACGCGCTGACCCTGACCGTCAACCACCCGCTGAAACTCAACCTGGGAAACTCGGCGTCATCGCCCAGACCATAACTCCTCAGATGGCCCAGGAGATGAAACTCCGGCTAGCCGCAGGCGCTCTGGTCGTCTACGTCAAACCCGGCAGCCCGGCTCAGGAAGCGGGCCTCCGTCACGGCGATGTGATTCACCGGGTGGGACGCACCGAAGTCAAAAGCGCGGAAGACCTGGCAGCGGCTTCGCGCGCGATTGCCGAGGGCGAAGAGATCGCCATCCAGGTAGAGCGCAACGGCCAGATGAACTGGATCAAAATTACAATCGAGTGACTTTCCGCGAGGGCGTGACGCAGCGAATCCTACTTCAACTCTTATAAATCGCTCGACGGGCAGCCTTCCCGCTGCCCGTTTCAAATGCAA
>CAZPQE010000634.1:0-3339 GCA_964588615.1 uncultured Clostridia bacterium | reverse complement strand
GCTCGTCGACAGACTCTCCCGCCGCTCGAAATTCCCAAACCTGTAACTGCTGCCGGCGAGGAAAAACAAACCGCTCAACCCGCGAGGAAATCTGCGGCGTCGGCAACTGAATCAAAAGCGACCGCCGGGAAGGAAGCCAGCAGGAGCGTCGGCGCGTCTTCAGCCGCCCGGAAGCAGTCCGGCATGCCCGACTCGGAGTTGATAAGCGTCAGGGGAACATCGGCCAGTCAGCCGGTGTTGACCAGAGAGCATGAAGCGCAATCCTCCAACCGGCGGCGCACCGAGCGATATAACATATCGATCCCCGTGCTCGTGGCCGGAAGCGACCGCGAGGGCGGCAAGTGGAATGAGATGACCAAAAGCTTCGACATCTCCCGCATGGGAGTGGGCATATGCCTTAGCCGCCGCGTGTGGCCCGGCATGATACTGCATGTGACTATGCCTATGCCGACTCGCCTGCGCACGCACGGATACTCTGATCCTTCATACAAGGTCTATGCGATAGTGCGCCGGGTCGAGCCTGTGGAAGACGGCTTGAGGGTCGTGGGACTCGAATTCCTGGGCGAGCACCCGCCTTCGTTTTATCTCTACAAGCCCTGGGCCACTTTTCGCACGCAACCCTGGCCGGGGCCTGACCGGCGGCGCGAGCCTCGCATCAATCGAAGCGAAATGGTCAGAGTCGAATACCTCAGTCAGCAGATGGGGGTCATCGCCCAGGAAGTGGCCTACACGGAAAACGTCAGCGCCAGCGGCGCGCGCATCTACGTCAAGGCCGCGCCCGCCGATTTCGAATGGGTCAGGGTCGCAAACCAGAAACGCACCTTCAAAAGCCTGGCCCTGGTACGCAACCGGTACATGGGCCGGGACGGCCTTGAGCGTTTGTGCCTTGAGTTCACCGAAAGCAAGTGGCCCATAAAGATTTGAAGATTACACTTGCTTCTCTCCCCGCGCCTCATTAGCATCAAGCATTGAATCATGGCCCAATCACTGCTCATACGCGGCGCGACCGTCATAACCATGGACGCTGACGATATCGTCTTCGAAGGCGATGTGCTCGTCGAGCAGGGAGTCATCGTCAAACTCGGCGCATCGATTGACACAACAGCCGACCTTGTGATCGATGCTGGAGGACTCGTACTCCTGCCCGGATTCGTTCAAACCCATGTCCATCTGTGCCAGACGCTGTTTCGCGGAGCGGCGGACGACCTCGCTCTTATCGATTGGCTCAAAAAACGCATCTGGCCTCTGGAAGCCGCGCACACCCCGGAGTCGCTTTACGCTTCGGCCCGGCTGGGAATTGCCGAACTCATTCGCGGAGGCACGACCTGCGCGCTCACGATGGAAACGGTTCATCACACCGAATCGGTTTTCCGCGCAGTCGAAGAGACCGGGTTTCGCGCAACCCTAGGCAAGTGCATGATGGACAAAGGTCAGGGCGTGCCCGAAGGACTCAGAGAACAGACCCAGGATTCGATAGCCGAGTCCCTCGCTCTGCTCGACCGCTGGCACAACCACGCCGACGGGCGCATACGTTACTGCTTCGCTCCGCGCTTCGCCATCAGTTGCACCGAGGATTTGCTCCGACAGGTTGCGCGCCTCGCGGTCGAGCGCGGTGTGATGGTTCACACTCACGCTTCGGAAAACCTCGACGAAATAGCTATGGTCGAACGCGAGACCGGATTGCGCAATATCGAGTACCTCGATAAGGTCGGCCTCGCCGCTCCTCACGTCCTGCTTGCGCACTGCGTCTGGCTGGATGAAAACGAGATGGACATACTCAGCCGCACCAACACGAAAGTGGCTCACTGTCCTTCGTCGAATCTCAAATTGAGTTCGGGACTGGCTCGCGTCGCCGAGATGATGGAGCGCAGCATCGAGGTTTCGCTCGGAGCCGACGGAGCGCCGTGCAACAACCGGCTCGATATGTTCACCGAGATGCGCTCGGCGGCACTCATTCAAAAAATGATGCTTGGCCCGGAATCTCTCCCAGCGCTCCGCGTGCTGAAGATGGCCACTATCGATGGAGCGCGCGCTCTCGGTCTTGAACACGAAACAGGCAGCATCGAACCGGGCAAGCGCGCCGATCTGACTCTGCTCGACCTCGACACTTTGCATGCCACGCCGTGGAGGGATCAGGTTTCAGCCATCGTCTATTCGGCCTGCGCCAGCGACGTTGTGACGGTGATAATCGATGGCCGCGTGGTGATGCGCGACCGCAGGCTCGTGACAATGGATGAACGGGAAGTGATTCGACGCGCGAGAGAGGAAGCCGATCTCCTGGCCTCCGTCGCCGTGAAGTGAATCGATCACCAGGTTTCGAAATTTATGCTTGAGCAGGTCAATCCCGCTTCGGCTTTCAGGAACTCGGAGATGTCGATTGCGCGAACCTCGAACCCTGCTTCTTCGACAGACCGCCGCGTTTTCGGAAACCCGTCAGGCAGCAGGATGACATCGCCCACCCGCAGCGAATTGGCCGCCTGATGCTCCTCTTTTTCCACAGCCAGCAGGCGGAAATCCTCGAACGGCGCAAGGTCGATCCACCCTTCGTTTGCAAGCAGAGTCTTATCGTCAAGCGCAGTGACGGCGCTCTTCAGATGCAGGCACTCTCTCACTTCGACCGCAGTGACCGAGTAGCCGAAAGGGCTGAGAATCGTGGCGAGTTGCCGGACGCCTTCTCGATTGGTGCGCCGCGACAGGCCGACGAACAGTTTTCTGCCGACCCGCAAAACGTCTCCGCCTTCGAGAGTCGCAGGCTGTTGTATGCGCGCCGTCTCTCGATATTTTTTCAACTCCTGCTCCATCCCCGTGATTTCTCCCTGACGCGAAAGCGCGCCCGGACGTGTCAGCACGGCTATCTCATCGACGACGACCGCAGTGTCTTCGACGAAGCAGCCATCGGGGAAATCCATGTTGACAGCAAGCTCGATGACATCGAGACCGCAGCCAGCGAGCGCATTCAAATACTGCTGGTGCTGACGGAGGGCGAGAGCGTAATCAATCGGAGCGCGGTCGATGAATGAAAGCTCGCATCGATTGATGCAGGGCGGAACCTTGTGTGTGAGCGCAGTCAGCATAGATGGTTCATAGCCGGATGTCGAAGAGATCGCGCAGCGCGGCGAGGTATTCTTCTTCGCTCGCCAATTCTTTTTCATCGCGAGAGCCTCGCGCGTTGGTGATAAGCCGATGATCGCTGATCGTGACGCGCCCTTCGGGAGTCGCCCGCGAGCAGAGACGTTTTTGAGTGAAATGCGAATCAGGCGAAGTCTGATGATAGCGGCACATCCCGGCGAAGTCTTCGTATTCGTGGGGAGTGAGAGAGAATCGATAGCTCGGTTTCCA
>CAZPQE010000633.1:0-3345 GCA_964588615.1 uncultured Clostridia bacterium | reverse complement strand
AAAGCCCATGGTCTTATGATCCTTTCTCTTGAGTCTCACTTTCAATTGTGCCCCCTCCTGACGCGGGACGTTACGCAATTTCCACTAATGCGATTGGCCGTGCTATATTTTCTGGCGTCATATCATTGATGGGGGTTGCAGGATGAAAAAGAAACTCGCCGTTCTTATCACTCTCCTTTTCCTTGTCACAATAGCTGTCGCTGTCGGCCAGACCAGGGATGAAAAGCTCACAAAGATCGAAGAATCGCTCAAGGGCGACATTCCGCGCGTGCTCTGCCTCAACGAAAACTTCGCCACCGCCGGGCAGCCTACGGATGCTGCCTTCGCAAAGCTCGCTTCCAGCGGGTTCCGCTCCGTGCTCAACCTTCGCACTGACGCCGAGGGCCAGGACCTCGCTCACCAGCGCCAGATGGCTGAAAAAGCCGGACTGCGCTACATAAACATTCCTGTCGGGCGCGGGCCGATAAAAGCGGAACAGGTCGATGAGTTCATCAAATCGGTCAAGGACAAATCCCTTCAGCCGATGTTGATTCACTGCGGCAGCGCCAACCGCGTCGGAGCTTTCTGGATGATCTACCTCACGCTCGATCAGGGAATGAGCGAAGAAAAAGCTGTCGAGGAAGCCGTTCGCATAGGGCTTACAAGCCCTGACCTCAAGAAGGCGGCGCAGGATTACATCGCCGCTCACAAGCAGACCCGATGAACGAAACGCTCGAAGCCAAAGAAGAAAACCTTCGTCGGATGATGCGCGATTTTGCCTCCGTCATAATCGCATTTTCAGGCGGAGTCGATAGCGCCTATCTGGCTTATGTTGCAAACTCCGAGCTTGGCGAAAAGGCGCTGGCCGTGACCGGAGACAGCGCCTCTTACCCCACCTTTCAGCGCGAGTTGGCCGAGCGACTCGTCTCCCGCTTCGGCATCCGCCATGAGATTCTGCTCACCGAAGAATTCCAGGACCCCAACTACACCGCGAACCCCACGAACCGCTGCTACTACTGCAAGAGGGAACTCTACGCCAAACTGCGACAGCTTGCGCTCGATCGGGGATTTGAAACCATCTGCGATGGCACGAACTCTGACGACGCTGCCGATTATCGTCCGGGCCGTCAGGCGGCGCGCGAACACGGCGTGTGCTCTCCGCTGCTCGATTGCCGTCTCACCAAATCCGACATACGGGAACTGTCGCGACGGGCCAGCCTTCCCACCTGGGACCAGCCCGCTTCGGCCTGCCTCTCTTCGCGCATACCTTATGGCCAGATCGTGACCATCGAAAAACTATCGATGGTCGACAGGGCTGAAATGGAACTCCGTCGAATGGGATTTCGCCAGTTGAGAGTCAGACATCACGGAGAGATCGCCCGCATCGAGATCGCCGAAGAAGAGCTTGCGCGCGCGCTGAAGGTCGAGATGGCCGCGCGGATGGCCGAAACGTTGAAGCGTCTCGGATTTTCCTACGTCGCGCTCGATCTCGAAGGCTACCGCGCGGGGTCGCTCAACGAAACTTTGAGCCATTGATCCCGCAGGCCGAAGTAATTTTCCAGCCCGACGATTTTCGCTATCTCTATTTCATGCACCAGTTCGATTCGGCTCATTTTCCTAAATGTAACATGTCCATCTTTACTCGTCCGCCTTCACGTGATATAAGTCAAGACGTAGGGTAAGCACCTTACGCTCAGTCGCGTCCCTTGAAAAAGTGCATCTGTTCCTCAAACCAAGGGAAGCCTGAAAAGTGGTTCGAAGAGAGAAGCCTCCGACTTACAGGCAGGCGGGGTTCTCTCTTTCCAGGCAGTTCTTACAACTTGTCCTCTCAAAGCACGCCCCAAAACTTCGCGGGCGCTTGAGGGTAGAGGTGTCCTCTATCCCATCTACCCCTGCCAAAACTGTGGCATCGCGTCCTGAACCAAAGTCCAAAGCCGCTAGAGGAGATTCTTCATGAGAAATACAGCATCAATTGAAAATCATGATCTGACTGATGCCTTCACCAAGCATCTGGGCATGTTCGCTTATCCCAAAGGATCGAACATCATCGAACGAACCCTCCCTCTGGGCGAATGGATACGCCGTCGCTTAGAGTTAAGCACCTGGCCTTATGCCCGCTCCATCGAGCGGTCGCCTGCATCACAAACGAGGCTCAGAAATCAGAAAGGAGAGATAGTCGAAGGATTGAACTTCGGCTCACAGGACTACCTCGGACTGGCCTCGCACCCGGCGATTCACCAGGCGGCCACGCGCGCCCTCAACGAGTTTGGCCCGCACAGCGCCGCTTCCCCCATGTTGCAGGGAAATACCCGCCTCTCAAGAAGCCTCGAACGGGAACTGGCAGAACTTCTCAATATGGATCACGTGCTGCTGTTTCCGACAGGCTGGGCTGCCGGGTTCGGCACCATAGTCGGACTTGTCCGGTCAGACGATTACATAGTCATCGATCAACTGGCTCACGCCTGTCTCATGCAGGGGGCGCGGGCCGCGACCGAAAAACATTTCTTCTTCCGCCATAACGACGTGGCCAGCCTGCGCAAACGTCTCAAAGCCATCAGAGCAAAAGACACGCAAAACGCCATACTGGTCGTTTCCGAAGGATTGTTCTCGATGGATTCGGACTCGCCCTCCATAGCCGCGTTGCAGGAGGCAGCCCGCGAGTTCGACGCCGTATTGATGCTCGATGTGGCTCACGACCTGGGAGCGACGGGGCCGGGCGGCACAGGGCAGCTGGGCATTCAGAAACTTCTCGGCCAGGTTGATCTGGTGATGGGGAGTTTCTCGAAAACCTTCTCTTCGAACGGCGGGTTCCTGGCGACTCACGATCAGTCGGTCAAACATTTTGTGAGCATCTACGGCGGCTCTCACACCTATTCCAACGCGCTCTCTCCGATTCAATCGGGCATAGTGCTCGAAGCCATGCGTATAGTGCGTTCGGAAGAAGGCGACCGGCTGAGAGAGAAATCTCTCTCCAACATCCTCCGCTTGAGAGAGCGATTCGCTTCCATAGGGGCTGAATGCCTCGGCTCGCCTTCGAACATCGTGCCGGTGACGGTCGGAGACGAGACGCTGGCCAAATGGACAAGCTGTTTTCTGGAGCGAAACGGCCTTATGGCCAATCTGGTGGAGTTCCCGGCTGTGGCTCGCGGTAAGGCGCGGTTCCGCTTTCAGGTCATGGCGTCTCACACCGAGCAGCAGATCGATGCGGCGGTGGCGATCTTTTCCCGCTCGCTCGAATCGGCTCATTGGCGCGCGCGCGGAGTGATGGCGGCTTCGGCCTGAACATACTGCGGATTTTGCAGATTGACTGAGGGGCGGCGCAGATCGCCCAACTGAAAATCAATCTGCGAGAATCTGTCATAATCT
>CAZPQE010000632.1:0-3349 GCA_964588615.1 uncultured Clostridia bacterium | reverse complement strand
TTCTTGCCGCTGATGGTCGCGCCCGTTATTTCAGGAGTCATCACTTCGGAGGTCGGCCCTTTGAGTTCCCACAGATCGTTGAGCAGGTTTGCGCCCGTTCCCCCGAAGACGATGAAGCGATTTTCTTCCGGGATGTAAGCGCCCATCATCCCGTTGCGCGGAGAGGGAGGTTCGGCGATTTCTATTTTATCCCACCGTCGGGAGTCGAAATTGTATGCCCAGGTTTCGTTGACGTTGCCGCTCGGAGTCGATCCGCCGAAGACGATGAACCGACCATCGGCATCGACGAAACTCTCGGCGAAGAAGCGGCCCGCCGGGCGAGAAGCGGGCGTAAGTTCCGTCCACTCGCCCGCGCGGAGGTCGAATGCCCACAAATCATCGAGCCATCCGCTTCGCTGCCCTCCGTAAATTATCATGCGACGATTCGCACGATCATAAGCCGCCGTGAGCAGGCATCTGACCTGCGGGCTGTTCCTCTGCGGAGTGTGATCCTTCCACTGGTTGGTGTCGAGGTCGAAGCCCTGCGTGTCCTGAAACCGTCTGCCCTCTTCGGTGAATCCTGCAAACTGCACCAACTGGCGCTCTACTGGATCGAAGACCGAAGCCGAGCCGTAGCGGGCCACCGGGCGCGAAGATGGAGACACGTTTCGCCATTCGAGGGTCGCAAGGTTCAACGTCCATGTGTCGTTGAAAAAATTCGCGCCCTGCTGACCTGCCCACACCACCATCTGATTGCCCACAGGGTCATAGACTGCGTTGTGTCCGAGCCTGCGATCGGGAGCCGCGCCCGAAGTGTCAAGCTTCGTCCACGAATCGGCCGCAAGATCGAATGCCCAGGTGTCGTTGAGAAGGCCCGACACGCCTGAGCCGCCGAAGATGATTATCCGTCTGGCCCTGGAGTCGTAGACGGCAGAGCCATTGCGCCGGGCTTCGGGCGTCTGCCCCCCGGAAGGCGTCATAAGTCGCCAGGCCCACGTCGAAGACTGAGGCGCGGCTGTCGAAGGAAAAGTCGCGCCGATGAGACACCCGATAATCAAAATCAGAAGAGATGCTGTTTTCGCAATAAGCTTCATTGAAACCATACTTGAGTCCTTCCCTTTTTGCAGGTCGCGCCGATCACACTGGTGAAATCGGAATGAGGCGGCGGGTTATTCCCGGACGGCGGAGAAAAAATCGATCACTCAAGGCCGAGCGCGCGCGCAGCGCGCCAGTGCGCCTCGCGGGCGAGTTCCACAGGGTCGCGCTCCCAGTACTGGGGCCTGAATATCTCGACGCTGGCAATGCCTTCGTAGCATAAGCGACCGAGCGCAGCCGCAATCTCAGCGAGCGGAAGTATGCCCATTCCGGGCAGGAGGCGATGCCGGTCTTCGAGCGACGACGGCGGAAGGTCTTCGGCGTCGTTGATGTGAAAGATGAACAATCGGTCTGAGTCTATCGCATCGATTGATTCGACGCTTGAGCCTCCGGCATAGAAATGAAAGCTGTCGAGGACTAGGCCAACGTTTGCGCGGTCGACTTTTTTCACTATCTCATCGGCAAGCGCGAGCGTCTGCACGCTGCAATTGATTTGTCCGAGGAACTCGAAAGCAAGAGAAACATCGAACGACCGGGCTATATCAGCCATCGCCGAAAGCTCGCGAACGCTTTCATCGATTACATCTTCGCGGCTTGTCCCTTCGGGCAGAGGGCCTGGCACGACTACGATGTAAGGGCAGGCGATTTCGCGGGCGATGCGGCAAAGCTCGCGGCACTCTGAATAAAGCGAGTCGCGTTCGGATTCTTTTCTGAAGGTGACGCGCTCGATCGAGTTGATGCTGTAGGGAAGGACGCCGCTTCGGGCAAACAGTTCCTTGAGATCGGCTGTCGTATTTGATTGAAGAAAGGCTCTGAGTTTGGCCGCCCATATTTCCAGATAATCGAATCCGGCCTCGGAGGCCGCGCGGATATCGGTCGCAAGATCGGCCTTCATGGTAGTCGCGCCGTTTAGTGCCAGTTTCATGGAATTTTCCTAAAGCTTCGATCAGAGACAGCGATGGAGATGCATGATTGATATCGGATTCTGCTGTGATAACAATTCGCGTCCTGGTCAGGCGTTTATGCTTTTCGCTTTGTACTGCACGCCCGGCAAGCCATCGAAATCTGCATCCTGCGTCCATAGAATAGCATTGCTGGCAAAAGCCGTTGCCAGAATTATGATGTCAGCCAGCGGCAGTTTGAAATCAACGCTTACCTTCGCCGCTTGCAAAGCAATAGAGACATCGAGGTTTACAATCTTACCCTGTTGCATCAGCGCCGCCGCCTGAAGCGCATCACTTTCACCTCGTTGTTGCAGAACGCGCTTGAACACTTCGAAAATGCTGATCGAAGAAACTATGAGGTTACTGGTATCTTCGATGGCAGGAGCGAAGAAATCCGCATTCGGTCCATCTGCGAAGTATTCGAGCCAGCCGGAAGAATCAACGACATTCATAGGCGATCATCTTCCCGCTCTATATCTGTGTCGATGCCTTCGAGGAATCCTCGCATCTCCGCTATGGATTTGACCGGGATGAACTCGATTCGATCATCATAAAGCAAAATCTGGATTTTCTGACCTGGTTGAATTCCCAGTGACTCGCGCATTGATTGAGGAATCTCGATTTGAAAATCCGGCGAAACGGTTACAGTTTCCATAATCCTCGTCCTCGTTTTTAAGCTGAGTTCAATTTAAGATATTCGGGCGCGATGGGCAAAGGAAATTGCGGTTTCAATTTTTATGAAATCGTTCCAACAAACCAGGCATCCATTTATGTCAGCCCCAAATATCCCATCAGGGACGGGTTATAGTGTACTTGCCTGATTCGTGCAGCCGGACTCTTGCGCCGCCACAATTGATGATTCTTCCGTGCTGTCCGGTGGCTGCCCATGTGATGAAGAACGCGATATCTATCCATACGTCTTTTCCGCTCGTTGATGCCTTCGCGCACAAACATGTATAGTGTGCGGAGTCTGAGTTGTACAGCACTAGATTTCAAATCGGAGGAGAGATGAAAGCATTCGAGATTCAAAACGCATTCGGGCTGGACAATCTCATTTTAACTGAGAGGCCCGACCCTCAGCCTGCTGCCGGACAAGTCGTCGTCCGAGTCCGCGCCGCTTCGCTCAATTATCGCGACCTGATGATGGTTCGCGGGCAGTACAATCCCCGCCAGCGGCTTCCGCTCATACCTGTCTCGGACGGCGCGGGCGAGGTCGTATCCTGTGGCGAAGGCGTGAGCCGCGTCAAAGTCGGCGACCGCGTGGCCGGACTCTTCACTCAGAAATGGATCGCAGGCGAGCCTACCAGAGCAAAACTCGGATCATCCTTAGG
>CAZPQE010000631.1:0-3366 GCA_964588615.1 uncultured Clostridia bacterium | reverse complement strand
TGGCTCATATTACCCTCGTCCGGCCCATTGTGTCGCACTTTGAATCGCACCCGGGTTTACCCTCTCAGGTCATTATTATTGACATGCAATGACCGGGATGGTAATTTAGCCTCGGATTTCCAATCGGGTTTTGCCCCCTTAAAGAAGAGAGTATGAGGAAGAGCGGTTTGCATTTCGATAACCGCAAAAAGGAGTTGCTTGCGGCGATAGTCAAGACGCATGTTGCCACCGGGCAGCCCGTCGGCTCTTTTATGCTTGCGCGAGAATCGAGTGAAAAGTTGTCGAGCGCCTCGATACGCAATACCTGCGCCGAACTCGAAGACGAAGGCTATCTGACTCATCCTCACACTTCTGCCGGGCGAGTGCCGACTGACAAGGGCTATCGCTACTACGTTGACAACCTGATGAGTCCCCGGAGGATTTCCCGTGCCGACGCCTGTCGCATCAGCGGGCAGTTGTTGGACGAAGAAGCCCGGTCGAGACCTGAGCGGTTCATGGAAAAAACGAGCCGGTTGCTTTCGCGCCTGTCGGGAAATATCGCCATAGCGATTTCGCCGTCGCTGACGAAGGAGAACCTCAGGCACATCAACTTCGTCAGGCTGCCCGACTCGCGCATACTGGTCGTCACGGTGTCGAGCGCGGGACGGGTTCAGGATCGGATAATCCGGGTCGATGCAGAATTCACTCAGGACGAGTTGAATTCGACAGCGAGCTATTTGATAGAAAATTTCTACGGCTGGACGCTGACCGAAATCCGCGACGAGTTGGTGCGCCGTCTGACCGAAGAAAGGGCGCTCTACGACCGCTGTCTGCGCAATGCTTTTCTGCTCTGCGGCAACAGCTTTCAGGAAGGCGAACAGCCCGATGTGTTCATCGAGGGGGCTTCGAATATAATCGCCAAGCCTGATTTCGGCGACACCGCTTCACTGCTGGCCCTCTTCAAGATGCTTGAGCAGAAAAGCCGCATGGTCAAAATACTCGACGAGTGCATAGAGAGCGTCAGAGGAGAGGCGGTGGCGGTTCGGATAGGCAGCGAAAATCGGGTTGCCGATCTCCGCGAATGCTCTATAATCGCTTCGCCGTGTTTTTATGTCGGAGGGTCTCTGGCCGGAAGCATAGGCGTGATGGGGCCGACGCGGCTGGATTACGAACGGCTCATCGGCATAGTAGATTTCGTAGCCAGAATGTTCGAGCGCACGCTTGGCAGCGTTCATAAGTGATTCATACTGACGCAGTGATTTCGAGATAAACTGATGATAAGCAACCAGGAGACCGATGGCGCGCACCTGGCCGGAGACAGGGAGCAGGAAACCAGGGAGATTGAAATAGATTTCGCGGACCAAACCCCGGAGGCATCTGTCGAAGAAGAGTCCGCTCAAGCCCCGGAAAGCGAGCCTACTGAAATCGAAAGCCAGGAGCAGACGGCTGCTCAGGCAGTCGAAGACGAGGACTCTGCCCCCGCCCAGGAGGAAGCGCAGAGCGATCCGCCTCGCGCGGAAACTGCTCCCGTAAACGGAGCCGCCGCTGCGGGCGATGGTCAGGGCGTCGCGCTGGCCGAGCTTCAGAGCCAGATCGAGTCTCTCGTCCGCGAAAAGAGCGCGCTCTACGATCAGTTGCTGCGCCGTCAGGCCGAGTTTGAAAACTATCGCAAGCGGGTCGAACGCGACCGGGCGGAAACCTATAACCGGGCTCGCGCCGATATAATACGCGAGCTTCTGCCGGTCATTGATAATTTCGAGCGGGCGCTGGTCAGTCTGGAAAAGAGCGGAGAAGATGCCGAGGGGCTTCGACACGGCATCGAGTTGATACATAAACAATTCAAGGATATATTAACCAAGCTTGGCCTTGAGCCGGTCGAAGCCGTCGGACAGAAGTTCGATCCTCACGTGCATGAAGCGGTGACTATGGAAGTTACCGATGAGCATGAAGAGAACATGATTCTTGAAGAATTCGAGCGGGGATACAAACTGGGCGACAGGTTGCTGCGCCCCTCTAAAGTGAAAGTCGCCTCCAACCCCGAAAGCTGATTGATGAATCGAAGTTCGCTGACAGTTGATCTCACCTGTCGCGGACGCCCGCCCCTAACAGTTCAACACCTACACACCTGTGTTGCATCTCGACAAGGTGGGAGGATAAGCCAATGGGCAAAGTTATAGGAATAGACCTCGGCACTACCAATTCCTGCGTGGCGGTACTCGAAGGCGGCGTCACCCAGATCATCCCCAACAAGGAGGGCGGACGCACTACGCCGTCTGTGATCGCTTTCACCGAAAAGGGCGAACGGTTGATAGGCCAGATAGCCAAGCGCCAGGCTATTACCAATTCCGCCAACACCATCTACGCCGTCAAGCGGCTCATGGGCCGCAAGTTCCGTTCGTCGGAAATCGAGCGCGCCCGTCAGGTCTGTTCCTACGAAATTACGGAAGCGCCCAACGGCGATTGCCGCGTCCGCGTTCGCGGACGGGATTATTCTCCGCCTGAGATTTCGGCCATACTGCTTCAGCGACTCAAACTGGCCGCCGAAGAATTCCTCGGCGACGAAGTGACCGAAGCCATAATCACCGTGCCCGCTTACTTCGACGATATTCAGCGTCAGGCCACCAAAGACGCCGGAAAAATAGCCGGTCTCGCGGTTCAGAGGATCATCAACGAGCCCACAGCCGCCGCCCTGGCCTACGGGCTGGGCAAGCGCGAGAGCGAAAAAGTCGCCGTCTATGACCTCGGCGGAGGCACCTTCGATATCTCCATCATGGAGATGAGCGACGGAGTGTTCGAAGTCCTTTCGACCTGCGGCGACTCGTTCCTCGGAGGCGAGGACTTCGATCAGAGAATAGTCGACTGGATGATCGAGACCTTCCAGCAGGAGACGAGCATCGATCTGAGAAGCGACCGCCTCGCACTTCAACGTCTCAAGGAAGCCGCCGAAAGAGCCAAGTGCGAGTTGTCTACGGCGATGGAATCGCAACTCAACCTGCCGTTCATTGCCGCCGACTCGACCGGCCCCAAGCATTTCAACAAGACCCTGACCCGCCCCAAATTCGAAGAGCTTGTAGCCGACCTCGTAGAACGCACCGTCGAGCCGTGCCGCAAGTCGCTTGCCGACGCCAAGCTCTCTCCGTCCGACATTACCAAAGTGCTGCTCGTCGGAGGGCAGACCCGCTCGCCGATCATCATCAACCGCGTGCGCGAGATTTTCAACCGCGAGCCTTCCATCGAAATCAACCCTGATGAAGTCGTGGCAATCGGCGCGGCCATCCAGGCCGGCGTGCTCACCGGCGATGTGAAAGACCTCATCCTCCTCGATGTCATTCCTCTTTCGCTCGGAATAGAAACTCGCGGCGGACTGTTCACAAAGATCGTCGACCG
>CAZPQE010000630.1:0-3368 GCA_964588615.1 uncultured Clostridia bacterium | reverse complement strand
CCACCAGCGCCGCGCCGCCAGCCGGATGCGCACGGAACACATCGCCGAAATTGCCGGTCACGGCGCCACGATCACCTTGCCGAACACGCGGCGTTCTTCGATCGTGGCTTCGTCGTAGAGGTACGAAACCAGGGCTTCGTGCAGCGGGCAATCGGGTGGTTTATTCTTGTCGCTCATAACTCACTTCCTTCGGCTCGATCAGATCGCATCGCGGAATCGTTCGAGCCTTTTTCTCATTTCCGACAGTCCAGTGTACATTCGGGTTTTGACTGTCGAGAGAGGGATGCCGAGTATTTCGGAAATCTCGGAAAACTTCAGCCCCTCGTATTCCTTCATCACTATCACCTGTCGCATCTCCGCCGGCAGCGACTGCAGCGCGCGGCGCACATGCATCGTAATCTGCTCCTGATGGATGTTGCTGCCGAGGTCTTCCATCTCGGCGGCAATCTCGAAACCGCTCTCTTCGCGCTGCTCGTCGATGGAGATCGTCAGCCGGTTCCGGCTCCTCAGCCTGGTGTTGCAGATGTTGAGAGCGATGCGATAAATCCAGGATGAGAATTTCGCTTCGCCCCGGAACTTCGACAGGTTTCTGTAGGCTGACAGGAAAGTTTCCTGCGTCGCATCCTTCGCCTCGTCATCGCGGCCAAGCATGCGAAGCGTCAGCCCGTAGATATGACGCTCCCAGCGGCGGACCAGGAAATTGAATGCGTCGGTGTCCCCGCCGAGCGTGCGCTCGATTATTTGAGTATCGCTCAGTTCCAAATCGTTATCGCGCCACCTATCCGAAGATAGTCCCTCCGTCCGCTTCCCCACTATAGACTGAGTTGAAACCGCGAAAGTCGGGAAAGATTTCTCCTTTTCAAACGCCTCGATTATAAGAGACACTGACTGGCCGGGACAGTCAATTCCTGTTGGAGGCTATCGCTTGATTTTCAAAACGCTGCTCAAAGACCTGGTGACGAGTGTTGATGGCGCTTCTGGCGCAGTGATTCTCGACTGGGAAGGAGAGATGGTCGAGTGGTGGACTTCGGGAGACAAGGATCGAATGATGCTCAGGTGCGCTTATATGTTCGTGGCCTTCAAGTCAGCAAAGAGCATAACGGCTTCAGCCTCAGCCGGGCAGGCGCGACAACTTGTGATCGAATACAGTGGCGGGCGGTTCGTGGTCGAAGAGATAGCCGCCGGTTATGCGATAGTCATCGAGTTGAGTTTGTCGGGAAATATCGGAGAAGCATTGCGTCAGCTTGAGCCTGCGGTAGCGGAGATGAGGCGAGAGATAGAGTGATTACTGACCGCCTTCGATCCCAACCCTTATTCTGACAATCACGTTGCGCACAGTTATGGCCACCCCGTTTATCGTCGCCGGGCGAAAAGTCGAATTCCTCAGAGCCTCTTCTGCAGCTTCGGCCATGTAAGGCACTGTGCTGATGAGTTGGATATTGGTTATCGTGCCGTCTGCCGTGAATGTAGCTCTGAACACCACTTCGCCCGACACCTTATTAGCCTGAGCTTCAGGCGTGGTGATCGCTCTGATGCGGCGTATCCACTGAATCGGAGTGTTGCCGGGATGATCCTTGAGGCGATTCCAATCGATTGAGCCTCTGCCGCCCAGCCCGCCTGACGGATCGCCGCTGCCCGGCCCTTTGCCCGATCCGGATCCGGTTGTGCCTGCTGTGGGGCCTCTTCCCGGCCCTGCGCCGGGACCTTCGCCTGGGCCGATGCCGCCGCCCCCTCCGGGACCAGGTGAAGGCGGCGCTCCAAGCACTCCGTCGGGAAGTCCGATTGTCGCATCAGTAGGAGGCGGCGCGGTGGTCGGACCTTGAATGGCTTGAGGAACCGAAAGAAGAGGCTGCGCATCCGGTGGGGCGAATTTAGCAAGAACCGGATTGGGAACCTGTGGCGGTGGCGTGCCTTGATTCACAGGGCGCGGATCGTTCTGTCCTCCTCCTCCGGGATCGCCGCCGCCCGATTTGCCGCCGCCTGACGGTTCAGGTTTTGGCTCATCAGGCGCATTAATTATGCTACCGGAAGAATCTGGTTTGACCCACCCTTTGACTACGAGATCAGGCTTATCATCTGCGCTGATAGCGCGCCAGCCTGCGATGATTATGACTGCAAGCAATGCCGCATGAAACAGGAGCGCGCCTGCAAGCAACAGCCTCATTCGGCGCTGACGCCTGCGGTCGCGGGTTTCGTCGGTGAGCAGATCGCTGATGAAGCCGCGCGGATCGTGAGCCAGTTCGCTCGAAGCGCGAGCGATTTCTTCGATCAGTCGCGCGATCAGACCCTTCTGCTCGATGAGTGAAAAAGGAGGAACCTCCGCGCGCTTGCTCGTCTCGACGAACTCGCTTGTCATAACAGAGGCCATAAGGCGAGAAACCTTAGAATGAATGACAAGGCCGCGATCCATAAAACAATCGCGGCCTTTGTCGATCAACGATGGTTCAACGCAGGTTGAACTCTATTTCAATCGGCATCCAGTAGGCTACCGGCTGGCCGTCTTTCATAGCCGGGCGGAATCGTATTTGATAGGCGGCGCGTATCGCTTCTTCGTTCAGTCCGTCGGGCAATCCGCCCCCGGCAAGTCGCACCTGTTTGACCGCTCCGTCTGCCCCAACCAGCACGCGCACGCGCACCACCCCGGAAATCTTGTTCTTGCGCGCTTCTTCCGTGTAGTTGGGTCGCGGGCGATTCAAATTAACCGGCTTCGAATCCACCACCGTAGCAACGCCGCCGGGCCCGGTTCCGGTTCCGAGTCCTGGACCGCCTCCGCCCATGTTGTAGCCGCTGCCGGGGCCTACGCCTCTTCCGTCGCCCGATCCGATTCCTCCGCCTGATCCTGATCCGATTCCTCCGCCTTCTCCGGGTCCGGGCGAGGGCGGACCGGGCACGCCGGTGGGCAGCCCCGTAGGCATCAGGTCATCGCGCTTGGGTTGAAGTCGCGGATCTACCTGAACCGTTTCAGGCACAGGCAGCAGAGGCGGCTTGAGTTGCGGTTCGGGTCGCGGCGCGATTATCGGAGGCGTGAGCGAAAACTGAGGCAATTGCCCTTTCGAAGGGGGCGTGACCGATTTTCGTCCGCCGCCGCCGCCGCCGCTTGCCTTCTTCCCGTCCTTGGGCACATCGATTGGCTGCTGCTTGAAGTCGTCAGGGTTGGCAATGTGCGCGACTACTTCAAGGTCATCAGCTTCAACCTTGGGCTTTGCGTTTATCGTCTGCTTAATGCTGTTTGTCATGGGGCTGGATATTTACCGGTTCAGCTAGCCGTTGGAGAGCCGTCGCTGATCGACGGCGGTGGAATGAGGCCTGCCAGGCTCAACCCCCAACGAGCTTTTCGTGCCGCCATCCGCAACGAAGCGCCCTTGGCC
>CAZPQE010000629.1:0-3369 GCA_964588615.1 uncultured Clostridia bacterium | reverse complement strand
GACCAGCCCTCTGTCGCCGAACGCGTCAGGTCATCCGGTGCGCGTCGAACACTGGCCGTAGCATAAAAAACTCGCTTCACGCACTCGGCTGTACGCGATTGTCAGGCGCGGTTTGAGTATCAACAGATAGTCGCTTGTACGCCAGACCAACAGGCAAATCCGACCCCTCCTGTCAGCGAAGCTACCGCCTCTCCGTGTATCCTTCGGGAAAGCTGAACAGCGATGGGTCTTGCCGAGCCTGCACTATATTCCTAATCTCGAAATCTGACTCTCTTTTAATCGGAATTCCAAGATTCTTGTCAATCCAGATATAATCCGGTCCTATGAATCCGCGAGACGGATCCAAGAACGGAAGCAGCTTGACAGTACAGATGTCAGCCATTTTGAATTCTATGCTTTTGCAGACTTCCCATTTCTCGGTAGCGCGTCCGGCGATGATTTCCTCGCCTACTTTCCGACATCCGTCCTTCAAAACAGCGCAAACATCACGCGGCTTATCTGGCGGAGGCGGCGTAAATCTCAGCGCGACAAACGTCCAAAAAGTCAACTGTGGAAAAGCAGCCAGGTTTCCGCCTTCAGGTGGTAAGCGGATAAACTCTCTATCTCGATTCAGGAGCAATCTTCCTTCATTTGTGCGGCTGTCAAAAACAACCACTAACTGCCCTTGCCCTACTTCGAGCCGGATTCGACCCTGAGAGGCGAACACCTTGACAATGTTGTCATAACGGGACGCTTCTAACATCGGGCCAAGCGGGTGCGGCACCGAAGAAGGAAGCACCAGTTCAGCGGAGAACTCTCGAACCTTGCTGCTGCCAGGAGGCGATGCGCAAGAGAAAAAGGACATAGACCAACCTAAAAATATAAGCGCAAGCCCTCTGGATGTTAAGCTCATCGTTGGTCCTCCTTTCGGTTATACTCTCACGAACGCCTGACATGTGATTCTATGGTTTCTGTATGTCTCCCCGAACTCGGAACACCCCCAGCCTCCTTGCGCCACAACACGTTCTCTTTTTCGCGGGCGCTTAGGGCTGATGTGTCTTGCCTCATCTGCGCTTTCCTCTTGGAAGGGCGATAAATCCTCAGCGAAACCAGAACATCACACTGTTTATCGCAAACAAGGTCGAACTTCAGGAATCTGTAAAAATGCGGCTCACATCATACTCTCGGCCAGGATTTCCCGACAAGTTTTTTGCCGGGTAGCTACTCAGCCGCGTTAGTGGCGACCTGATTGTAGCCGTGTGCTTTAGAAGCCCTTTCGATCTACCGCGCACTAAAGTACGCGGCTAAACTCATAAGCCGCTACGCGGTTGAGCAGTTACTTTGCCGGTCTTACTTTCATCTCCCTTTCTCTTCTCATTCCTTCCTCGCAATGATTCCGGCAACTGAGCGGAAGCTCTCGCCTGCCTCGATGGTCGCCTCGCGGTATTTGACCACCCGGAGCGCGCGGAACATCTCGGCAAGTTCGCCCTCTCTGAGCAAAAACTCAGGATCGAAATCGGGCTTCCATCGAAGATGCTCACGTGTCAGCGTCTCGAATACCAGCACGCCGCCCGGTCTGAGCGCGGCGATTATCTGCGGAGCCAGATCGCGCTGGAGATAGTTGAAATTCACTATGCAGTCGAAACTCTCAAGCCCGATGGCAAACCTCTTCAAATCAACCGCTGCAACCGCGACTTCTACATTCTGCTCGCGGGCGAACTGACGGCACTTTTCAAGCGCGCGAAGCGAAATATCGATTGCTATCACATCAAGCCCTTGAGTGGCCAGAAAGACCGCATTGCGCCCTTCGCCCGCCGCGATGTCGAGCGCCGTGCCCGCGCGCGGCAGCAGTCCGGCGTTCTCGATGAGGAAAGCCGAAGGCTCGCGGCCATGAACCATTTCCGCGCGGCTATACTTTTCATCCCACTTCGCTCTGTCTGTCATCGACGGACATCATAGCAATAAATCATGCTTCTGACCGCTTCTCCCGGCGTGCTATCATCTCAGCCGTGAGCGCGGAAAAGGAACTCGCCTTTCGATACGATTTGTTCATCACGCCTGACTGGCGCGACCGCTTCGACACCCTCATAAACGAATCGATAGTCCTCCCTGTCGAAGGCCGACTGCTGGATGTCAACTGCGGTACGGGCGCTCACTCAATCGAGATAGCCGAGCAGCGGGCCGGCAAAGGCGAAGTCATCGGAGTCGATCCCTGCGCCGAGCGCATCGCGCTTGCGCGAGCCAAATCCGAGATCAAAAAAGTCAGGGGATTGACCTTCGAAGAAGGCCGAGCCTCCGCGCTTCGATTCAACGACGGATGGTTCAGCGTCGCGATCGGAGACGCTTCCATGATGGCGACGGCGGAAATCGAAGGCGCTCTGAGGGAAATGATCCGCGTCACCCAACCGCGCGGGCGGGTGATTCTGAAGATGGCCACGCACGGCAGCTTCGACGAATTCTTCTCCATCTACTGGGAAGCATTGCTTGAAACCGGCCTGACGGATCAGTGCTGGGCGGGGCTGGAAAAACTCATCAACGAACGCCTCACCATTTCCGACGCCGAAGAGATGGCCCGGCGCGCGGGCCTGAGCCGGATAGACAGTTTTTGCAGCAAGGAAGAATTCTTCTACGAGAGTGGGAGCGCGTTTCTCGACTCTCCGCTCATAAGCGATGTGTTTCTTTCCGACTGGCTCTCGATCATCCCCCAAGACCGGCGCCAGGAGGTTTCAGAAGATATAGAGTCGCTGATCGAAAAAGAGCGGCACGACGCGCCATTCGACATTTCGATAAAGGCCACGCTGATTACCGGATTGAAGTAGCCCAGGCCTGAGCGCGGGCTTGAGCAGGAAGTATCCTACTGACACTGCCTGCCTCAATCATTTCGTTCTGATTTAGAAAGGCACTCCCATCTTCACGACGTAGAGGGCGTAGCATATCTGGGCGATGAGGGCGATGACTCCGATGATGATTCCGGCGGTGGCCGACCCCTGACCTTCCTCGATATTGGCGGCCTTGAGCGTCCGCGAGGCGTCAATGCCCATGAAGATGCCGAAGAAGGAGAGGATCAGTCCTATGCCGGGGCAGAAGAAGCTGAACAATCCGAGCACGACTGAATTGTTAGCCCGATCCTGCGCCTTATCGACTTTCTGGTAAAACTCTGTGTGGGCGGTGATTTTTTTGCGCACTCTGGCGCGAGGGTCGTCCGTCGGAGTATAGGTTTCTGAGAACACCGTGCCGACCTGAACTCCGCACTCAGGGCACTGGGCCAGACCTATATCGATCTGCGACCCGCACTGCTGACATACCTTCTGCAAAGAAGACATAGGCTTTCAAGCTTAGGGGCTGTGTAATATAACTTCGTGACCGCTTTTTAACATAACTCCGCACAGC
>CAZPQE010000628.1:0-3373 GCA_964588615.1 uncultured Clostridia bacterium | reverse complement strand
GAGGGCGACCTTCAAAGGCTCGGCCTCGGTCACTCTGTTTTCGGGAGGAGGGTTCCAGTGTCAGATCGAAGACCGCGACACACGAAACGACACAGCCATCTGCATGGGTGGCGGCGGAACCTAAATCAGAAGAAGCCGGTGTCAGTAGCCCGACTGTGAGGGCTGGGCAGGCCGTTGAAGCCTTCCTGATAATCGGGCTGCCGACATCGCACGCTGAGACTAACGAACCGCCCGGAGGAGCAGGAGAAATCCTCGCTTCTCCGGGCGGTTCGTCATTTCGCCTTCGCATCGGCTTGACCTGCGCAGAGTCGTAAAAGAAAATCACCCCGTCCACAACTTTCCAACCGAGGCGAATATGAAAAAAGGCATGAAAAAACTGTTTGCTGCTCTTGCGCTGCTTGCGCTGACTGCGGTCTCTCCTCTTCGAACAGAAGCGCAGAGCGCGGCGGTTTTCAAAGCGGGCTTCGCTCGCCGCGATATCACTCCTGCGGAAGCCGTGCCGATGTGGGGCTACGGCGCGCGCCACGATCTTCTATCGCAGGGCGCGCTCGATCCTCTCTATGCCGCCGCGCTGGTCATCGAAGCCGACGGCAAAAAGATAGCCATCGTCGGCCTCGACCTGGGGCGCTCTCCCACCGAGAGCCAGTTGCAGAATATCCGACGACGAATAAAAGAGCGCGCAGGCATCGAATACTCCTTCATAGCCGGTTCGCACTCTCATCACACTCCTGTGCTCGAACTTACAGACCAGGAAGGCAAGGGGCGCGGGCGCTTCGATGCCGCGATCCGTTATTACCGGGTGATGGAAGATCGAATAGTCGAAGCCATACTCGAAGCCGACTCGCGCCTTGTTCCGGCGAGGATGGCCGCAGGCTCAGTGAAACTCGAAGGCTTCAACCGCAATCGCCATTCGAAGATCGAACCTCGCCCGAGCGACCGCGACCTTGCGGTTATGCGCTTCGATGACCTGACGGGCAAGCCCATCGCACTGCTTGTGAACTTCACCGCGCACCCGACGATGATTCCTGCTCTCACCTTGAAGTTCTCAGCCGATTACGTCGGCGCTATGAAGCGGGAAATCGAAAAGGAGATGAACGCGGGGGCGATCTTCATGCAGGGCGCGTCGGGCGATCAATCGGCCAGTGAAGGCGCAAACCGGGGCTACGAGGCATTCGGCGCGTCGCTTGGCCGCGAGGCAGTGAAACTCGCTTCGAGTTTGAAAACCGAAGAGGTCAGGAATCCTTCGCTCGCAGTCAAGGAGGAGAGATTCAAATTCACTTCGCGGACTGATTTCAAAAATCCATTCGTGATGACCGCCTATCAGAAAGCGTTCTTCCCGGAACTGATCCCGAACTACATAGATGAATACGCTGAGGGGATAAGGCCGCGCCTGACGGTCGCCGTGCTAAACGGCGACATAGCTCTCGTCGGCGCATCGGGCGAGTTCTTCAGCAATCACTCGATATGGCTCAAGGAAAGAGCGCGCGTCAAACAATTATTTTTCTTCGGCTATGCCAATGGCTACCATCAGTATTTCCCCACGATCGAGGCTGTGGCCGAAGGGGGCTACGGCGCAGACAGCGCGGTCTCGCCCGTCGAGGTTGGCGCAGGCGAGCGGATGATGAATGAGGCGCTGCTCTGGATTTATCAGTTGTTGGGCAAAATCAAATGAAGCTCAGTATCAGGGATTGCTTATCACCAGTTTGATTTCAAAAGCGTAGGGAGCGTCGGGGCAGGGCGGCTTCGACTTGTCGCAATTGGGCTCGCCCCTGGCCGCAAACCTCAGCTTGCCCGCAGAGACAAGCTCGAACAAGCCCTGAGAGCGGGGGATTTCTATGAGAAGCGGGACGGGGATGACGCGCGTTTGGTCGCCGACATCGACCGTCCAGTCGTAGTTTTCCGGGAGCGTGAGGAGGAATTGCTGGCCGACCGTCATGGCGATGGTCTGGCCGTTGTTGGACATATTGATGATCGGGCCGCCGAAGAACTGAAACTCGTTTGACACCGATTGCTCAGAGTTCATGACCTGAAGCCTCACGATCTGGTTGTTGCCTATCCGCTTGCCGCCCTTCTTCGCTATCAACACTTCTTCGGGGCTGCCTTCAGAGTTCTTAGTTTTCTGCCTCACTCCATCGATGAGTATCCAGGCGCCGGGGGCGAAGTTTTCGCCTGTGACGGTGAGCCTTTTGCCTTCGAGTTTCGCGCTCAAAATCACCGGCTCGCTCTGAGCGCGTCCTTCAACAAACAGCGACGATGCGGCGATAAAAAATAAAGCCGATAAAAACATCGCTCGTCTCATAATGAATTCCTCCTTCCGCGCGCAATCATCAAGGGAGAGCAAGGTCGAACGGCAAATTATTATCATCAATCGACCTGTCATGTCTACCTACCCGAACGGGTGATCCTGTTTGCTGTAGCATGCCCGCCCGACACAAGTATGCATCAGAGGTGTCAGCGTGCTTGCAGTGATCCCCTTCTCTGGCAGGCAGGCTCTGGTTTCCACCCCTGGCCTCGATCCGTCCTGAGACCTGATTTGATTATCGTAATCGCGCTTTTTCGAGAGCCGGTTCCGCCTTAACGCTACTCCCTCAAACTCCACTTTGTCCATTTTTAATTTCGATAGCCACAACATTAAGTGGTCATTCAGATGTTAGATACTGCATATTGACAATGCGACGAATTCCCCTTGATTCGGGCCGTTTGCTGATCTCCCGAATCAGGCGAAAACCTCGAAAAATGGCCGAAATTCACTGTTTCTATCCGTTCAAAAATGGATAAAGTCGAGTCAAACAGCCGCGTTCATAAGCGGCTTCCGGTCATTGTCTGACCGGAGGCCGCGAGCAGCATAAATCACAATTTTGTCTGTCTCAAGGAGGTTCTCTGTATACAAAGCAGGAGAGGTTTCAATATCGCCCTCGGCCTGATGATGTGTCTGTGCCTGTTGATGCTCCCGGAACTTTATCGACAGGCGTCAGTTCGCTCTCAGTCCGACGCTGTGCCCCAATTCAAATCAGACAGCGGGCCGCAGTTCTACGATATTCGACTTGGCGCAACTGAGGAAGCCAAGTCCGCCATAGAAAGAATCGATCAACAGATCGTCGAACAACGCCAACACGATTCTTCCGGCCAGATACTCTCTCGCCGCGCCGGCGAGAGAGTGGGTCGCATAGTGGGTCAAAGATCGGAATCTGAAATCCTCGAAGACCTGCACCGCGCTCAATCGCGCGCTGCTCGTCGTCTTCAGGGTCTGATGGTCACTCGCAACGATCTCACAGGCGCTCCGGAGACAGTCGAATCCCGCGCAGGCGTCTGGGGCTACCTCACCCCTCCCTCGACCCGGAAGCCCGAAAGCATCGTCCGCGCCTTCGTCTCA
>CAZPQE010000627.1:0-3375 GCA_964588615.1 uncultured Clostridia bacterium | reverse complement strand
GTGAAGTAAGAAGAGTGAAGAGTGAAAACTCCATCTGTGAGGTTTCATCTTTCACCCTTCACCCTTCATTGACCACCGACAACCGACCACTGTTATTCGGAGGAGAAAAGTCATGACCGATAGAAGGAATTTTCTAAGCGACCTAACGGAGCAGAAACAACAGGATTGCGATTGCGCAAGACCTGCTTACGCCGATTATTTTCCCAACGCTCTGGTGCTCGCTCACGATGGACGGAAGGCGCTTTTTTATAACGACCTGCTGCGCGGCAAGGTGGCAATCATCAACTGCATATCGATTGGAAGCGAGCCTTCTCACCGGGTGACTGAAAACCTCGTCCGCGCGCAAAGACTGCTCGGCGAGCGGGTCGGGCGCGATGTGTTTATGTACTCGATCACTACCGACCCCGAAAACGACACGCCGCGCCTGCTCAGAGCGTTTGCTGAAAAAGCGGGCGTAAGACCCGGCTGGCTGTTTCTGACCGGGCCGCCCCGGACGATCCACTCTCTGCGGGCGAGGCTGTTTGCCGACGCCGGCGGACATCACAAGGGCGCTCCGCTGGTCAGGGATTGCTCACTCGGTGTCATTCGCTACGGCAACGAACCGGCGGGGCTTTGGGGGTCGTGTTCCGTCAGGACTGAGCCTGAGTGGATAGTCGAGCGTCTTTCTTGGGTGGAAGCGCGGCGGCAGCCCGGAGGATATCGAAGGGGAGGCCCTTTCCCGGAAACGAATCGTTCGTAGTAAAAACCGCGCTTTGCTGCGCGCCCAGGCTTTGAGAGGTTAGCTATGAGCAAACTGATTCTTGTTGCCATCTCCATGCTGTTGTCGCTGGCTCTGGTCGGAGCAGCGTTGCCTTCTCCACAAACTACGAATCAGGCGGCGACCAATCCGTGCAGCGTCCGCAAAAAACAGGGCCACCCTTATCCGCAGCCCTGCCCGCCGGGCTCGACCGTGACTACCGCTGGAGATACTACTACCATAATCACCGGCGAGAGCATATTTCCGAAACCGCCGGTCGATCCGTTCACCAAACCGCCGGGGACGAATTTTCTGCCGACCATCTACACCAATCTCTTCGACGGCAGCGGAGTCGAGATGGCAAACACCCTGCCTTCGACGCCCACCATTCCCTACAACCTCCACGACGGCGACCCGGTGGTCACGCAGATAAATCCCACTTCTCCGACCGACGATCTCAGCGCGATATTCGAGACCGTCACGCGGCTCTCTCTCAAAGAGAGAAAGGAAGCGGCTGATGAGGAAGCCATTCGCAAATCGATTCAGTTCGGAATAGACATTCTCGAAGGAAATCCGGTTGAAAACCGCGCCTACAGCAGCCTGCCCCTGCTTCACTACACCGGGCCGGACAAGGTGAAAAAAGTCACTCCCGTTTTCGACTCGACCGGCAAGCTCACAGGCGGCAACGTCGTTGTGCATCAGGTCTGGTACGACAGCCATATAGAATCGGACACGTCGTTCCTCGATCCGAGCGCGGTGACGGATGTTCCCTGGACAGTTACCTACACGGTGGATGTGTTGAGCCGGGGCGGAGACGACTTTTCGCCTTATGTCATGTACTACGACGACCCGGCGCTGACTTCGCCCAATCCGCCGCTTCCCAATGCCGGGATGGATCAATCCTTCTTCCCGATGGAAGAGGGAACGCGAACAGTCTTCAGGATCAGGATGACTGCGGGAAAATATTACAACCTGGTTTATACCTGGGGATGGAGGATGCACCCGCCGCGCGTTCAGGTGATGGAGAACGCCAACAAAAAAGCCGCCGTCAACGGAGTCAACCAGACGCTGGTTCAATGGGAGCAGTCTGTCTTCGGCGCGTCGCCGCGATCTAGCGAAGAAAACAAGCTCAAAGCCATCGGGATGATAGGCGACCTCTCGCCTGCCAAGCGAATGTGGACGGCGATGCGCGAGGCCAGAGAGCTTGCCCGCCAGCGGCAATATCGACAGGTGGCAGGCAAGATGAGCGAAGCGCGCGACGCCCTGGGCGACTGGAGCGACCGCACGAGCCTCCCGCGCACGGGCAGAAACCGGGTGGCAGTCGATAAGAGTTCCGACCTGACTCTGCTTTACGTCAACAACACCATCTATGCTGAGATGGCCGACCGCAGCGAAAACATCGCCGATTCCATCCGCATAGATTTTCCGCAGTGGAAGATGCGCGGCGCCACGCTCAAGGTGACGCTCATAAACGGAGACTACTACGAGCACGCCTATCAGAACGTGGACTTCGGCGGCTCGCGCGGATGGGAGAACCAGTTCAAGTCGTCGGTGAAATTCGGAGGATCGGGCTGCTGGTTCACCTTCGGTCGCAATTACTGGTGGATGAACATACCCAACACTTCGAAGGGCGATCTTTCGGTGGTCGTGCCTGCGGCCACCAGAGCACCTTACCGCGCTGCGACGCGCAAGGTTCATATCACCTACAACTATGAGCCGTCGCGGAGGCTGAGGTTCTATCAGTTCGACCCGCTGCATCACGATGTCGCGGTGATGTCGATTCATTGACGGAAGGGCGCGATGACTCTGTTTCAAATCAGAAAGCCTGCAATCGCTCTCCTCTCGATGCTGCTTGCTGTGAGCGCCGCAGCGCAGCAATCCGATCACGATCATCACCAGCCGCCGCGCTACGCGCGCGAACTCGCTTCATACACTGCGCCTGATGTGACGCTTCTGGATGCAAACGGCGAGAAGCGTTCTCTTCGCTCACTGCTCGATCACGACGGCCCCGTTTTGCTGCAATTCATCTTCACCACCTGCCCGACTATCTGCCCGGTGATGAGCGAAATATTTTCAGCCGCTCAGGAAAAATTCGGGCCTGATGTCGAACGAGTTCGGATGATTTCGATCACAATCGACCCGGATCAGGACACTCCCGCGCGAATGAAAGAGTATGCCCGGCAACTGCGGGCGCGACATCAATGGATATTCCTGACCGGCGCGGCAGATGACATACTGGCCGTTCAGATAGCGTTCGATATTTATCGCGGCAACAAGATGCGACACGAACCCGTGACTTTTCTTCGCGCTTCTTTCGATCAACGGTGGGCGCGCATCAACGGACTTATGAGCGCGGCTGACCTGATGGCGGAATATCGCCGGTTGATTTCGAAATGATTTCTTTTCGCACAGCGATCACGAAATGCTCCCTGACAGTCGCAGCCTGCCTGATGCCTTTCATCATTGCCAGGGCTCAATCTTCATCTGCCATCGAAGCGGGCAGGCGGATTTATCGAGAAGGGATTGCGTCGGGCAAACCAGTTCGCGCCAGGGTGCAGGGAGATGTGAGCGTCGAAGGCGCTCGCTTCAACTGCGCGGCTTGTCATCGACTGAGCGGCATGGGGTCGAGCGAAGGAGCG
>CAZPQE010000626.1:0-3416 GCA_964588615.1 uncultured Clostridia bacterium | reverse complement strand
ATTCATTAACCTGGAAAATTGGGAATCAGTTACCACATCCTGCGGCAAAAGGTTTCCCGATGAGCGATTCGACCACAGGCGCTTATCGATAACCCGCCATGAAAAAAAAACCAGGAGCAAGCCTGTAACAGCGCATACCGCTATCGCCAGGTTTTGGCTCACTTTGCTTCTGAGAAGCAAGACATAAAGCACTCCTGCCGGGATAGAGGCAATGCCTACTCCCAGGTATTGAAACCAGATTTTGAGAGTTTCACGCAACAAGGATAATTCGTGATGAGCCATTTGATTTCCCTTTCCGTGACTTCCAGGCATTCCAAAGCTTTTTAAGGAACAAATGCCAGATCATTTCAACCAACAGGTACAGAAGCACAACTACGATACCGATCTGTTCAATGCCTTCTGCAATATCATGCGCTATCCCCGTGGGAAATAGCCAAGCAGCAGCCGAGCCGCTGATCCAGAAGCAAAACATGGGAAACAGTCCCCCCGTTGCGTGCTGCGATAGTGTTTTGATGACTGGAAGATTTATGTATTCCTGTATGTGTTCGCGCCATGGCATAAGAACGCTGGAATTATAGCCTGAGAGCAGATTGAAGCATAGGAGCCATCACCGCCGCCGTGTGAGACTGTTTCTGACATGGCATGAAGCCCTCGGTCTGTAGGACAAAATCCCATAAGCAAGCTGACAAGCCGTTCTATCTGAGCGGCATTTTCACTCCGCATTCGGGGCAGAACTTAGGCGTGCCGTCGGGCTGAAATCCGCAGCCGGGACAGGTCAGCTTGATCTGAATCGGAGAGCCGCATTCGGGACAGAATTTGCTCCCTGTGGTTTTGGCTCCGCACGACGGGCAGGCGAGCGAAGATTGCGGCGCGGAAGTCCCCGCTCTCATATCGACATTCGAAGTGTAATCGGTCTGCTGCGCTTTCTGATGCAACTGATCGCGGGCGGCATCGCTCATCGCCTGCGCCCGGTTTGCGGCGAAGTCTTCTTCGAAATCAGGCGCGCATCCTTCGCACAGCCCGGCCTTCGCGTTCCAGCACACTTCGGGGCAAACCCACTTGCCGCAACGGGTGCATTGCTTGAAATGAGCTTTCGTTTCTTCGACCGCTTTTTCGAAAGCGTCGTCGTGAGCCTTGCCTCCCACAGCTCGCTGAATTTCGTAAGCGCCGTGTCCCGCTTTTGAAAATATGCCGCCGAAGATGTCTCCCGCAGCGCGCAGCAAACCTCCGGCAGTTCCGGTGATCGATGGTTGAAAGCGCGACATATATCCGTTGCCGCACTTGTCGCAATAAAACTTGAACTGATATCCGCGATCCGTCGATAGATCATCGTGATTGGCGGTGAATCTGATGAGCGCCATAAGAACTCTCCCTTTCCTGAGTCGATGGATTCACACTGCTCTGAATCTCAAAACTTTCTTCGAAGGCGGGGGCTTGAAAAGTTTTCCACAAGACCTGTGGAAAAGCCTGTGGAAAAGGGGCTTTCCGAAACTGCAAATCGCGGAATTTTACGGACTTGCAGCACTTTGCACACATTTTGTTCAAAATCGCGTCATAGGACAAGTCCAGATATTTCAGAGATTAACGTGTGGATGGCGAAAAGGGCCGCCCCTTTTTGCCCCGATTCTGTTAAATCCATGAAAATATGGCTGATGCTGTGCAAAACTACTCGAAGCCTCGCTCTGAAGCCTCATTCATCTTCATCTTCGAGTCGGAGTTGTTCGACCCTTTCGCGGAATTCATAAGCCGCCTGCAACACCTTTCTCGGCTTCGATCCTTCGCCGGGGCCTATGAATCCTTCGCGCTCCATTAAATCCAGAATCTTGGCGGCGCGGCCATAGCCTATCGAGAGCCTGCGCTGCAACACCGAAGTCGATGCGCGGGCCATGTTGGTGACTATCGCCAGCGCCTCTTCATAAAGCTCGTCGCGCTCGCCGGTGAAATCTCCAGCTTCTTCGGCCTCCTGCTCGCTCATCGTCACCTGCTCATTGAACTGAGGCTCGGCCTGCTTGCGCGTGTGATCGGTGATGGCTTTGATTTCATCCTCGTTGACGAACGAGCCATGCACGCGGATGAGTCGGGCCGAACCGGGCGGAAGGAAAAGCATATCGCCCTGACCGAGCAGGGATTCGGCTCCGTTGCTGTCGATGATGGTGCGCGAATCGACTTTCTGAGAAACGCGAAAGGCGATGCGCGAGGGGATGTTGGCCTTGATGACTCCGGTGATGATGTCGACCGAGGGGCGCTGAGTCGCAAGCACGAGGTGGATGCCGACGGCGCGGGCCATCTGCGCGAGCCTGGCTATGGAGGTTTCGACCTCGCCGCGAGCGACCATCATCAGGTCGGCAAGCTCATCGATTGCGATGACGATGTAAGGCAGCGGACGGGCGGCGTCGTCCTGCGCCAGCGTCGGATGAGTCATCTCGCGCACATGCCGGTTGTATTGATCTATGTTGCGAACTCCCAGAGAGGCAAGCTGGCGATAGCGATTCTCCATTTCGTTTACCGCCCACTTCAAAGCGTTGGCTGCGCGCTTGGGGTCGGTCACGATGGGGGTGAGCAGGTGCGGGATGTTTTCATAGAGCCCGAGTTCGACCCGTTTGGGATCGACCATGATGAACTTCACTTCATCGGGATTGGCCTTATAGAGTATGGAGCAGACTATCGCGTTGAGCGTGACGGATTTCCCCGCGCCGGTCGCGCCCGCTATCAACAGGTGCGGCATCTTCGTGAGGTCGGTTATGTACTCATCGCCGTTGATGGTTTTGCCCAATGCGACTGTCAGCTTCGATTCCGACTGCTGGAACCGGGCAGAATCGATGACTTCGCGCAGGTAGATTTTTTCGCGCCGCAGATTGGGCACTTCTATTCCGACTGTGGATTTGCCCGGTATGCGGTCTATGCGAATGGCGTCGGCCTGGAGGGCGAGGCAGAGGTCCTGTTCGAGGCCGACTATGCGGCTGTACTTGATGCCGGGGTCGGGTTTGAACTCGAAGGTCGTCACCACAGGGCCGGGGTTGATTCGATGAATATGGCCGATGACGCCGAACTCCTTGCACTTTTCGGCCAGTATCGTGGCGCGCATGCGCAGTTCTTCTTCAGCCAGTTCGTGATGGCTGATGGGCGCTTCGAGCACTTCGAGCGAAGGCAGCTTGTAAATCGATCCTGATGCGGTCAGGGCGCTTTTGCGTTTTGAGGGCGTTTCTCTGGCAGGCGGATCATCCCTGGGCACACTGCGATCAATCCATGCGGTCGAGGTCATCTCGGCCACATCCGGGTCCACAGTGATATCGGCAAGCCCCGAAGCCTTCTGTTCGGCTTTCGCGGCGCGCGCTCTGAGGACTGCCGCCATTTCAGATCGGGTGTTTGCCGCTGCCTGAGCCGCCTCGGCGACCCTCTCCTGCGGCGCGCTCACC
>CAZPQE010000625.1:0-3443 GCA_964588615.1 uncultured Clostridia bacterium | reverse complement strand
CCCTAAGAGAGCTTTGACACGAGAAGTGGAAAAGTTGTTGAGGTTTTTGAAGTTCATCAGGCAAGTATACTTCCGACAGCCGGATTATCTTACTCGACTTTGTCGGATCATCTGTCGAAAGGACGGCTGCCCTGCCTTCGCCCAGAGCGATGATCCCAGCCAAGATACTATCCGTCTTTGCGCGTGAAGCCGACTGATTCAAGGATGCATAGCAGAGCGAAGAGCAGCACTGATCGAACGCGCTCGTTTTCCTGCTGCAACACGCCGAGATATTTTTCGATGGCCTCTCGTGTCTGTGCGGGGTATGCGCCTTTTGTGATTCGCAACTCCGGCAACGGCTGTCTTGCTTCAGAGTCGTTCCAACAGCGCGAAGCTGACCATCGCTTCAGCGAATCGAAGTCTTCATCGGTGAACTGATGATCGAGAATTTGTTTCGTCTTTACGATCTGCTGGCCGATGGGAAGCAGTTCGATGCCGTCTGCATCAAGCCCCGCCGCGCTTGCTGCAAGAAGGGCAGTGCCGCTGCCCGCGAACGGATCGAGTATTTTGCCCGCTATGCCGAGACGATGAATCAGATGATCGATCAACGATGCCGAGAAAGCTTTTTTGTACTTGTACTAGCGATGAACGGGCTTCGATTTGTTTGCCTGAAAGCTGACAAGTTGTCGAGTCAGCGAAGCGTTGATTTCAAGCCTGCGGTCGAAGTGTTGCGACACATCGCGGTCGAAGTGTTCTATTCCGGCCAGATCGTTTTGAAGTGAAAATAAAGCCGTCATTTCTGTATAAACAAGTCAGCGGCGCAGCCGCGAGAAAAATCAGACAGATCGCCCGGAGCGTCCGAGACGCTGCGGCACATCAAAGCGGCAGGGCCGCAGTCATTATTTCATATCGAGCAATCGTTGACTTACCCTCACCACAAACCCGATAATCCTCAATGTCCGCGGCCCGACTGCGGGAGCTTACACACAAACCTGTTACGTTTGACTGCTCCCCGAACTTCTGCGGACGCGCCTCAATATTCGCACAACGCGCTCTGCACAGTGTAGGGCTTGAGGTTCTTCAAAGGCCCTTCCCTCTGATGACAATCCACGCAGGTCGCGTCTCTGAGCAATCGCCGGTGCTTCTGACTCGAACTGGCATGCACCGAGTGACAGTTCAAACAAGTCGTCTGCCTGCCGTGCAAAACCACATCGCGCACGTTTCTGAATATGTGACGGTCGCCAGCGTTGAGAGTTTCATCATCAGCCCGCGACCAGTCGACCTGATAGTCCTGAAACAGGTTGTCGCCGGCCACGAAGTTGTTTGCGTAAGGCAGCCCCGTCGATTTCGATTTCCCGCCGCGCAGATGGCATTGCGCGCAGACAGATGTGATAACCCGCGCGTCGTCCTTCCTCTTCTTCGACAGCAATATCAACTGCGTGTTGCCGGTGTGCTGAAGATCGACGTCTCCGTGACAGGTGTAGCAGTCGAGACCGAAGGCCGAAAACTCTCTGGTCTGCGCATCGACTGCCGTCGCATGACACCCGGCGCAGCGGTCGGCGAACCTGGTCTTGTCCCACGCGGGATTTTCCGCCGCGATCCACTTGACCGCCCTGCCGACGGCTCCAATTTCGACCTGCGTCGAGAGCAGAGCGAATTTTCCATAGCCCTCTTTCCTGAGAAACCGCGCGCGATGACGACTGCCCAGGAAGTATTCCACCTGCGAAGCTACTGATTTTAGCTCCGCCGACTGGAGCAGCGGTTTGAGATCGGGCGCGTCTTCGTGTTGGCGAATGGTCATGCCGTGAGCGTTCTTCTGCCAACTCTGACCTATGTCATTGCGATGGCAGAACAGGCATTCGTCGCCGTGAACGTATTCGGGCACGGGTTTGCCGACGTGATTCGATCCCCACGCGGCAGGATCGAGCGGTTGCTGCGCGCTGGTCTGCCGAGTTGCGGCAAAAGAGCCGAGCGCGAAAGCCAGAAGGATGAGCAGGAGCTTGAGCTTTTTTGTGGAGAGCAATTGAGAACCTCGCGGTGAATTCATCAGCGCGCATGTTGTCATGATTGAAAACGCTCGGCAACTCTGATCCTCGGGCATGTGGTTTTGCCTTTTGCATTCAGCGTTGTTATCCTTGCTGTCTCGTTTACGCCTATGGAAACCATCGCATCTGCAAACAGGCAGCACTTCGAAAAACTGGTCAGCGATCTGAGAGCCATTGAGGAGCAACTTCTTGAGGGCGGCGGGCCTGACCGAATCGAGCGCGAGCATAAACGCGGCAAGCTCACTGCGCGCGAGCGCATCCATCTGCTCTTCGACTGCGATGATTACTTTCAGGAAATCGGCCTCCTCGTGGCCTATGATAAATATGACGATCAGGCCCCGGCAGCCGGAGTCATCACCGGGCTTGGCCGAATAGCCGGGCGCGAAGCCATTGTCGTCGCCAATGATTCGACCGTCAAAGCAGGTTCGTGGTGGCCCGAGACGGTCAGGAAAATACTCCGCGCGCAGGAAGCCGCAATGCGCTGCCGCGTCCCCATCGTCTATCTGGTCGATTCGGCGGGCGTGAACCTGCCCTATCAAAGCGAAGTGTTTCCCGGTCAGTATGGCGGCGGAAGAATCTTTTTCTACAACTCGGTTATGCGCCGCTATCTGAAAGTCCCGCAACTGGCGGCGGTGATGGGATTGTGCGTCGCGGGAGGCGCGTACCTGCCCGCGCTCTCCGACCTGATAATCATGGTCGAGGGCACTTCGTTTATGGGACTGGGCGGGCCTAATCTGGTCAAGGGGGCTACCGGAGCGACCGTCGATGGCGAGACTCTGGGCGGCGCTTCGACTCACAACGCGATCTCAGGGGTGGCTCATTACCTGGCGAAGAATGATGAGGAGTGCATCGAAAAACTGCGGGAGTTCATCGTCGAACTTCCCGCGCCTCATCCCTTCAGAGTGCAGATCAGAGAAGAGGTCGCCAGCGCGCGGCCCGCGACCGATATTTACGATATAGTCCCGGCAGACCATCGCCACCCTTACGATATGCGCGCACTGCTCGATTGCCTGTTGGATCGAGACACGTTCGACGAGTTTCAGGCCCAGTATGCGAAGGAGATGATAACCGGCTACGCGCGCATCTGCGGCATACCTGTCGGAATAATCGTCAACTCTCGCGGGCTGATTCGCACCTGGGGCGAGGCTCCGCCGAAATTCGGCGGCATCATCTACACCGACTCGGCTGAAAAAGTCGCCTACTTCATCGAGACCTGCAACCGGCATGAAACTCCGCTGCTGTTTCTTCAGGACGTTTCCGGTTTCATGGTAGGGACGGAGGCCGAGCATTCGGGCATCATTCGGGCGGGCGCGCGACTGGTCGAAGCGATGGCTACGGCGACCGTGCCCAAGATAGTGCTGACGATCAATCACGCATCGGGCGCGGGCTACTACGCGATGGCGGGGCAGGGCTTCGACC
>CAZPQE010000624.1:0-3451 GCA_964588615.1 uncultured Clostridia bacterium | reverse complement strand
AGGGCTTTCAACTGAAAACTGAACATGGACTTGAAAGGCAATCTGTTTATCGAAGGGCCTGCTGGAAGGATCGAAGCCATTCTCAAAGAGCCTGCCGCGCAGGTCACGCGCGCGGCCATCATCGTTCATCCGCATCCGCTCTTTGGCGGCACGATGCACAACAAGGTGGTTTACCGGATTGCGAAGTCGTTCTTCGAACGCGGATTCGCCACGCTGAGGTTCAACTTCAGAGGCGCGGGCCAAAGCCAGGGCGTCCACGATCAGGGACGCGGCGAGCGGGAAGATTTGCGCGCGGCCATAGAGTTCATCAAGCAGAAGCACGCGGACGCGGATTTATGGATTGCCGGATTTTCGTTCGGCGCATGGGTGATGCTCAGATCAGGCTGCGAAGACCGAGGGATTCGCGCTCTGGTGGCTGCCGGAGCCCCTGTGTCGAAATATGATCTGGCCGGGCAGGTCGTTTGCGACAAACCAAAACTTTTCGTTCAGGGCGCGATGGACGAATTCGGCTCGGTCGCCGATCTTGAAAAGTTGGCGGCAGAGTTGAACGGGCAAAACACGATAGCGGTGATCGAAGGCGCGGATCATTTCTTCGAGGGGCGGCTCGACGAAATGGCTCGCGCGGTCGGAGAGTTCATCGATTCCGTCATCACAAGCGATGGCTGACCGGCGCTCGCGCCGGTTCTCTGACGAACTTCCTCTTCACTCCGCTGCGATTGACGAGGGTGAACTCACCGGGCTTTTCTTCGGTTATATCCTGGGCATCCTCTTCGAACAGGTGCAGCCACGAAGGCTCGCCGTCGTAATGCAAAACCAGTTTGTTATCGCGGACGCTCCAGGTTCCCAGCGCGACTCCGGTTCCGTTTTCCGGGTTGATGATGTAGGTGGCGAAAGATCCGTCCGCGCGAAGCGCCAGATGGCGCGGGTCTCCTCGAAAGTCTGTCCGCCAGGTTCCGACATACTTTTGAGGAACCGCTTCCGCCTTCTTCTTCTGGCAGGCCGACAGACTCAGAGCGACTATGCACGAAGCGATGATCGAAACAGCCTTCTTCATCGATGTCCGCTCCTGTCGACCGACTGCATGAGGTTTATGCTTCTATAGTCAACATCAGGTCGAGGTCTGCCGGGTTGGTCGCATGCAGTCGGGCGGTTTCGAGCGCGATCTTGCCCGCCTGAACCAGTTCGACCAGGTGTTGATCGAAACTCTGCATGCCGAGTTCGCGCCCTTTTTGCAGGTGAACCTGTATTTCGGCAGTCCTTTCAGGATTGCGTATGCACTCTTCGATGCTGCGCGTCACCAGCATCACTTCGACGGCGGGGATTCGCCCGCCGATAGTGCTCATCATCAATCGAAAGCTCATCACTGCCATGAGGTTCTGCGCCAGTCGGCAGCGAACCAGATGATGCTCTTCTACGGGAAAGTAACCTATCAGACGCGAGATGGTTCCCTGCGCGTCCGGGGTGTGAATGGTGGAGATGACCAGATGCCCGGTCTCGGCGGCCTTGAGCGCGATGTCTACCGTTTCGTGGTCGCGCATCTCGCCGACGAAGATGACATCGGGGTCCTGGCGCATGGCCGACCGCAGCGCGGACTTGAAGCTGTCGGTGTCGGTTCCCACCTGTCGCTGGCTTATGACGGCGACTTTGTTCTGAAACAGAAACTCTATAGGCTCTTCGATGGTGACGATGTGCGCCTTGCGGGTGCGGTTGATGTGCTCGATGATGGCGGCAACGGTTGTGGATTTCCCGTTGCCCGTCGCGCCTGAAGCCAGCACCAGACCCCGGCGGAGGTTGGCTATCTTGGCCATCACCGGAGGGAGGTTGAGTTCATCGAAACTCTTGATGTTCACCGGCACGACTCTCAACACCGCTCCGTAGAGCCCGCGCTGTTTATAGACGTTGACGCGAAAGCGACCGACTCCGGGTATTTCATAAGAGACATCGAATTCGTTCTGGTCTCGGAATTCTCTTGCGAATCGCTCCTCGCCTGTCAGCGTGCGCACGATTATCTCCATCTCTTCGGAAGAGAGATGATGATATTTGACCTGCATCAGAAGGCCGTTGATCCGCAGCAGTGGATTTTCGCCGACCTGCAAGTGTACGTCGGACGCCTTGTTGTTGACGGCCATGGTGAGAAGCTGGTTGAGCATCTCGGCGTTCATTCATTCACCTCGCAAAAATAAAAAACCCGCCCGGCTCCCAAGCCGCGGCGGGGGCTGATCTTTTTTCAGGCCCCAAGCCTACAATATGCGCCCGCATGGTTCAATATAAATCTCCCGTCGCAGGGCAATCCCCCGATTTTGGTAGAAAAATCAGACAGGATGGACAGAATTTCTTTTTGACATCTCTCTCAAACCGGACAGATCGCTTGCAGCTTTCTTTGCCGCTGGCAGTCGGCATAGGATAAACTGGCCTGCAGGTGAGGAGAAACACGGATGAGGGAAGAAGCCGATGACATCAGGAAGAAAACGGTGGTCTACGAAATGCCCGGCATGGATGCCGTGCGGATTCTGCGGGACGTGGAATACTCGAAATCCGACACGGGCGCTGAGATGATGGACATCTATTATCCCGCTGATGTCGAAAGCGAAGCGCGCGTGCCTGCGGTCATCATCGTGGCCGGATATCCTGATCCGGGGTTTGAGGCGAAGGTCGGCTGCAAATTCAAAGAGATGGGATCGTCCGTCTCATGGGGGCGATTGATCGCCGCATCGGGCCTGACAGCGATCACCTACGCGAATCGGGAGCCGATATCATCTGCCGCCGCGCTGCTTCAACACCTGCGGCAGAACTCCGCGTCATTGGGAATCGATGAAAACAGGATCGGCCTGTGGGCAAGCTCAGGCAATGTCCCTCTGGCATTAGGGCTTTTGATGGAGGGTGAATACCTCAAGTGCGCGGCGCTGTGCTATGGCTACCTGCTCGACCTCGACGGGGCGAGGGGCGTAAGCAAGATGTCTGCGATGTTCGGGTTCGCCAATCCTTGCGCGGGAAAATCGGTCGATGATCTTCCAAAGAATGTTCCTCTGCTCATCGTCAGAGCAGGCCGGGATCAAATGCCTCACTTAAACGAAACGATCGATCGTTTCCTGCCCAGGGCGCTGGCTTGCAATCTGCCTTTCAGGCTGGTCAACCACTCAGCGGCTCCGCACGCTTTCGACCTGTCGGATGACAGCGAGACCTCTCGTGAAATAATCAGGCAAGTGCTGTCCTTCATGCGGTTTCATCTTTCGGCATAGCCGTGGGGCAGTTTTCAAAAGTCGGCTGATTAAAGTTGCGACCTGCCCGCATCAGCCTGCCGAGCAGGCTGTGGAGGAAGAATCAAAGGCACGCACCCTTCACCCTTCACTCTTCACTCGGTGTTGGGGATATTCCGACCGACTTTTGAAAACTGCACCCCGTGCCGATCGCCCTTTTTACCGTGAATTCACTGTGAATTCACGTTTACTCC
>CAZPQE010000623.1:0-3454 GCA_964588615.1 uncultured Clostridia bacterium | reverse complement strand
TATCAAATCCGCCTCGGCTGGGCCGGATGCCATAGTCTATGAACAATTCGGCTCGCTAAACCTGTTCGATTTGAAATCGAACAAAACGAAAAAACTCAACGTCTCCGTGAGCGGCGATATACTCACCGTTCGCCCGCGTTATGAAAGAGTCGCAAACCGCATACTCAACGCCGCCATATCGCCTACGGGCGCGCGAGCAGTCTTCGAGGCCCGTGGCGAGATTCTGACCGTGCCTGCCGAAAAAGGCGACGCGCGCAATATCACCTCCACATCAGGCACAGCCGAGCGAGACCCGTCGTGGTCTCCAGACGGGCGATGGATCGCCTACTTTTCCGATCAGTCGGGCGAGTATGAACTTCACCTGCGCGAACAAACAGGGCTTGGCGAAGTCAAAAAGATCAACCTCGGCAACCCCCCTTCGTTTTTCTATGGGCCTGTGTGGTCGCCCGACAGCAAAAAGATCGCTTACTCGGACAAGCGATTGAACCTCTGGTACATCGACATAGAAAAGGGCGTGCCGGTCAGGATCGATGCGTCGAAGCGAGGCGCGGGGTTCAATCCTTCGTGGTCGCCCGATAGTCGCTGGATAGCTTACACGCGGCCCCTCGAATCGTGGTACAGCGCGGCTTTCATCTACTCGCTCGAAGAAGCCAAAAGCCATCAGGTGACGGACGGTTTGAGCGATGTGAGCGCGGCTACGTTCGACCGCAGCGGCAAATATCTTTACTTCACCGCAAGCACGGACATCGGCCCCGCCGTTTTCGGATTCGATATGTCGAGCTATCCGCATCGCGGAAGGATGACGCGCAGCGTCTATGTCGCTGTTCTTCGCAAAGACCTGCCTTCGCCGCTCGCCCCTGAAAGCGACGAGGAAAAAGTCGCGGAAGAAAAACCTGCCGACAAGCCCGAAGACAAAAAGCCTGAAGAAAAGAAACCTGAAGCCGCGCCTCAGACTTCTCCTGCCGGAGCGAGACCTCAGAAGAAAGAGGCCGAGCCTGTGCGCATAGATTTCGATCGCATATCTCAGCGCATACTCGCGCTTCCCATCCCCGCGCGCAATTTTGTCGCGCTTGTGGCAGGAAAGGCCAATACGATCTTCCTCGCAGAATTCGCCCTGGGCGCGCAGGGAGGAACGCTTCACAAATTCGATCTGGAAAAGCGCAAGTTCGATAAAGTGCTTGACAACATCAATGGCTTCGATCTTTCGGCCAACGGCGAGAAGATGCTCTACGCTCAGGGGCCGAACTGGTTCATCGCATCGACCGCGCAGCCCATCAAGCCCGGCGAAGGGCGCATAAGAGCCGACGAGATGGAAGTCTACATAGACCCGCGCGCCGAATGGGCGCAGATGTACCGCGAGACGTGGCGCATAGAGCGAGACTTCTTCTACGCCCCGAATTTTCACGGGCTGGACTTGCAGGCCACTGCCCAAAAGTACGCGCCCTATCTCGACGCGATTCAGCATCGCGCCGATCTGAGTTATCTCTTTCAGGAAATGCTTGGCGAGTTGAGCGTCGGCCATCTCTATGTTCAGGGCGGCGACGTACCCCGGCCCAACTTCGTCGCGGGCGGATTGCTCGGGTGCGATTTCAAAGTAGAAAACGGTCGCTATCGCTTCAGTAAAATTTACGATGGCGAAAACTGGAATCCGCAGCTTCGCGCGCCTCTCACGCAACCCGGCGTCGATGTAAAGACGGGCGAATACCTTCTCTCAGTGCGCGGGCGCTCGCTCACTTCTTCAGACAATGTTTATCAATTCTTCGAAGCGACTGCGGGTAAACAGGTAGTCATTCGCGTAGGGCCGAACGCGGATGGCAGCGGCTCGCGCGAAGTGACCGTCGTGCCTGTGGCCAGCGAAGGCGGGCTTCGTCATCTTGCATGGATAGAAGGCAATCGCCGAAAAGTGTCGGAGATGAGCGGCGGTCGGCTGGCTTATGTTTATCTGCCCGACACCGCTCAGGGCGGATACACGAATTTCAATCGCTACTACTTCTCGCAACTCGACAAAGAGGGCGCGGTCGTCGATGAACGATTCAACGGCGGAGGTCAGGCGGCTGACTACATAATCGATTATCTGCGCAAGCCTCTGATGAGTTACTGGGCGGTGCGCGATGGGGACGATTATCGAACGCCGTTCGGAACGATGCAGGGGCCAAAGGCGATGATCATAAACGAGTATGCCGGATCGGGCGGCGATTTGATGCCGTGGATGTTTCGTCGAGCCAAAATCGGGCCGCTTGTGGGCAAGCGCACCTGGGGCGGGCTTGTAGGCATAGGCGGCTACCCTGTGCTGATCGATGGCGGAAGCGTCACTGCCCCGCACTTCGCTTTCTATTCGCCCGAAGGAAAGTGGGAGATAGAAAACTACGGCGTCGCTCCCGACATAGAAGTTGAGATGGATCCAAAGGCGTGGCGCGCAGGCCGCGACCCGCAGCTTGAACGGGCCGTCGAGTGGTTGATCGATGAGATCAAAAAGAATCCGCCACAGAAGACCCGACGACCCGATTACCCGAACTATCACAACGGGGAGAGAAAGCCTTGAAGATGTACAACAGGCTGGCAGCCTGTTGATGCCCTGAAGGCATGAAGATTTGGGGAATCCGCAGGCTGGCAGCCTGCTCTACCTGTTTTGGAGGGACACACGATGAAAAAAATCATACTGATCATCTCGCTCTTATTCGCGCTTGCCGCTTCTGCCGCCGGACAGACGGACAAGCCCTTTCTGTTTCAGAACCCGACTCTGAGCCGCACTCACATCGCATTCAATTTCGCAGGCGATCTTTGGATAGTCGCTCGCGAGGGCGGCGAAGCCTCGCGGCTGACTACCGGCATAGGCATCGAGACGGCTCCGATATTTTCGCCCGACGGATCGCAGATAGCTTTCACCGGTCAGTACGACGGCAACCCTGATGTCTTCGTCATCCCCGCGTCGGGCGGAGTGCCGCGAAGATTGACCTATCATCCCGGAGTCGATTTCGCCGCAGGGTGGACGCCTGACGGCAAGAGCATAATTTTCCGCACGGGCCGCGCGAGCAACGTAGGCGTGCCTCAGTTCTTCACCATCTCGACGGAAGGCGGTTATGAAACTCAGGTTCCTCTGCCTATGGGATTCGCCGCTTCCTATTCGCCCGATGGGGCCAGACTCGCTTACATGCCGTTGGCTCCCGCCTTCGCTCAGTGGAAGCGTTATCGCGGAGGCCGCACGACGAAAATATGGCTGGCGAATCTCGCCGATTCGAGAGTCGAAGAAATTCCGCGCAACAACTCGAACGACTTCAATCCGATGTGGATCGGAAACAAAGTCTACTTCCTCTCTGACCGCAGCGGCGCGGTCACACTATTTGCTTATGACACGCGCACGCGGCAGACCGCGCAGGCCATACGCAACGAAGGACTCGATATCAAATCCGCCTCGGCTGGGCCGGATGCCATAGTCTATGAACAATTCGGCTCG
>CAZPQE010000622.1:0-3494 GCA_964588615.1 uncultured Clostridia bacterium | reverse complement strand
TAGGTAGTGGTGTATGCACTATCAATCGCCTGTTAAAAAAGTGTCTACGAACCAGCCCTTCACAATAAACTACCTCGGCGACGATCCGGCGGATGACCCTGAGATTTATCAGAAAACTTCGCCGATGAGTTATATCAGGCGGGCGAAGACGCCGACCCTGATTCAACATGGCGAATTTGATCGCCGCGTGCCTATCCCGAATGCTTACGAACTCCGTCAGGGGCTTGAAGACCGGGGCGTGACGGTCGAGATGGTCGTCTATAAAGGCTACGGTCACGGGATCACGAAGCCCAAATCGATGCGGGCCGTGATGCATCACAACCTCGCGTGGTTCGGCCATTATATCTTCGGTGACCCTGCGCCCGATCTTGCTTCGATGGGTGCGATTGAGAAAGCAGGGAAGTAGATAAATAAGCAGATGGGGAAAAAAAGCCGATGCGATTTTGCGGACGCACCGGCTTTTTACTGATCAGTTTGTCTGGCTCTTCGATTTGCCCGGCTGGGGGACAATGCGCAGATAGGGCTTGAGCGTCGTCCACCCGCCGGGGAATTTTTCTTTGGCCTGTTCATCGGAAAGCGCCGGAACGATGATGCAATCGTCGCCTTCCTTCCAATTGACGGGCGTTGCCACCTGATACTTCGCGGTGAGTTGAAGCGAATCGATGACGCGCAGAATCTCGTCGAAGTTGCGGCCCGTCGAAGCCGGGTATGTGATTGTGAGTTTGACCTTCTTGTCCGGCCCGATGATGAAGACCGAGCGAACAGTGAAGGTGTCGCTGGCCGACGGATGGATCATGTCGTAGAGATCGGAGATCTTGCGGTCGGGGTCTGCGATTAGCGGGAAGTTGAGGGCCGCGCCCTGAGTCTCCTCGATATCGCCGACCCATCCGCGATGTGAATCCAGCGGGTCAACGCTCAGTCCGATGATCTTGACGTTGCGACGGTCGAACTCAGGCTTGAGTTTCGCTACTTCACCCAGTTCTGTAGTGCAGACCGGGGTGAAGTCTTTGGGGTGAGAAAAGAGGACGGCCCAGCTGTCGCCGATCCATTCGTGAAAATTGATCGTGCCGTCAGTGGTTTCCGCCGTGAAATCCGGAGCGTCGTCTCCTAAACGAATAGACATGGGGGTTCTCCTTTCAATCATTCTGGGGTCGAATATTCAATAGCTCGTCTGATGAATGAAATCCTGGGCCGGCCTTTGCCGGAAAGCTCGTCTCAACGGGCCGAAGTATAGCACATCGGGTCGGACTGTGTGGAGATCGATTTATCCTCGAACAGGCTTTTCTCCGCAGGCGATTATCGCCTCGGCAGGGAAACTCATCCGTCCCTCCCGGAAATACTCGCGGGACATCTCTCTGATATCGGCGACGAGCGAGGCAGTCTGATCGGCAGTGAGTTGCCTGAGTTTTTCGCGCAGAGATTCGCTCATCTGCGAGCGCACAGGCCAGAACTCATCGAAGGAAAGCGGCGCTTCTATTTTGAAACTGAGCATTCGCTCTTCGACATTGATCGCTCCGGCAGAAGCGAGCAGGCCAGCGAGCAGACCGGGTTCGGCGAACCTGAAAGCGCCGGGAGCGTCGGGAGGTTCGGGCGGAGACTGGACGTAGCGCGAGAGCGCGTCGGTGACGACGCTGAAAAGTGGATTCGCTTCTCGCGTTGACCACACGGCGAAGGTGATCCGTCCTTGAGGTCGAGTGACGCGAAGGATTTCCTGGAGGGCTGTGAGAGGGTCAGGAAAAAACATAGCCCCGAATCGGCACACCACGCGGTCGAACGAGAGGTCTTCGAAGGGGAGCGATTGAGCCGAGCATATTTGAAAAGAGATGTTGCTGATGTTTCTTTTTTGTGACAGACGCTCGGCTGCGGCGACCATTTCAGGAGCGATGTCTGTGCAGAGGACTGACCCTGATGGAGCGATCTCTTCAGCAATCGAAAGCGAAGGCTCGCCAGCGCCGCCCGCCACATCGAGCACCCGATGGCCTTTGGTGATCGCGCCGTCTTCGATCAATGCGCGAGTGACGGGAGCGAACATTTGACGGATCGTGTCGCTGTACTTTTCCCAGTACTGCGCAGACTCACGCCAGGCGTTGAAAATCTCTTCGGGTGATTTGCTCATTTGTCGGTTTGTCCTATGAAACTCTCCAGCGGCGCTTGTTGCACCTTGAGCCGAAGGAAATTTTCGACTCGCCCCGTATCCATTTCAACAAGTTTGTGCTTGTACCCCACGATCAAGCTCGCGAGCTGCCTGCTGAGGCCAGTAACCTCCGCTCATCTGAATGATCGTTCCCCCGACTTCCTGAGCCAACCGTTAGATACTACTGTTTGCGCCGATGCGATCAACAATGATTATCGTTACCATCAGTTGAGCATCAATACGCGAGCGGCATCTTTGCCGAGCCACTCCTTAGCCTCTTCTCGCATTACTCCGATATATTCAGGATTCTGCTCGATGAGGACGAAGCGTCGCCCCAGTTTTGCCGCTGCTTTTCCTACAGTGCCTATCCCGGCGAACGGATCGAGCACCACATCTTCTTTGAACGAGTAATATGAAATTACTTTTTCGGCAAGCTCGACCGGGAAGATTGCCGGATGGCGTTTGTCATAAGCAGGCTTGATCCGCCAGATATTGGTTCTCTCATAGTCGTTGCCGATGCGCGAAGCTTTGACGAGTTCGGGCTTCGAGTGCGCGCGGATGTTCCAATCGATCAGTTTGTCAGTTTGCTTTCGATAAACCAGTATGTATTCAGTGACGGGGACAGGCTTGTACTGAAGCGGGTTTCTGTCTGCGGCAAAACGCCGGCCTCTGCCCGTAGCCCAGCCTGCGCCTTCGGGCTTCTCCCATATAATGTCGTCTATGAAATCATAGCCTTCTTCAGTGAACAGCCTGTGAACGTCGAACGGAACAGCGATTCTTCTCGAAGCCTCGTTACGATTGGCTCTGCGCACAAGAACGGGCGATACGTTCATGACGAAAAACCGCCCGTCTGCAAGAACGCGATGAACGCCCTGGATGACCTTTCTTAATTTCAACAAGTACTCTTCATAAGCCACAAAGTCAGTGTACTCGGGGCGGGCGTTGTAGTAGGGAGGGGATGTGAAAACCAGATCGACGCTTCCGGCAGGGAGATCCTCGATCATTTTCTCGCAATCGCCCGACGCGATCGTATTGCGAAGGCTCGACATTACATGCCCATTGCCGTTTCGAAGTTTTGATTTTGCAGTCGGCTCCGCTTTTCTTCCCAGCAGCCGGGCTTCCAGTATCTCAGTCGAAGTCGATTTGGTTTCGAGGATGAGTGAAGTGTGCGCGTCGATGACGACTTCGCCGATTCTTTCGCTGGAGCTTTTATTGAGCAGAGGCACGCGCCAGAAATGATAACGATCATCAACCTCCGGCAACCCGAAGCTGATGGCTTTTTCAAGTCTCGCCTTCTCCAGCCAGAGCGCAGCGACTTCTTTGGCCGACCGCACATTCAAAACGCTGTACCTGCGTTGTT
>CAZPQE010000621.1:0-3508 GCA_964588615.1 uncultured Clostridia bacterium | reverse complement strand
ACAACCTTGACATAGAACAGTTCCGGCAAAGCGTTCAGATAGCCCAGTACAATCTGTTCTCGCTCTACGGGTTTTATGATGTGACATCGACGGCGGATGTGGGATTCCGAAACGCGATCCGACCCACAGCTTCGGCATTCGGCGGCGGCGGCTCTTCAGGTTCGGTCAACGACAAAACGCTTTACTACAACTTCACAACCGGCCAGCAGATTCAGCGGACGGGCGGAAACTATCTCATCGAATTCGACAACTCGCGCGGAGACACAAGCGCGACCTTCGCGCAACTCAACCCGCAGTACAACTCTTCGCTCACCTTCACTTTCACTCAGCCACTTATGCGCAACCTGTCGATTGACTCCAGCCGTCGAGGCATTCAGATAGCCAAAAAGTCGCTCGATCTTTCAGACAGCCAGTTCCGCCAGCGGGTCATCGAGACGATCAATTCGGTTCAGCGATCGTACTGGGACCTGGTTTATGCAATAGATGCCGAAAAGATCGCGCGCTACAGCGTCCGGCTCGCGCAGCAGCAGCTTGAGAACAACCAGAAGATGGTCGAGGCCGGAACCCTCGCTCCGATAGAGCTTCGCGCGACCGAAGCCCAGCTTGAGCAAAACAAGGGCAACGTGATCATCGCGCTTCAAAACATCACCATAGCCGAAAACGCCCTCAAGGGACTCCTGCTCAAAGACCCTGGCGACAATCTGTGGAATGCGGTGCTGGAGCCGACCGACAAGCCTGAGTTGTCGCAGTTGTCGTTCAATCTTCAGGAAGCCGCCGCGCTCGCGCTCAAGAATCGACCTGAACTCGATCAGTTGAAACTGCAGAGCGACCAGAAGGACATCGATATCAAATACTACAGGAATCAACTCAAGCCTCAGTTGAATTTCATAGGCATCTACAGCAACACGGGGCTTTCAGGCAGCCCCACTCCCCAAGTGGATCGTACAGGCAATCCCATCCTTGACGATAAGGGAAATCCAATTCTCAACGAAGTGAACAGACAGATCATAGGCGGCTACGGAAAATCACTCAAGAACCTGTTCAGCCAGGATTCCCGCACCTATCAGGTCGGGGTGAGCATATCTTTTCCCTGGCGCAATCGGACGGCTGAGGCCAATCTGGGCCGCACGCTCGCCGAAGCCAAGCAACTCGACGCCCGCCAGCGGCAGCTTGTTCAGAGCGTTCAGATCGAAGTGCGCAACGCATTGCAGGCCGTAGAAGCCTCGCGCATGAGATTCGAAGCCGCGCGGGCTTCGCGTCTGGCCGCCGCCGCTCAACTCAAGGGTGAAGAAGAGCGATTCCGGGCCGGGCTTTCGCAGAACTTCTTCGTCCTCCAGCGCCAGACCGATCTTTCGATCGCGCTCGGCAACGAACTCCGCACGCTGACCGATTACAACAAGGCGGTGGCCGATCTCCAGCGCGTCACCGGAATGACGTTGATAAACAACAATGTTCAGGTTCAGGCATTGCCCGAAAAAAACAATTGATCACTCCTTTCAAACTGAATGCAAAAGGGTGGCTTCGAGCCACCCTTTTTTGTAGCGATGTTAGAGGTTTGAAAAAAGAGAGTTTTTAGATCAGCCGACGAATCTGTTAATGATCTCTCGATCCTGCAAAGAAAGTTCAGTGAAATCGACGCCGAATCCGACCCTGAATTGATGGAAGGAGACCACTCCCGCAGCCGAGACCTTGTGGCCGTCAGGCAAACGGAACTGGAGATTGACTTTCGAGCCGGTGACCGGCGGGACGAAGCTTTCGACAAATGCGCGGCGAGGGTTGAGGTCGAGTATGCGGCACTCTCTCCCATCCCCGTTTATTTCACAGCGGACACGCAACAACCCCTGTACGCCCGCTCCGGTTGCAACAGAGGCGCAGGCTCCAGCAGCGCTCATAATGTTGTCCTCCTTAATCAGTTCTGATCTCTACCGTCAAAGAATCTGCTGTCTGAGCAGCCCTACAGCATACACCGTCGCTGATGAGATGACAAATAAAATTTATTGCCCGGTTGTATTATGAGACTGATCCAATCGGGATCGAAAGTGCGCGATACTGAGTGAGAGAATGAAAGTGATTTATTCAGGCACGAAGAGGAGGTCGACGATGGGCGCAATAGCTACTGAAGCGATAGTGATTCTGCTTTTGATACTCTTCAACGGGGCGATGGCTATGTCCGAGATAGCCATCGTATCAGCGCGCAAAGCGCGACTCCTTCACCGCGCAGGACAGGGCGACAGCGGCGCGCGCGCAGCCCTGAAACTGGCCAACGAGCCTTCGCGTTTTTTGTCTACGGTTCAGATCGGAATCACACTCGTCGGCATCCTGACCGGAGCCTTCGGCGGAGCGACCATAGCCGCTCATCTGAGTTCCGCTTTGAGCCGTTTTCCCTGGCTTGAGCCTTACGGCGAAGCCATCGGCCTGAGTATGGTCGTGATAGCTATTTCCTTTGCCTCGCTGGTGCTCGGCGAACTGGTTCCCAAGCGACTGGGCCTTCACAATCCCGAAAGAGTGGCCTCGATGGTTGCAAAACCGATGCGATGGCTTTCGACCCTGGCCTCTCCGGCAGTGCGGGTTCTGATTTTTTCCACCGAATCGGTGTTGCGGGTTTTCGGCGTCCGTCCGGGAAATGACCCTCCAGTCACTGAAGAAGAGATAAAACTGTTGATCGAGCAGGGCACTCAGGCGGGCGTATTTCATCAGGCGGAGCAGGAACTGTTGATGAATGTTTTTCGGCTGGCAGACCGCAGCCTCAACCAGATGATGACCACGCGCCGCGAAATCGTCTGGTTCGACATCAAGGACACGCCTGAAGATATCCTGCCCGCGATCGCCGCGCATCCTCATTCACGATTCCTGATTTGCGATGGCAGCCTCGACAAAGTGGTCGGAATAGCGCGCGCCAAAGACCTTCTCGTAGCTTCCCTCTCCAAACAGCCCTTCGACTTGAAATCCGCGATCCGCCTTCCGCTGATCGTTCCTGAATCGACTCCCGCGCTCAGGGTTCTTGAGATGTTCAAGCAGCGGGGGACTCATCTTGCCGTAGTCATCGATGAACATGGCGGCACGCAGGGGCTTGTAACCCATCACGACATCATGGAAGCGATTGTCGGAGACATCCCCCTGCCCGACTCGCCCAGAGAATCTCCGGCCATCAGGCGCGAAGACGGTTCTTGGCTCTGCGATGGCTCGCTCGATATAGACGAATTCAAGCGGTTGATCGGACTGGAAAGACTCCCCAGAGAAGAACAGAGCGGCTATTACACGCTGGGCGGCATGATACTGGCGCACCTGGGGCGAATCCCGACGACTGGAGAGCATTTCGAGTGGGGCAGTATTTATTTCGAAATCCTCGATATGGATCGACACCGCATAGACAAAGTGCTGGTCAAACAAAAAGCCTGATCGCTTTTTATCCGGCCAGCGCGACCACTTTTTCAGCCGCGTCCTTCATCGATGTGGCGGCGACGAATCCCAGGCCCGACTGCTCGATCACTTCCCGGCCCTGCTCGAC
>CAZPQE010000620.1:0-3513 GCA_964588615.1 uncultured Clostridia bacterium | reverse complement strand
CTTACGGTCGGGCTACCGACACACCTTGTGCCAATGTTGTGTGGTTCGATTTAGAGCGGTTTGCGATTCGATTTACCCCAAACGATAAGGGTTGTGGCTTTGCCACTTCGATGTGCGGGGAGTCTTCGACTCACCGGGGTGTCGGAGATTCATTGGCGGCTGCGCCGCCAGGAGGCTCGGCCTCCGAGAGGGTTTTATTGCCCGCGAGAGCGGCGGCGCAGCCGCAGAAGAAAGGAGGCGACGCAGCCGGAAAGTCATAGACTTTCCGCACATCGAAGCGGCAAAGCCGCGAATTCCTACTTCCGGGGCAAACCGATTCGCAACCTGCCCTAAGTTCTGTAGGGGGCCGACTATCCTCGAATGGGTTGCCGGTTGCCGCAGCAGGCGCGAGAGGATAACAAATGGCGCTTACAACTATGCGATGTTCCCGATAATGTCTATTGAAGCGTTTGCGCGAGTCGCAGGAAGTAAGCGGCCAGCGCGACGAGCGCGATGCCGCTCACTATCTCCGCGATCCGACGCGCGCGACCCATGCGCGCAACCCAGGTCCCCATCGTCCCGGCGAACAATCCCAACAATAGAAACGGCAACCCGCGTCCGATCGCGTAGGAGAGCGAAAGCATGGCTCCGTAGATCGGGCGACCGATTGCGGCAGCTATCGTAAGCAGCAACAGCAGCGGCCCGGCTGATGTCGTGACCGTTGCCACACTGTAGCCGAGACCGTACAAAAACGCGCCTGCGATGCCGCCGCGCCGGCTGATCTTAGGGTCCGGCACATAACGGCGCAGCGTGGGACCAAAGATCGCGGCCAGCCCTGCGACGAGCGAGAAGACGGCTGTGCCGATGGCACAGGCCGCGCTCCACTGCGTGAGCAGACGCCCGATAATCGCAGCCGTAGTGCCTATCGCAACCAGGCTGAAGACCAGACCGCCGAAGAAGGAGAAAGAGAGGAGCGCGCCACGACGACGATGCCCGCCTGTCGCGCCTTCGACCTGCGCCCCGACATATCCGACGATCCCTGCGCCCGCAGGAAGCGTGCAGGGTCAGGCGCTGGTCGAGAGAACGCCGCCTACCGCAGCCACAAACAGCGCCACGAGTGCGCTTTGCTCAATGGAGGTCGAAACGCTTTCGAAGTAGTCAAACGGATTCATACCTGTTTCAGCGACACACCGACGCCGGCAGTTCGGAGGACGTTTTCATCCACGCCTCTCCCCGCGCAGCAGCCCGCGAGCTTTCCGTTAATGGCTATCGCCGGGACGCTCTGCACGCCAAGCCTTCTGGCTTTCGCTGCCACATTCTTCTGTCGCATATCGAGCACTATGATCTCGCAGGATTCGCAGGCGAGTTTTCTGACTAACTCGATGGTTTTCTCGCACACCGAGCATCCAGCGCTGAAGATTTCGATCTTGCGTTTTTTCCTCATGACAAAACCTCCTTTTCGGAATCGAGACTTTCAAGTATGGGGCAGTCGCTGATGGCTCCCTCCCCGGAGCAGGCTGCGGTCAGTCGCACCAGAGCGTTTTTCATGGCGGCCAGAGCCTGCTGCTTCTCATCAATATCAGCGATCCTGGCTGTCGTCCGCTTGCGCACCTCGGCACAGGTTGTGCCGGGATGAACACGCAGAGCCAGCAGTTCTCTAATCTCGTTGAGCGAAAAGCCCAGTCCCTGCGCCTGCTTGATAAACCGCACCCGCCGCACATCTTCTGAAGAAAAGATTCGATAGCCCGATGGCGACCGGCGAGGCTTGGGCAAGAGACCTTCCCGTTCGTAATAGCGAATAGTTTGAAGATGAACCCGGCTCTGTTTAGCCAGCTCGCCTATCCTCAATCCGTCCATGTCACTGATCCTTTCGAATCGGATTCTACACCCTGTACCCGACTATAGTGTCAAGAGGATATTTTTGCTCGCCCGGTTGACACTCGAATTTTGCGGCCCGTAGTATGAAGCATCTATGGCCGAAGAAGAAAGAAAGCGGCTCTACATCATCGACGGGATGTCGCAGATTTTTCGCGCTTACTACGCGATTCGCGGGCTGTCGAATTCCTCGGGGCTTGCCACTAACGCCATCTACGGATTCACGATGATGCTCCGCCGGTTGATCGCCCACGAAAAGCCCGATTATATCGGCATCGCGCTCGACTCGCCTGAACCGACTTTTCGTCATGAGTCCTACGATCTCTATAAAGCCAATCGCGCGATGATGCCTGACGATCTCGAACCGCAGCTTCCCTACATCAATCGCGTCTGCGAGGTTCTGCGCGTGCCTGTCATACGCCTGCCCGGCTATGAAGCCGATGACATACTCGGCACTCTGGCGCGCAAAGCTGAAGCCGCCGGGTTGGATGTCATAGTGGTGACAAACGACAAAGACCTCTGCCAGATAGTGACCGATCACACGAAGGTGCTGAGAACAGAGCGCAGCGGAGATATGAAACTGCTCGACTCTGCGGGGGTCGAAGAAAGACTCGGAGTAAGACCAGATCAGGTAGTCGATCTGCTGGCGCTCTGGGGCGACGCTTCAGACAACATCCCCGGAGCGCCGGGCGTGGGAGAGAAGGGCGCGAAGCAGATAATTCAGCAGTTCGATAATCTGGAAAACGCTCTTGCTCACGCCGATGAAATCTCGCGCAAGACCTACCGCGAAAGCCTTGGGCAGAATGTCGATCTGATAAAGCGGTCGCGCGAACTGGCCCGCATCCATTGCGATATGCCTATCAGTTTGGACCTCGACGCGCTGCGCTACGAGGAGCCTGATCGAAGAGCCGCTTATGAATTGTTTTCGGAACTGGAATTCGCGCAACTCACCCGCGAGTTTGCAGACGCGGCCAGCCCCGACTCGGTGGCGACAGTGGCCGCTCGACGACCGGGCAAAGCCAAGTATCAGCGCATCACCACAGGCGCAGAGTTAAAATCCTTCATTCGCTCTCTGTGGTCGCTCGACCGCATAGCCGTAGCCACAGCCGAGCGCGATGAGAAATTGTATGGGCTTGCGGTCTCGACCGCGCAGATGAACGCAGTGTTGATCGATTTCGAAAAGTTTGAATCCGGTCATGATCCGCTCGACCTTCTGCGAGAAGTTCTGGAGAACGGAATCATCCGCAAATCCATTCACGACTGGAAAGGCGCGCTCACCCTGATCGATAAATACATCACCGAGCGCGACGACCTGTCTTCAGAGAAAAAATCCGACGGCTCGATTCCTGATTTCAAGCCCGCGATTCGTGTGGAAGGCGTCGAAGACGACACCCTTCTTGCAGCTTATCTGCTCGACCCCAATCGCGCCAACTACCGCATGCCGGAAATAGCCCGCGAATACCTCGGTCTGGATATGGCCGATGCGGTCGAAGGATTCGACGCGACGGATTCGCTCGCTCTTCAAACCGCTGACCTGACTTTCCATCTCGCGGACGTGCTGCGCGCAAAAATCGAAGAGAAGGAGCTTGAGACGGTCTACTCTGAAATAGAGCTTCCGCTGGTCGAGATTCTTTTCGAGATGGAGCGGCTCGGCGTGCC
>CAZPQE010000619.1:0-3517 GCA_964588615.1 uncultured Clostridia bacterium | reverse complement strand
ATATTCTTCAGAAGCCCAGTTGCCCAGATCGATCATGCGACAACGCTCGGAGCAGAACGGGCGGTCGGGGTTGTCTTTCCACTTTGAAGGCTTATCGCAGATGGGGCATTTCATCGCTCGATCACCTCTTGCCGATTTCGGTCTTTATGATACAACGAAAGGATTATCGAAGACGAGCGTTGCGGATGGAGGCTGTTGGCTTTCAAGGCGTGAGGTTCTGGTTTCAGGTTGTTTGGCGAGTTGCGCGATTTTTGACGGCTTGAAGTTTGAGGCGTCATCGGATGTCTGCCAGTATGAGCAGTCGATCCGACGACGCCTTTATCTGCCAATCAGCTTGCCGCTCTCAGCGGTGTAGCGATTTTTTCCCATTCAGCAAAAGACCGGCGCGACTTCTTCAATGCGCTGTAGCAGGCGCGGCGACAGTCTTTCCAGCGTGGTGAGGAAATTCGGGTGCGTCATGCCTGAGCCGAGAAAAGTCCAGCGCAGCGCCTGATGCTGTTTGGTCATGAACTCAGCGCGTTCGTCTTCGGTCAGAGCGCGGCCTGTGCTGCGACAGAGGTTTTCCAGATTGAATTCGGCCTGCTGGCGAAAACCCGCGTCAAGAAATCCGCCTATCTCCAGATATTCATCCAGAGCCTTTTCCAACTCCGCCTCGCTGCGCCCTTCGGCCATCGATTCGACCATCAAAGTATCGAGTTTGGCGTGCTGCGCTTCTTCCATCCAGTGATGGCGGAGCAGGCTCTCGAACTGCGGATCGATACCCTTCGCATCCTTGATCGAGTCCAGGTAATGCCGTTGAGTCATCCATTCGATGTGAAGTATGACCAGCGCCACAGCCAGAGGGTCGTGGGCGAGAATCTTCTCTGCGATCGCATCGGGCGGGCCGATGAAGAGACACTCTGTTCCGAATCCAGCTTCGAACTCGGCGCGGAATTTTTTGAACAGATATATGTGTTTGGCCTCTTCGGCGGCGAACGCGAGAAAGGCCCGCACTCGATAATCATCTCCCTGCAGTTGCGGGCGGGCGTGATCGAGAACGAAGGGCAGAATAAATTCCTCGACCAGCCCGAAGCTGCACAGATAATCGAAGCCGCGAATCTGATTCAGCTTCAGCTTTTCGGCGGGCGAGAGAAAGCTGAGTTCTTCGACTCGCGCGAAGGATTCCGGCATCAGAGGTTGAGTAAAACCGAGCCGCTTGTCTCCGCCGATGATATCTTCTATGCGCCAGTTCGCTTTCTGCGAAGCGACGAGCGTTTGCTGATAGCTATAAATCGGTTTCACCCTGTATTGTGTTTGCGTCATTTCCATAATTCGTTTCTCCTGTTTTCAGTCAAAAATGGTTATGGTCTTAATGTGACCCTGCGCGGGCACACCTGAAATTTCAGCGATTGATGATCAGTCGCGCGTGGCGATGACTTCCAGATACTCGGCGACGATGCTCGTTGTGCCGTCTGTGGCGCAGTTGTGTTTTATCCAAAGCTGCTCCAGATCGCGGCGCAAGTTGGACTGCCCCGATCCATCCAAAGACGCAAAAGCGCGCTGAGTGGGACCGTACCACGCGCGGAAGTACTCGACGGCTTCCGACGGCATCATCAGAACATCCATGCGGAGATTGCGCCGAGTGAATTGCAGATTGGTGAACCCGTCGCTGAGGCGTTCTCGCGCCGTCGCTTCATCGCCCCAAAGCAAGGGCGAAGGCATCGGTGGCGGCGGCACATGCTGGCCGGTGATTTTGAACATCTGGCCGATGAAACCTTCCGGAGTCCAGTTGGCCATCGCAACGCGCCCGCCCGGTCGGCAAACGCGCGCCAGTTCAGAGGCGACGAGATCAGGTTGCGGGGCGAACATCGCGCCGAACATTGAAACCACTTCGTCGAACGCGGCATTCGGATAAGGCAGAGCTTCGGCATCGCCCTCGTCGAATTGGGCTCTGACGCCTTCGGCCTGCGCTCGCTCGCGCGCCGTTTCGAGCAGGCTCGTCGCAATATCGACTCCCGTAACGATTGCGCCCGCGCGCGCAGCCGGGAGCGACAGGTTTCCTGATCCGCAGGCTACATCAAGCACTCGCGCGCCGTATGTAAGCTGCAAGCGGGCGATGAACTCCTCGGCACCCTCAGCGAGGATCCGTGCGATCCTGTCGAAATCGCCCGACATCCAGGTGGCCTTCAGCCTCACCTTCAAACCCTCCAGTTCCGAAATGGGTGTGGTTACTGTATTCATCGTTTCCTCCTTGATAATTGCTCAGGTCAAATATCCTGAGCTATCATGAGCCGGTCTTGCGATTTTCGAACCCATGTGACGGCTCACCGGCTCATTGCGCTGTCAACCGTACTTGAGGAGCCGTGTGAAAGTATTTAGCAACCGGCTGAATTTTTCTGAAGAAGTTTCTGAAGACCGCTATGTCGAACCAGGAAAAGCACCTTTACGAATTCGGGCCGTTTCGTATAGACCCTGTGAAGCGCCGCCTGCTGCGCGACGGGGAGATGGTGGCGCTGGCTCCGAAGGTGTTCGACACCCTGTTGCTGCTTGTTCAGCACAGCGGCAGGACGCTCGAAAAAGATGACCTGATGCAAAAGGTCTGGCCCGATGTGGTGGTCGAAGAAAACAACCTCAGTCAGAATATTTCCGCTTTGAGAAAGGCTCTCGGCGACCGCCGAGAGGAAAGCCGGTACATCGTCACCATCCCCGGAATCGGCTATCGCTTCGTCGCCGAGATGAAACTCGTGCCGTCGGATGAGGTCTTACCTAAACCAAACGGGCAGCCGGGCATCATCGCGGAAAAGAGATTCGAGCAGGGCGAAGATAAGCATATCGCAGAACCTGATTTTGCAGTCACCGGCGCGGGTAGTCCTGCTGCATCCGTATCCACGCGCGCAGGCGGGTCGATAACAGCCTCACTGAAACGTCACAAAAAAATCACCGCGCTCGCGCTGGCTCTGATCATAATCGCGACGGCAGGCATAGCCATCTGGATTTACAGGATCGTCGAGCCTGCTTCGACTGAAACAATCGCCAATATGGAAGTGACTCTCCTGACGCGCACCGGCACTATAGGCAGCGCAGCCATATCGCCTGATGGAAGGCATATCGTCTACGCGGTGCGCGAAGCCGGACGCGAGAGCCTCCGGCTTCGACAGGTCGCCGCCCCCTCGGCTCAACAAATCATCCCGCCAGCAGATGTCGCCTATCAGGGATTGACCTTCTCGCTCGACGGGAATCATATCAACTTTGTGCGGACGGAAATCAACGGCGCGGCGCGCGCGCTTTATCGAATGCCTGCGCTTGGAGGAGTGCCGTCGAAGCTCCTCGACGAGGTCGATTCAAATATCACACTGTCTCCCGATGGCAATCGCATGGCTTTCGTCCGTTATTCGGGCGATGAAAGCGCGCTGATGGTTGCAGACTCGGATGGCGGGAATCAGCGCAAACTCGCCACGCGCCCGATGAAGGATTATTTCAAAATCCCTGCCTGGTCGCCTGATGGCAAACTGATCGCCTGTTCCACTGGAAGCGGCGC
>CAZPQE010000618.1:0-3526 GCA_964588615.1 uncultured Clostridia bacterium | reverse complement strand
ACATGCACTTGCACTCAGGCTGTCGCGCGGGTTAAGACCAGCGCGAGGTAGCCGAGGATCAGAACGGCCAGAACGACTGCTATGGCAAGGCTTACGCCTGAGTCGTGCCTGCCTTTGGCCTTCATCGCCCGTCGCATCACTATCGGACAAAGCACCAGCAGGTTGAGCGCAAGAGGCACGATCAAAAACCATGACTTTTCGAGCCAGGCCGCCGACATGCCTATGCCGGCCAGTGCAGAACCGTCGGGATCAGAAAGGGCTTTGAGCCATGGCTCGATTTTCAAGAGTTGTTCGATTTTTGCATTGTTTGCTTCGGCATCTCTGATCGCTATGATCCACTGTTTAGAAACGGCCACAACGTCTAAGGCTCGCATCAGCAGAAGCAGCGCGGTTCCGATCACCCCCAGCCACGCGCCTGTGTAAGCCGTCCTCGTTTCGAGAGCCGCCACATCGTCCGCCTGCTCGCGGCCCGTCAAACGACTGTTCATCGAACCGTAGGCGACATAAATGACGAACCCAAGATTGAGCCACGCTGCAAACCGCAGCCAGGAAGTCGGCGGAAGAAAATAGATCAAGTACAGGCACGCAGCTATTCCGAGCGTAGCAACGATCACCCCTCCCGGAACTTTGAATGGGCGCTCTCGATTTGGCTCTTTCACCCGCAAAATGATTATCCCCGCGCACACCAGTATGAAGGCAAACAGCGTCCCGATGTTTGTCAGGTCGACCATCTCGTCTATGCTGGCAAAAGCCGCGAACACCGCGACGAACACGCCTGTCAGAATAGTCGAGATGTGCGGAGTTCGATACTTGGTATGTACTTTATAAAATGCTTTGGGAAGCAGTCCGTCGCGGGCCATCGAGAAGAATATCCTCGGCTGGCCGAGTTGAAACACCAGAAGGACGGCAGTGTGCGCGATGACCGAGCCGAAGGCCACAAACCCGACTGCCCATCCGAGGTTCACTCCGAATGCTTCTCCTGCATGTTGCAAAGCCATGGTGAGGGGTTCGGCCTGTTCGGTCGCAAGCTTTGTGGTCAGGTCGTTATAGGAAATCAATCCGGTGAAAACGGCTGAAACGACAGCATAAAAAATTGTGCAGATGATCAGCGATGCGATTATTCCTATCGGCAGATTGCGCTGCGGGTTTCTGGTTTCTTCGGCTACGGTCGAAACGGCGTCGAATCCTATGTAGGCGAAAAAGACTATCGCGGCTCCTGTGCTGATGCCTATGAATCCGTTGGGCGAAAACGGAACCCAGTTCGACGGCTGCACGTAGGTGAATCCCACGATGATGAAGAAGGTCAGAACGACTATCTTGATGCCGACCATCACGGCGTTGAACCGCGAGCTTTCTCGAATGCCCCAGATGAGAAGTACTGTGATGAAAAAGACGATGCCGACCGCCACCAGGTTGAACACTATTGGGACGCCGAAGAGGTGAGGAGCGTTTTCGAGGACGCCGGGCACTTTCTGCGCCGTGCGATAATCCATCGAAAGCCAGTCCGGGATGTGTATGCCTTCGATGCCCAGCCACTTGATGTGAATTCCCGCAAGCAGGGTCTTGAAGTAATTGGCCCAGCTTATGGCCACCGCGATATTGCCGACGGCGTACTCGATAATCAAATCCCAGCCGATCACCCACGCCACTACTTCGCCAAGAGTCGCGTAGGAATATGTGTAAGCCGAGCCTGATATGGGAACCATCGAAGCGAACTCGGCATAGCAGAGCGCGGTGAATCCGCACACGACCGCAGTGATGATGAAGGAGACCATCAGCGCGGGGCCAGCGCCGGGGCGCGACGCATCGCCCGCTGCCGCCGTCCCCACGGTAGCGAATATGCCCGCGCCAATGATCGCGCCTATTCCGAAGAGCGTGAGTTGAACGGGTCCGAGGGCGCGCTTGAGTTGATGTTCAGGTTCTTCGGCGTCGGAGAGGATTTTGTCGAGCGATTTTACGCGGAATAATCCACCGAACGTCGCCTTTCGGACGCTCGCTTTATCAGCCTGTTTTGTCTCCATGCGTGTCGGTTCCCCTTTTCGATTCGGGTTGTGAAACCGGGCGATTTACACTTTGAAGATTGCGCTAAAAGAGCGCCGCATTATTAACTTCCGCGAGCCTGAGTGTCAAGCCCATCGGCGCTTTGCGCTGTCTCTTTCGCCCGCATCAGGCAGCCGCCTCCGAAAAATCATTACCGTTGATGAAACTCGCGGTCATTTCTTTGCTCCGCTTTTCCCAACCGCCGATGGTCGTGTATATTCCCTTCTTGCATAAATGGCGGCCTCACTGGACAAGCGGACCGGCATTTTTTAGATCTACAACCGTCGGCCAGACTGTTGACAACCTGAAAGCATGAAAATGCAGGCCATCAGCAGGATGGCAGCCGATTGCACATTTTTTGAGGGAATGGAATGAACACAAAAGGATTCACACTCTGGTTTACAGGACTTTCGGGCGCGGGCAAGACCACGCTCGCGCGAATCCTCGAAGATGAACTCCGAGAGCGCGGCCACAAAGTCGAAGTCCTCGACGGCGACCTCATCCGCACCAACCTCTCAAAAGGTCTGGGCTTTTCTAAAGAAGACCGCGACACCAACATCCGACGGATAGGTTTCGTCTGCCACCTGCTGGCGCGCAACGATGTCGTGGCCATCGCCGCAGCCATCTCCCCTTACCGCGAAGTGCGCGAGGAAGTCCGGCAGATGATCGGCGATTTCATAGAAGTCTATGTCAAATGCCCTGTCAGCGTTCTGGCCGACCGCGATGTCAAGGGCCTCTACAAAAAAGCCATGGCCGGAGAGATAAAACACTTCACCGGAATCGATGACCCCTATGAAGAACCGCTCTCGCCCGAAGTCATTGTCGAGACCGACAGTGAAACTCCCGAACAGAGCGCGATGCGGATACTGGCCAGACTCGAAGAAATGGAACTCATCCCGACCGGAGACGAGTTTGAAGACGAAAATATCGCCGCGCCTTCCATCGCCTGAACACCTGAGATGAAGACTGTAATCATAGGACTCGACGGCGCGACCTTCGACATAATCACGCCGATGATCGAGGCGGGGCAGTTGCCCGCTCTGGCTCGCCTGATGCGCGAAGGCTGCGCATCTCCGCTTCGCTCCACCATCCTGCCCAACAGCTTTCCCGGCTGGGCCAGTTGCACTACGGGTACGAGCGAAGGCATGCACGGAGTCTTCTCTCCATTCATCAAGTACCCGCGATCCTACTCCGTGCGCGCGATGAGCGGACGCGACATTCAGACCCTCCACGTGTGGGATTTTCTTTCAGAGCGGGAAGGCTGCTCCATCGTCGTCAACGTCCCGACCGCTTATCCGCCTGAACCTCTCAACGGCGCGATGGTGACAGGGATGCTCACGCCCGGTCTGCAATCGGATTTCACCTACCCCCCTTCGCTTAAGAGAGAACTGCTCTCCGTGCTTCCCGATTACATAATCGAGCCGGGCCGCGATCCCGCGCGCTCAGGGCGCGCGTGGACGCGAGATCCGTGAGCTGATAGGCCAGG
>CAZPQE010000617.1:1603-3542 GCA_964588615.1 uncultured Clostridia bacterium | reverse complement strand
AAAGATGAAGCGGTCTTCGTCTTCTTCGATGCGGAACCCTTCGCCGTCCTGTGTCTGCTCGCCGCGCTCATCGAAGCGAAGCGGTTCGAGGAACGAATCGCCGAATCCGACATCGGCGAGCCATCTCTCTTCGAGTTGCACGATCAGGGCCATGTGATCGAAGTCCGGGTCGAAGCCTCCGTCTTCGCAGGCGACCCCGGCGGAGATTTTGACCACATCGAAATTGAGAGCGCGGAGCAGGGCGGCAAACAGCCCGTTGAGTTCGTAGCAGAAGCCTCCGCGCCGCCGCTCGACTATTTTGCGGAAAAGGGCGGCATCATCGAGAACTATCTCGCGTCCGAGATGGATGTCGAGGTTTTCAAAGGGAACCGCCAGCATGTGAGCGCGGTGGAGGCGACGGAGCGTATCGAGACCCGGATTGAGCGGGCCGCTGTAATTGATTCGTTCGAGGTAAGCCGGAATGTTCAACATTTTCCTCCCCGTTGTTGATAGCAGGAGAGGAAGGAATTCTCAAGACGACAGACGCCGGGGTTGTAAAGAGCGAAGATGCATCTCTGACCGCATACTTGCTATCAGATGTAGCAGGTTGTTAAGATCAAGCCGATGTCGGAAGGAATTCTCAAAGACAAATTCAACCGCTCGATCCGCGACCTGCGCATATCGGTGACCGACCGCTGCAATTTTCGATGCTTCTATTGCATCCCCGACGAAGACATCGTGTGGAAGCGGCGACAGGAACTTCTCACCTACGAAGAAATCATCCTTATCGCTGAAGTGGCTGCGAGGCTCGGCGTCGAAAAACTGCGCCTCACCGGAGGCGAGCCTCTGGTGCGCCGAGACATCGAATTTTTGATCGAAAAACTCGCTGCTATCCCCGGCGTGCGAGACCTCGCTCTGACCACAAACGCGCACGGGCTGCGAGAGCGCGCCTCTGCTTTGCGCGCGGCGGGACTTACTCGCATCACCATCAGTTGCGATTCGCTCAAGCGCGAAGTCTTCGAGCAGATCACCCGACGCGATGAGCTTCAATCCGTGCTCGACGGTATCGATGCGGTGATGAAAGCGGGCTTTCCTGCGCCCAAAATCAACTGCGTGGTGATTCGCGGGATCAATGACAACGAGGTCGCGGACTTTGCCGACTTCGCCCGGAAGACCGGCGTTTCGATCAGGTTCATCGAGTATATGCCTCTGGACAACGGGCATCAGTGGAACAGAAGCATTCTGGTCGGCGGGCGCGAGATTTTGCAGCGCATAGAAGAGCGGCACAGAATCGTTCCCGTCAAACGCGACACGCCGAGCGAGACGGCCTTGAGATATGTTTTCGAGGACGGAGCGCCGGGCGAGATAGGCATCATCGCTCCGGTGACGATGGCTTTCTGCGGCGAGTGCTCGCGGCTGCGGCTGACTGCCGACGGCAATCTGCGGACATGTTTGTTTTCCATGATCGACTACAACATCCGTGATCGCATTCGACGCGGAGACACGCGTGAGCAGATAGCCGAGTTTATGATCGAAACGGTCTGGAAGAAAGAGGCGGGCCATCGCATCAACGAGCCTGATTTCATCCAGCCGTCGCGCACGATGTCATTCATCGGCGGTTGAAGAACTACGACTGAAGCAATCGTCCCGCGCCTCGCTATCTCCTGATCTTCGCTTCTCCGAAAATAGTCACCACATCGATGTGCAGGCGGCGCTCGGCCTGCTCATAGTTGGGCGAGCGATATTCCTGGGTGTTGAACAAACCGTGAAAAGCATCTTTGCCGCGCACCTTGAGTCCGGCAAGCATCGTCACTCCCGTGACGCGAATGCCCACGTCGTTGAGCACCAGTATATCCGCGCTGCCAAACACGGTGTAGACGTTGATCCGCGTCTCTCCTGCAGGCAGATCAGCGCCTGTCAGATCGATGGCCGCGTTGCCGAACATCGCCACCGCATTGTG
>CAZPQE010000617.1:0-1593 GCA_964588615.1 uncultured Clostridia bacterium | reverse complement strand
TTGTGGCCGTCGAGCGAGCGGCGTTCATTGGAGACGGTCGCCGAATGAAACACTCCGAGGGTCGCCCCGCCGCCGCGCGCAGACGGGAGCCTGCGCGTGCGGTTGGGGTCTGAAAGCGCCTTCGAGACTGCGGCCAGATTCGTGCCGCAGTCCTTGCAGAAGTTTCCGTCTTCGGCGCGGGCGCCGCATTTGGGGCAAAAGGCAATCGGGTCTATCGCGTTCATTATGCCTCGCATGCTACCCGCAGACCCGCGCTGCCTCAAGCCGCGCCGGTGAAACTTGCTGATGGCTGCTCTATTTTGCGATATAATTCGGCCCGTTCCGAGGAGTATGGAGGGGCCTATGAAGGTGAAATTTATCCTGCCCGCGCTCATTTTGTCGCTGCTTTCCCAGGCTTTTGCCTCAGCGCAGAACATCAATGTCATTCGCGGAAAAGTTCGCTCCACTACCAATGCCACCGTCAATGACGCAATAGTCGAACTTCGCGCCAGCGGCGGCCCCCTTCTCGGTCAGACGGTGACTCGCGGCGACGGCGATTTCGCTTTCCCCAACCTCGTCGCCGGAGAGTATGAAATAGAAGTCACTATGACCGGATATGAACCCAAAGTGCAGACCGTCCGGTTCAACAACGCCCCCAGCGCGCGCTTTCAGGAAGTCATCAACGTCGAGGTTATAATCTCTCCGAAAACCAGTTCGCGCCAGGGGTCGCCCGGCACCAACTTCGCTCAGGATGTGCCGCCAGGAGCTCGCGCCTCTTACGAAAAAGCCCTTGCCCGCTCGCGCGAAGGAAAATCAGAAGAAGCCATCGTTTTGCTGCGCGAGGCGCTGGCCGAATTCAATGATTACTTTCACGCTCATCTCGCGCTCGGAAACGAACTCTATCGAGTGGGCAGGTATGACGAGGCGATCCAGTCGCTCGAACGCGCCCGCCTGTTAAACGACCGCGAAGGAGGAGTCTACTACCTGTTCGGTCTGGTGATGATCAAGCAGAAGAAATTCCTCGTCGCCGAGTACGCTTTCCGTCAGGCGCTGGCCTTGAACGCCAACCACGCCGGGGCGCATTTTCATCGCGGGCTTGCGCTCATCGAGATCGGCTTTCGCGGCAATGAAAAACAACGCGCGGTCGATCTGTTCGAGGCCGAAAAGGAACTCAACCGCGCTTTCGAATTGAGCGGGAGGCGACTGAGCGAGGTTTATCTCCAGCGCGCCCGCATCTTCGAAAGCCGGGGCAACCGGGAAGCCGCCGCCCGCGAGTTTGAGAGCTTCCTCCGGGCCGAACCCAACGCCAGCAACGCCGCCGCCGTCCGCGAAGCCATTGCCAAACTGAGAAGCGAGAAGAAGCTGTGAAAACGTAAAGCGAGGTTGCCATCACGCATCAGGCAGTCAACTCTCAGGTTTCGTTTTACCTTTTATCTTTTACCTTTTAGAATCCTCCCGCGAGATGGAACACGCCCTTTCAGCGATCACAAATCAACTCTGGGACGCGGCCATAGTCGGGGCGGGACCGGCGGGCGCGACGGCTGCGATTCATCTGGCTTCATCCGGGCATCGGGTGCTGCTTCTGGACAAAGAGAGTTTTCCGCGCGACAAGGT
>CAZPQE010000616.1:0-3554 GCA_964588615.1 uncultured Clostridia bacterium | reverse complement strand
AGACCACGCCGTAGCAGGCTTCTTCGAAGGGAACGCCATCAGGGATGCGGGCGACGAGGTTTTGAGGGACGGCGACGACTCCGGCGTGAGGGCCGTTTGAAGCCACGCGGTCGCCGGGCCGAAACAGGCGAACATCGCGCCCGACTTCGATAACGACGCCAGCGGACGAATAACCGAGAGCTATAGGGTCAGCGAGTTTTGCGCGAACCTGGCGGATGGTTTCAATCACGCCTTCACGACGGAGTTTTTCGAGAACGCGGCGAACCTGATCGGGCCGCTCGCGCGCTTTTCCCAGCAGAGACTTGCGCGCAAGGTCTAGGACCATCTTTTCTGTTCCGGCGGAAACGAGCGAAGCGTGATTTGCGATCAGCGCTTCGCCCGGCGCGCAGAGAGGCGCTGGAACTTCGCGCGAGATGGTTTTGCCTGAATCGATTTGCTGAAGAACCTGTCGCATGGGATTACAGAGATTGAGACACTTGCCTGGTCAGGGCTGTTGCCGCTTGCTGTCACAGACAGCGATGACATGTTCGGGCAAACCTCCGTCGGGATCGATCATTCTTTGATCGAGCGACTCGAAGTGATACCCGAGAGGAAGCAGAAGCTCTTTGAACGCCCTTTCCTCCTCCCGGTCATGAACCTCGATTATCCACACGGGTTTGTATATTTCTGTCGCCTTTCGAGCGCCAAGAACCAGGTCTGCGCCTCCGCCTTCTATGTCTACTTTGATATGGGACGGCGGCGCATACATATCGACCGCCTGATCGAGAGTCATTGCTTCAACTTCCATAGCTTCATCGCCGGAGCGAGAAACTCCGAGGCGCCCTTGCGACAGGTTATCGCTTGCGAAAAACCTGACGGCGCCGTTCTGAGACGAAACCGCGTTAGGAACGACGGATATATTCTTAAATTCGTTCACCTCTATCTGCGCTTTTATGCTTTCGATATTGAGAGGATGCGGCTCGAATGCTATCACCTGACCATTGGCTCCAACGATGCTGGCCGACAGGATGCTGAAGAAGCCCGTGTTTGCGCCTATGTCATAAAAAACGTCTCCGCCCTTGAGGAGCCTGACGAGCGCCTGTTGAACCTGGGGTTCATGTGTCCCAAGCCAGGTTCCGGGGTCATATCGATGATATCGCCTCCATCGGATTCCTCTGGCCGCACCGGCCTGAATCCTCGTCACCGATCCTTCCCTGTACCGGCGAATCAACCATCGCAGCGAGCGTCCGATCAGCGGCAGCTTTCTCAGCACTGCCAGGGATTTTGCCAGTGTTTGAGCATTCATAAAAGTTGGTTGTCAGATGACCGGCGCTCCGACTTTCCGATCAACGAAGTTGCGCATCCACATCTCGATGCACATCAGAGAAAAGATCATGTAAGAGGCATCGATTTCCATCCGCTCATTGCTCAGTATGAGTTGTTGAACCGCATTCGGGTCGAACAATCCGCGCTCGGAGAGGCTGCGCTCGGAGAGCACGTCACGAACCATTTCTCTCAACTCTTCGCGTATCCATCTTCGCAGCGGCGCTCCGAACCCGGTCTTGCTTCGTTTCAAAATCGCCTCCGGCAACAGCGGGCGCATCGCATCCTTGAAAGCGGCCTTGAGCCTCGTTCCCTGCTGTTTTTCTCGCGGAGGCAGATGAACGGCATAATCCACCAGATCGAGATCGAGCAGCGGCACGCGCACTTCCACCCCATGAGCCATGCTCATTTTGTCGGTGTAGTTGAGGTTGTGATCCGGGAGAAAATGCTTGGCTTCGAGGTAGAGCATCCGATTGAGCCGATCACGCTCGCGCGGTATGCGGGCAAGCGTGCGGCGCAGAGGATCGAGCGTGTCATAGTCGGCAAGCTCCTTTTTCAAATCCCCGTTATAAAGCCCGCGCAGCGACTCATCGGTAGTCCACAGAAAGTAAGCCATCAACCTGTCTTCCGGCGATTGATCGGCGAAGACGAAATTCTTTTGAACGCGACGGCTCAACGTCGTCGAAACGCTCATTCCCTTCACGCTGCGGGCCAAAAGTTTTCGCCCCGCAGCAGGCAGCCAGCCCCAGTATCGCTCAAGATGAAGCGCCACGTGCCTGCGATAGCCTGAAAAAATATCGTCGCCGCCCGCGCCCGAAAGCAATACCTTGTATCCGTCCTCCCGCGCCTGCTGACAGATCAGGTAGACGTTTATGCAGGCAGGATCGGCCTGCGGCTCGTCGAGGAGATAAACCATCTGCTCGGTGAAATCGACGATATCGGGCCTGACGTGAACTTCTTTCAGATCGAGATCGAAACGTGAGGCCACGATTCGCGCAAAGGGCAGATCGAGCGGGTTCGCATCGGGCCGGTCATCGTCTCCGAAGCCTATCGAATAACAGCGAATCCTGTCGGAGGTCGCTCGCCGCATCATCGCCACGACGGAGCTTGAATCCAGCCCCCCTGAAAGAAACGCGCCGACAGGAACATCGCTCACCATTTGTCGGCTGACCGCCTGAGCCACCAGTTCCCGTATTCGCTCCTGATGCTCGGCAGGAGCGCCGTTTGTGCGCGAGCCGTCATAAGGCAGGTCGTAGAAAGATTCGTGGCTTATGATCCCGTCCTGACCGGCGACTATGTAATAGCCCGGCTCAAGCTTTTTGACGCTGCGGAGCATGGTGTGCGGCGCGGTCGACCAGATATAGCTCAGGTGTTGATGAATGGCCTGCGGGTCGAGTTCGCGGGAGATTTCCGGGAACACCAGAAGCGATTTGAGCTCGGAGGCGAAGGCGATGCCGTCTTTCAACTCAGAGTAATAGAGCGGTTTGATTCCCAGGTGATCGCGGGCCAGGAGCAGTCTTCGCGCGCGCGCGTCCCACAGCGCGATGGCGAAGATGCCGTTGAGTCGTTTGATGGAATCGTACCCTTCTTCCTCATAGAGGTGGATGATCGTCTCGGTATCGCTGAGGCTGTGAAACCGGTGGCCTTTCTCTTCAAGCTCGCGTCGGAGCTCTCGGTAATTATAAATCTCTCCGTTGAAGACCAGTTGTATGGAGCCGTCTTCATTGGTCATCGGCTGGCGGGCTTCGGGTCGAAGATCGATTATGGCCAATCGACGGTGTCCGAGCGCGACGCCTGCTTCACCGTCGATCCAGTAGCCCTCATCATCAGGCCCGCGATGCGAGACCAGCGAGTTCATGGCGTAAATCCGCTCAGGCGGAAATGGTCCTAAGAAACCTGTGAGGCCGCACATAAGAAACAAGGAAAAAGGTAAAAAGTAAAAGGCAAAAACAGAAGGCCGCAAACCCGCCCGACACGGCGAGTGAGCGACGCGGCGAAAGATTAGCTGTTCTGTCTGCGTGTCAGCGTGTCTCCGTGTCCCTGTGTCGTTGTTATCGGCTCTCCCACTTTTTCAATTTGCCTTTTTACTTTTTCCTGTCTATCCCCTCTCGTCAGCGATTCTATCAGATTGGCGACGTGCTTGCGCCAGGAGAACTGGCTCAATGCAGCCTCGCGTGAAGCCAGAGAGTTTCTCTCCGCATGGAGGGGCCATTCTTTCCAGACCTGGAAAAGTTCTTCGGGCCGGTTCGTGT
>CAZPQE010000615.1:0-3571 GCA_964588615.1 uncultured Clostridia bacterium | reverse complement strand
TGCCGCGGAGGATGAAGTATCGCAACGGAGAGACAATATACATTCTCAAGCGGGCGCTGCGCGGCATTGTGCCTGACTGGGCACTCAGGAGGAAGAAGCAGGGATTCGGAGCGCCGATAAACGAATGGATGCTGGACAGGATGGGCGATTACGTTGAAGAGAGGCTGATGAATTCGGCGCTGCGACGGCGCGAGTTCTTCGATTATGATTTCATCCGCCGGATGATGGATGAGCACAGGCGCGGTCGGGTGAATTATTCCTTTCACCTGTGGACGCTGCTCAACCTGAGCCTGTGGTACGACCGGTGGATCGACTGATTGCGGCGACCATCTGTTGATGTTAGTCTCCTAGTCGCATTTCTTTTTCCGGGAGCCGACCGAAACTGGATTTTGAATCACCGACAAAGGATCAGCAGAAGACTCCTGCCGCAAGGCCGCGCTTCAAACTCGGCGAGACTCCGCGCCAGGCCGGGATGCTTTTTTCGGCTCACACGGCATCGATGGCCGCGACCTTCTTTGCCACCGCCGTTCAGTTGCGATGGATGGACCCTGCCGAAAGAGGCATCTTTGCGCTGGCTCTTCCGATAGTGACCCTTTCGGCGCTCGTACTGGAATTCGGCGCGTTTCCCGCCGGAGCGCGCCTGCTGGCGCTTGAGCGAGACAGCCGGGGAGAGAGCCGCGCGCTCGGCGCGCTGGCGCTTGTGGGAATCGCGCTGGGAGCGGCGCTGACCCTGTTTCTGTTAATCGCCGCTTTCCCTCTCGAAATGTTTTTCAAAAAAGACATCGGATGGATACTGATGTCTGCTGCGCCTGTGGCCTTCTTTCTTCCCTTTCAATCGCTGGTTCAAAGCGCCTGCCAGGGCCTCAACCAGATCACGCGGTTGAGCGCCTTTCAATTCTCTCAGTCTCTCCTCAACCTGATTTTTCAGGCATCGCTCGCGTCGGCAAACTATCTGACCGCGCGCACGGCTCTCGTCGCTCAACTATCGGCCATCGCGCTCGCCTCTCTTTGGGCGATACTGCGGATGCGACCGAGCTTCAAAGAGCGAGCGCGGTATCTCAAAATGATTTTTCAGGAAGTCAGAAACTACGGCTTCAATATCTATCTTGCGCGAATAACCGGAACCGCCTCGACGCAGATCGATAATGTGATGATAGGTTATTTCGTGGCCGACCCGGTTCCGCTGAGTCTTTACGACGGCGCGCAGAGGCTTTCGAATCCGATAATCACGCTGGCGCGTTCGCTGGCCATCACCCGCTTCCGCGCTTTCGCCAGTCTCTCAAGTGTGTCTCCTCGCATCAGCCGATGGAACGCGGGATTGCTCATCGCTTCATCGTTGATGCTGGCTCTGGCAGGGCCGTTTGCGCTCGCTTTCATTTTTCCGAAATATACGGAGGCCGCGCCGCTGCTCATCCCGTTTGCAGTGTGGGGTTTGTTCGGAGGGTTGTTTCAGCCTTATCACATGTTTTTGAACGCGCACGGGCGCGGGTCTGAGATTCGCAACATCGCTATGGTGACGATGGCGGCAAGCGTCACCGGGCTTTTAATCTCAGTGCCCCGATGGGGAATCGCGGGCGCGGCCTGGAGTTCAGCCGCAGCGATGGCTCTGGACTGGGCCGCAACGCTTTACTACTATCGAAAGTTCAAACGCACGCTATCATCTGCTTCGGAAACGACAACTCTGTGACCCTCGCTGATAACTCCAACACGAATAGCCCTCCGGTCGCCGTCGTGATCGATCTTGCGGGCAATCGCCGCGCTGCCCTGATGTGGGCCGCAGAGCATCTGTCGGGCTTCGACGTTTGCGCAATCGACAAGGTCGAACTCAAATGGGAATCCAAAAGCGAAGCATTGCGTCGCGTGCGGGAGATGAACCCATCGGCGCTGGCCGTCTTCAGCGCCGACCTTTCGATTCAAAGCGCGAGGCGAACGATGATGCTCTTCGGCGCGTTGAGCGGCGCAAGTCGCATCGTTATCGGTGACGGCGCAGGACGCCTCATCAGCCGTTCGCGCCTGACTGTTTTATTGATCGAAACTCCGCTGCTCGTCTTCGAATATCTTTTCGGCTATGGCGCGCTCATCCCTCTTTCGTGGCTGCTCACGGTGATGCTCGACGCTTTGATTTCTTTTCGAAACCTCTCTCGTAAGATGTCGCCTCGCTCGCGCAGCGATCAATCATCGCGGGCTGCGCTCTACCTGCGGGCGACGATTGCAAGCGCGCAGTCGGGAGGACAGGCAAGTCACATCGCCGGGTTTCAGCGCGGCGCTCTCGGATTGAAACATCGACTCAGTTTCATCGCATCGAGCGACGCCGGAATCCAGAAGGATCAAAGCGAGGTTTTCATCATCCCGCCGACGATAGCAGTGAGCGCGACTCGCGCGCTGTTCGAGCTATGGAATAATCTGCGGTTCACCCTCGCCGCGCTCGGACACAGAGATGAATGCGATTTCATTTATCAGCGTTACAGCCGTTTCAACTGGACGGGCGTCGCGTTGTCTGTGGCAACAGGGCTGAGGCTTGCCCTCGAATTCAACGGCTCTGAAGCGTGGATAAGCCGTCACTGGGACCCGGTCGGACATCTGCGATTGCTTGAAAGATTCGAGCGGCTCAATCTCAAGGCGGCTGATTTTATCTTCGTCGTTTCCGAAGTCGAGCGTCGCAATCTCATCTCTGCCGGAATCGATACGGCAAAAGTGATCGTCAATCCGAACGGCGTAGACCCTGAAGTGTTCCATCCTGAATGCGGAGGAGAGCGGGTGAGGCGCGCGCTCGGTGTTGAGAATAAAATAGTGATCGGGTTCGTAGGCACGTTCGGCCCCTGGCACGGAGCGCCGGTGCTTGCAGAAGCGGCAACGAAAGTGCGAGATGAGCGATGCCATTTCCTTTTCATAGGCGATGGCGATGAAAGGGCGATATGCGAATCAATAATCGAAGCGGCGGGAAGGAGTGAGAGAGCGACTTTCGCGGGCCGTATTTCTCACGATCAGATACCGGCTTACCTCGACGCCTGCGACATACTTGCTTCGCCTCACGTTGCGTCGAGCGACGGCAGCGAGTTTTTCGGCTCGCCGACCAAGCTATTCGAATACATGGCCATGCAGCGGCCCGTCGTCGCAAGCCGACTCGGACAGATCGCTGACGTAATCATCGATGGAGAAAACGGGCTGCTCATCGAGCCAGGCGACGCCGGAGAATTGGCGCAAGCCATCGAGCGACTGGCTGCGGATGAAAACCTGCGAGCGAGACTCGGCGCAGCGGCGCGGCGGGCGGTAGCAGAGCGATACACCTGGGCGCAGAATGCCGCCCGTGTCTTCGAGGCTATGGAAGAGAAGCCGTGATCGAATCAAAAGGTTTCTTCGTTTGACCGCCATTTCAGGCTTCAATATACTTCGAGCAAAAAGAGTTGTGGTTAGAGTGAAGATATGGATTTCATAAACAAGTTCATTGAGGGTGACTGCGAAGAGGTCTTGAAAGGGTTTCCTGACGATTCGATTGATTTGATTTTCACCTCGCCGCTTATGCACTGACAAGACCATCGAACTGTAAAGGCTCGCGACCGTGAACAACATT
>CAZPQE010000614.1:0-3574 GCA_964588615.1 uncultured Clostridia bacterium | reverse complement strand
AAAACCGGCCCTGATGCTCGCCCACCAGGGAGAGGTTTTGAAACACGTCGGGGTGTCGGCTGCGAACCATATCGTTTATGGTCGAAGCCAGAGGCATCGCGCCGGTTGCGGGGAAGGCTTCGAGTATCTGTCGCCCGATGACCTCATTGCGCAGTTGCCGGGTTATTCGTTCAGCCGCGCCGTTCCACAGCGAGATGCGCCCGTCTGAATTTATGACCAGCATCCCTTCATTGATCGATTCGATGACCTCCTGAAGTCGCGCTTCGGATTTTTGCAGCGCGTCGAGCATTTTGCCCTTCTGCACCATGCGTACCGCGAAGACCGCGAGCAACTGGGTCAGCCCGAGCAACAGAACCAGTTTTATGAGCGAGCGATCGAACGAGGCATCGACCATCGACTGCTGTCGCTCGGCCTCGGTTTTGTGTATCTGCTTTATCTCTCGAACATCATCGCGGGCATCGTTGAAAGCGTATACCCCATGTTCCTGATCGACCTCGATGGCGTCGCGGACGCTGCCTTCGAGTATCAGCCCGATGACTTCATCCCGGATGCTGAGGTAGATAGACCAGTCGCTTTCGAACTGTTCGATGGCGCGTTTGAGCGCGGGCGAAGGAGAAGACATTTTCTGTTCATCGATTATGCGGGCGACCGTAGCGTCGGCGTTGCGCGACTGCGTGACATAATCGACCTGCATATTGCTGTCCTGGGTGGTGAGCGCGTACTGCATGCTGCGTCGGGCTTCCTGAGTCTGATACTGAAGCTCGCCTATGAGGTCCAGCCCGCGCACCGACCCGTCGTACATCTGCTCGACATCCTTGTTGGCTTCGTAGAGATCGCTGACGACGAACGCGCCCACTCCGATCATCACCGCCCCGATGATGAGAAAGATCATCGTGAAGCTGTACCGGCGGTACGTTTTTTTCAGCGCATCGAATACAGGCATGGTCAGTGGTCAGTGGTCAGTGGTCAGTGGTCAGTTGTTGATGACCACTGACCACTGACTAACTCACAGTTTCAATTTGTATCCGGCCTCGCCCGGCGCGCGGCCATCTATTCGCAGCGCCTTGACCGACGAATCGACTTCGCTGGCGCGCGCGTATCCGATGGCCCCCGGCGCGTTGAAGACGAACTTCAACATTCCATCCGCAGAGGTCAGCAGCTTGGGTTCTTCCAGCGTCGCGCCGGTGAACCGGGCGTTGAGAAAATGGCGGTTGAAATCCTGGTCTCTCATGCGACAGATCAATCGCAGTATGGCTTCCCGCTCCGCCCTTCCCGGCTCGCGCATAACTATCGTGATTTTGCGACCGTTCGACCACCGGCTTTTCTCAGCCAGGAAAATCTGGCGCAGTTCGGTCATCGATATATTATCGACCGGATTCGATTTATTCACAATGACCGCCAGGTCTTCCTGAAATGGCGAGGACGCCGTTGTCGAGACAGCCGATGACGAAAGCAGAAAGACCAGCGCCGCCGTTGCCAGAATGCTCGTTGATTTCATGCGTAGGGCCATCGTATCAGAACGTGAAGCCGAGTTGAATGACCAGTTCGTCAAGGGACTTCAACCTGCGCCTTTGAGTCCGATCGTATTGAACCTTGAGGGCGACGAACTCGCTGAGGTTATAGCGCAGCCCAGCCGAAGGTCCGTTGCGGCGGCCCGTCTCTCCGTTGATCGGATCGTCATCCGGGATGTTCAAATACTGATAGCGGAAGTACGGCCACGCCTCGCCTATGCGCCGCGCTATCTGCGTGTAGAAAGCAGGCGTGTGAAAGACCCGTCCGCCTGCCACCGCGTGTCTTATGTCAAGCGCCTCGTTGAGCCATTCATAATTCGAATCGCGATAAACGATGTGCGCCGACGAGATGGTCTGTCTCACGCGCGGCGCGGAATCGGGCGTGAGCTTGTCGTGATAAACCGAAAATCCCATCTGAAGGCCCGGCGCTTTTTCCGGGCGGGAGAGCAGGCCGAGGTTGAATGACTTGCCGTTGTTCTCATCGGCTGCGGTCTGAACTGCCGGGGCCAGAGGCGAATGCGACGCTCTCCCGTTGCCTATCTCGGCGATGTAGCGCAGCCCTGCCGTCCCTGACGGGATTTTTCCTGTCGCGGTCAGCCCGACGTTGTGAATCGGCAGTATCCCGCCCTGGCTCTCGAATCCGAAGATGTAAGGCCGGGTGGCTGCCGTCTGAAACCACTGCCCGTGATGATAGGCGGCATTGTAGTAGCCTATGGCGGTGTGATAGCGTCCCACGCCGAGGTTGAGATAATCGTTGGGCGCATAGCGCAGCAGCAGACGATGGAGTTCGAAGCTGAAGACGTTGCTCTTGCCTGCTTCGAGTATCATTTCGGCCAGCACGCTGAATTTATCCGACAGCCGCGAAGTGATGAACAAATCGACCTGGCCTACGGCGAATGAAGAAGTGCTCCCTTTTTCGTTGCTGGCGTGAAAACTCACATCAGCATATCCCTGCAATTCCATGCGCGGAGTGACGCTGACCGGAGCGTCGTGATCCTGAGCATGGCTGTTTGCAGAAACGGCGCGAGCAGCGACCGTCGTCGCATTTGCCGGAACCGGCGCAGTAGAAACAGTCGGCTGCGCTGTCCTGCTGGCTTCAAGCTCTCTGACGCGCGCTTCGAGTTCTTCTATGCGACGCATCATCGTTCTGGTTTCTTCGCGCTCGTCCTTTGGATCATCAGCTTCGACACGGGCAGCGGCGACTCTGACTTCCGGCTCGCGCGGCGCGCGGACTGCGGGCGGCAGCTCGATATTGCCGACGGTGATTATGATCGCCGCTCCTTCGCGCGATACGCGGTAGGGCGTTTTCTCTCCGGTGTCGAGCACCACACGGACATTGCCCGCCTCTGTCCGGCCCACGCGGACGCGTTGGACGAGAGAATCGCTGACCGGAAGCGACTTATTTTTGATCTCGCAGCGAGCGACTGCCACATCGATTACGATGCGCGAAGGGTCTGCAAGCGCGAAGTCGCGGAAATCAGCCAGTCCGTCCGTCTCGATGATTATGCGCGCGCTGCTGTCGAGCGCGTCGGCGCGGATCGAGCGAAGGGTCATCGCAGGCCCAAGAGCGCGACGCGGCCTGACCGCATCAAGCGCACTGTTTGATTGGGCCGACGCAGTGGCGAGGGCCGGCATCACGACCAACGCGGCAAAGGTTGCAAGCGCGGTTATGCGCGAGGGCCGCAGGAAAGCCATCCGTTTCATAAACACCTCCGGTCAGCATGATACGCCCCGAGTCAATATTATCAGGGGAATGCTACAGGTCAGTTTTCAGTGTTCAGCACTGCTGCTGTTGCTGGCGCTCTTCGTGCCTGCGCAGAGGAAAGGCAACCCGCAGCGTCTCGTACTGAAAGCTGAAAACTGAAAACTGATCAACCTTGCTTGCGGCAAAGTGGAGAATACATATCGGGACGGCGGTCTCGATAAAACTGCCAGTGAGTGCGCACCTCTCGAATCTCGTCGAGGTCCAGATCGGCGATGATCAGTTCGTCCTTGTCTTCGCTCCCTTTGGCAAGCATGCGCCCGTCGGGATTGCAGAAATAAGACGAGCCGAAAAACTCTCC
>CAZPQE010000613.1:0-3583 GCA_964588615.1 uncultured Clostridia bacterium | reverse complement strand
GGGGCGCGACATAAGGCACGGTGATTCCGTCTGGCACGCCCTGAGCGCCAATTCTTAGAGCGACGCTCAGAGTCTGCAGGTCTTCGAGCATCTGCTGCATCGACTGGTAGCGGTCGCCGGGGTCTTTGGCCATGGAGTGAGAGATGATGGCGGCGAGTTCTTCGGGCGCGTTGGTATTGAATTCTCTGACCGGCTTCGGCGCGTCATGCACGACTGCGTGCATCATATCGACTGATGACGAAGCGCGGAACGGCAATCGCCCGGCGGTCATCTCGTAGAGCACCACGCCGAATGAATAGATATCGCTGCGATGATCGACCCTTTCGCCGAGAGCCTGTTCGGGAGACATGTAAGAAGGCGTTCCGAGCGGCGCTCCCATGCGGGTCAGTTCGTCGGCGGGAACATCCGGTTCGGCTGCGCGGCCTTTTTCCGACATCAGCTTGGCCAGCCCGAAGTCGAGCACTTTGGCCTGGCCTCGCGGAGTGATGATTATATTTCCCGATTTGACGTCTCGATGAACGATGCCTTTGGAGTGAGCCGAGGCCAGAGCGTCGGCCACCTGAAGGGCGATGGCAAGCAGCAGGTCTATGTTCAGAGGTCTTCCTCCGATGACTCGCTTGAGGGTCTTGCCCTCGATGAATTGCATGGCGATGAAGAACTGATCGTCGGCCTCGGCGGTTTCGTAGATGGTGCAGATGTTCGGATGATCGAGCGCGGAAGCGAGCCGGGCCTCGCGCAAAAACCGCTTGCGCGAAAACTCCTCCGTCATGAGATCGTCGGCCAGAATCTTCAACACCACCGTGCGGTCGAGCGTCTGGTCATAGGCTTTATAGACGCTGCCCATCCCGCCCTGGCCGATTTCCTCATCGAGCCTGTAGTGTGAAATCGTCTTGCCCATACTTCTATTTCTTCATCGCGTACTCGTACAACTGTCTGGAGTCCTTATCGATCATGCGCACCTTCAACTCTGTGACATCGGCCTCGATGACTGTGAACCCGTTCGTCGATTGGGAGAAAAGCGCGCGCGGCTCGCGCTTGACCTCATAGAGCCGAGCTCCTCCTCCTCCGCTGATGAAAAAATGAACGCCCTCTTCCGCTTTGAGGTGTTGCAGATTGTGATCATGGCCCGCGAAATAGGCATCGACTCGGCCTTTCAGCAGCGGCAAAAGTTGTTCGATAAGTTGGCGGCTGTCTCCGTGCGCGCCATCATTATAAATCGGATGATGCCCATAGGCTATCTTCCATCGCGCGCTGCTCCGTTTGATCGCCTCGTCGAGCCACACCAACTGAGCTTCGGATACTTCGTTGGTGTCGAGGGCGAAGAACTGCACCTGACCCGCAGTGAAGGTGTAGTAGGGAGACGGCATGCGCCAGCTCGGGCTTAGTTGGCTGTAGAGAATTTCGGCAGCAGGGCTGTCCGAAAGCCGCCAGTCGTGATTGCCTAGCACTGCATAGACCTTCAGACCGAGCGGGTCGTAGAGATCATCCCATAGAGTTTTCCATCGCTGATCGGTCGGGCTTGCCATCCCTGCGTCATAGAAATTGTCTCCGAGCGTGATGGCGAAATCGAACGGCGAACGGCGATGGTATTCCATCATCGCCTGAGCGGTTTGTTTTTGAAAGCTCGATCCGACGCCGAAATCTCCGAACGCAAGCACTCGAACTGGCTGATCTGCCGACTTGAGCGAAAAGGGCGCGGGCGGCGTTCGCATAAACGAAGGGAGCATCGTCCCGCGAACGAGCGAAATCCATCGCTCCGTCTCCTGAAGGAGTCTTCCGAGCGCGGCTTCATCTTTATTTGCGCGAGCAAGCTCGATGCGTTTGAGGAGCAGCGCGCGAGTTTCCTGATTTCGAAGCGCGCGCAATCGTTCGAGCGCAAGCAGCGCGACACTGACATCCGCGTCTGACGAAGCGAGTCTTTCGAGAGCCGCTCTCGATTTCGGATCGCCCTGCCTGCCGAGAGAATCGACTATGGCCGAGCGGACGCGGGGGGAAGATTCGCCGGGCAACAGGGCGAGCAAAAAGTCCATCGCCCCTTTGAGGTCGGTTTGAGCGAGTTTGAGGACGAGTTGCGCGCGTTTTCGCTCGTCCGCTTCTTCGACGAGCGAGCGACCGAGCGGGCGCAGTTGAGGTTTGAGTTTGTTGAGAAGACTGCGGGCAGGTTTTTTCTGAGCCGCAGGAGTTTGATAAATATGGGCGTCGGCTTCGAAGATCAAAGAGAGCGCGCTTAACAACAGCACAGCGGCGCGAAAGAGCATGGTGTTCCTCCGGGAAGATTTCAAAAGTCGAGATTACCGATTGTGGATTCTCGCTCCTGATAAATCAACCTCACTCAACGCACTATGATTTTCCCGCTGACCATGTTCATCCCGCAGGAGAAGGTAAACTCGCCCGCTTTTTCGGGAGTCAACTTCACCACTACCGGCTCGTTGAAGGGCAACTCTCGCCGGATGCCGAACTCCTCGATGACCACCTCCGTCGCGCAGGTCACTTCGATCTTGCGCACGAACGTCAGACGGGCCAAAACGCCGCGCTTCAATCTGATGACGGCAGGCTCGAATCCTTTTTCAGACACCGCAATCCTCAACGACTGCTCTCTGGCTTCAGGTTCCGGAGAAGGCTGCTGACTTTGAGCGGGCGCGGCGGCAAGCTGCGCGGGATTGAGCTTGAAGCTTTCAGCCCTCAGCAAAAAACTTCCTTCAGTCACCACCCGCTCGCCCGCATTGATGCCGCTCAATACGGGAATCATTCCGTTCGCCTCCGCCCCTGCGACGACATCGCGTTGAATGAAAACGCCATGTTCACTGGTCGCCACATAAACCACCTGCTTCGCTCCCAGGCTCTGCACCGCAGCGCGAGGAATCATCATCGCGCTCTGCGCGGGCGCGTCTCCGAAAACGATATCGACAAACATTCCGATACGGAGCATCTCCGAAGGGTTAGTCACTTCAACGCGCACCTGAGCCGTGCGCGTCGCCGGATCGACTCTCGGATCGATGTAAGACACGCGGCCTGCGAAACTCTTTCCGGGATAAGCCGTCGTCGTGACAGTCGCCCGCTTGCCGACATGCACCACCGAGAAATCTCTTTCGTAAATCTGACCCATCACCCACACGGTCGAAAGATCGGCCACTCGAAACAACTCCTTGCCTTCCATCACCACCTCTCCAACATTGACCGAGCGCGAAAGCACAGTGCCGGAGGCGGGCGATTCGACCGAGATCAGCGGCGCGAGTTTCTCCGCGCTGGAGAGCGAATCGATCTGATTGTCCGTCATGCCGAGCAGCAGAAGACGCTGGCGCGAAGACGACACTTCGGCCTGCGCGGTCTTGTAGCGGGCCGTCGCCTGCTCAAGCTCTTCGCGGCTGGAAGCGCCTAATTCGACAAGCTCGACAGCGCGCTTGTGATGGAGATGATGCTCTTCATAATCGGCGAGCATTTTCAAGTACGCGGTCTGGGCTTCGGCAAGGTCTGTGCTGAAAATCACCGCAAGCGACTGCCCCGCCTGAATGCGGTCGCCAAGCTGAACTTTGACCTGACGCACTATGCCGCCAGCGAGGGGGAGCACCGGCACCTCTTTGTA
>CAZPQE010000612.1:0-3599 GCA_964588615.1 uncultured Clostridia bacterium | reverse complement strand
GGTCTCAAGCATCGCGCTTCAGGGCGTCCGCCTCGCCCGCGTGGGCGTGGGAGACCGCGTAGCCGTGATCGGGCTTGGACTCATAGGCCAGATCAGTTGCATGATACTTCGAGCTTCGGGGTGCGCAGTCATCGGAACTGACATCGATGAATGGAAATGCTGCGCCGCTTCGGAAGCAGGCTGCGAGGTCGGCCATCGCGACTGGTTTCAATCACGGATTTCCGAGTTAACCGGCGGGCACGGAGCCGACGCCGTTTTAATCACCGCTTCGACTGCCAGCAATGAGCCAATGGAGCTTGCCGCTCAAGTTGCGCGAAAGAAAGCGCGCATAGTCGCAGTCGGCGCGGTCGGCCTGAATGTTCCGCGCCGGGATTTTTATCCCAAAGAGCTTGAGCTCGTCGTGTCCTGTTCCTACGGGCCGGGCCGCTATGATGCAGGCTACGAAGAGCGCGGCGAGGATTATCCTTACGCCTACGTCCGATGGACTGAGCAGCGAAATATCGAAGCCGCGCTGGAACTGATCGCGCGAAAACAGATGGATGTCGCGCGGCTCACCACTCACGCTTTCCCCATAGAAGAAGCCGAGCGCGCCTACGACCTGATCGAAAAGATGGCAGAGCCTTACCTCGGCATCGTGCTGACCTATACAGGAGCGGATGACGCAGAAGTTCTTGCGCGAACCGTCGCGCTTCTACCTGAGCGCGCGCCGCGTCCCGTGACTGACGGCGAGATCAGAATAGGCTTCGTCGGGGCAGGGAACTTCGCTTCTCTCGTTTTGCTTCCTCTCGTCGAGCGGATGCCTGACGTGAGGCTGCGGGCTATCTGCTCTGCGGGCGGAGTGAGCGCGACGGTGCGCGGCCAGCGTCATGGTTTCGAACGAGCCTGCTCCTCGATCGAAGAGATTCTCTCCGACGAAAAGATCAACACGGTGTTCATCGCCACGCGACACGATATTCACTCCGGGCAGGCGATTGCGGCATTGAAAGCCGGGAAGAATGTTTTCATCGAAAAACCGCTTGCGATAAACGAAGAACAGCTTGCCGAATTCGAAAAAGCTCTGAGCGAATTGAAAGACGCCGCGCCCCTGTGGATGGTCGGATTCAATCGCCGCTTTTCGCCGGCAGCCGCGATGGCGGCAGAGTTCTTTTCTTCAACTCCGCCACCTTTCACACTGGCTTATCGCTTCAATGCAGGGCCAATCCCGTCCGATCACTGGACGCAGAACCTGGAAACGGGCGGAGGGCGGATAGTCGGCGAAGCATGTCACGCATTGGACCTCGCATGTTTTCTTCTTCGAGGCCGCATCGTCCGAGTGTTTGCCGAACAGGTGGTCACGCAGTCAGGCGCGAGCGACGATCAGTCGGCGATCATCGCCCGTTTCGATAACGGCTCCATCGCCTCGATAGGTTATTTCGCGGGCGGCGATAAATCGTTTCCAAAAGAGCGGGTGGAGATTTTCGGAGGCGGAAGGATCGCCGTAATCGATGATTTCAAATCGGTGACTCTGTCGAAGGACGGACACGCAAGAACGAAAAAGATTTCAGGCCGCGACAAGGGACACGCAGCAGAGTTGAAAGCTTTCTTCGACGCGGCGCGGCGCGGCGGCAAGCCAATCGATTATGATTCGATAGTGAATGTCACTCGCGCGTCGTTTGCCGCGATGGAGTCGTTGAGGACCGGGATGCCGGTCGATGTGATCCGATGAGCCGGATGCGAATGCGACAGGTCTTCGAACTCGTGAAGCAGATGGGGCCGGGCTGGGTTGCGCACCGCGCGGCTTACTCGCTCAAGCGGCAGACCGGCTGGCTCGAACGACGCTTTCCCGCAAACGAGTGGTCTGCCTACAGACTCAGCGATCTTGCGCCGGGGTTCTCTCCTGAACGATTGAAAGAAACTCTCGCTGACGAGATCAGCCAGCGGTTTTTCATAAGTTCAGGCAAGCGCCACGCGGAATCATTGAAAGATATTCTGCCGCAATCGGCCAGGGATGAAATAATCAGGGAAGCTGAGGGAGCCGGGCTCGGCACATTCAGTTTTTTTTCTCACAGGAGCATTCACGCGGGATGGCCGCCTGAGTGGCATCTTCATCCTGAGAGCCGGGCGCAATGGCCGAAAACTCACTGGACAAAATTGCCCGATCTGGGCGAGCAGGATGTGAAATGGCTATGGGAAATCGGAAGATTCGGATTCGCCTACTCGCTCGTCCGCGCTTATCATCTCACGGGCGACGCGGCGCATGCTGAAACCTTCTGGCAACTGGTCGCAAGCTTTCGTAATGAAAACCCTCCCAACCTGGGCGTCCACTGGATGTGCGGTCAGGAGTGCGCGTTTCGAGTTCTCGCTCTTAGCTTCGCTCTCTTTGGATTGATAGACGCGACGACATCGGAGCGCGCGGCGATGCTCATCGAGATGCTTGCGGCGCACGGCGAGCGAATAGAAGGAAATATCGAATTCGCAATCCTGCAAAAGAACAATCACGCCATAAACGAAGCCCTCGCGCTGTGGACTCTCGGCGCGATGTTTCCTTTTCTTTGCTCGGCGGAGCAGTGGGAAGCTCGAGGGCGCGAAATTCTCGAACGAGAAGCCGCGCGACAAATCTACGACGACGGATCGTACATTCAGCATTCGATGAATTATCATCGGCTGATACTTCAGAGCTATTCCTGGGCCCTGAGACTCGGCGATCTGGCAGGCCGTCCGTTTTCAGCAGTGCTTAGGGAGCGATTCGATCGCGCAACGAATCTTCTTTATCAGTTGACGGATGAGGGAAGCGGGCGCGCTCCGAATTACGGGTCGAACGACGGCGCGCTTCTCTTCAAACTCGACTCCTGTGATTTCAGCGACTATCGCCCGGCTCTCGCGCTTGCCTTCTGGGTGAGCGAAAGAAAACGAGTTTACCCGCAGGGCGCGTGGGATGAAACGCTCTGGTGGCTGTGCGGCGAGGAAGCGTTCGAAGAGAAAGCCGATCCTCCAGCGCGGGCAGACCTTGCGGCGGAGATGGGCGGATATTACACGCTTCGATCAAGCGACACGTGGGGGATGATTCGCTGTTGCAAGTATCGAGACCGGCCCGCGCAGGCCGACATGCTTTCGGTCGATCTGTGGTGGCGCGGCGCAAATATCCTGGCCGATCCGGGCGCTTATTCTTATAACAGCCCTGCGCCCTGGAACAACGGATTGAGCGGAACCGGCGCACACAACACGGTTCAGATCGATGGCCTCGATCAGATGGAACGAGGCCCGCGCTTCACCTGGTTTCACTGGAATCGAGGCAGGGTCATCAGACGACGAGCAGATGAAAGAATCAAACTCTTCGAAGGCGAGCACGACGGATACCATCGCGCGCGTGGTATCCTTCATCGCCGCGCGCTGATGCTTGTCGAAGACAAGCTGTGGATCATCATCGATGACATTCGCGGCGAAGGCGAGCATCTGCTCGCGTCTCAATGGTTGTTTCCGAAATCGGAGATAGAATCGCAATCCGGGCAGTCTGTGAAGCTGCGCTGTCCGGTCGGAATTTTCATAGCCCGGTTCTTCGCTTTCTCGGCTGACAAAAAATCAACTGAACTCGAAATCGCGCTCGGCGATGAAGAGTCGAC
>CAZPQE010000611.1:0-3613 GCA_964588615.1 uncultured Clostridia bacterium | reverse complement strand
CACTTCTCGCTTTCTACTGATTTATTGAACACCGGCGGTCGTTTTTCGACGAACGCCTCGTAGGCTTCGCGGAAATCCGCGCTCAACATGCAGAGGGCCTGCGCCTCGGCTTCAGCTTCCAGAGCCGATTCCAGGCCGAGGCTCATCTCGCGGTTGAGCGCCGTCTTGGTCATCGCAAGCCCCAGCGCCGGGCCTGCCGCCAGACGCTCGGCCCATCGCATCGTTTCTTCTTCAAGCTCTTCGGCCCTGACCACCCGGTTGTAAAGCCCCGCCTGAAGTGCTTCCGCCGCGCTTATGAAATCGCCGGTGTAGAGCATCTCGGTGGCCTTGCCGAGTCCGACGATTCGAGGAAGCAGAAACGCCGCGCCCATGTCCGCCCCGGCAAGCCCCACCTTGACGAACAGGAAAGCTATCTTTGCCGCCTCTGACGCGATTCGCAGATCGCACGCCAGAGCGATGACCGCGCCCGCGCCGGCGACCGTTCCGTTGAGCGAGGCGATTACAGGTTTGGTAAGCGCGCGGATGTTGCCAATCAACCGGCAGGTCATGCGGGTAAAGGCCAGAAGGCCCTCCATGTCGCGCTTGAACAACTCGCCGATTATGTCTTCGACATCGCCGCCCGAACAAAAACCCCGCCCCTGTCCTCTTATCACCACCACGCGAATGTTTGAATGATGTTCGAGCGCGGAAAAAGTTTCGGTCAACTCACGGTAAACTTCGAAGGTCAGCGAGTTCAACCGGTCAGGGCGATTGAAAGTTATGACGGCGACCGCGCCTCGCTCTTCATAGAGAAAACTCCGGGGATCGATTTCGCTTTTCATAAAACGGCCATCGCTTCTATTTCGACTTTGGCCGAGTCTTCGAGGAGCGATTTGACTTCGACCAGAGTCATCGCCGGGAAGTGTCTGCCCATCAGACGGCGGTAGGCCGCGCCTACATCTTTGACCTTAGAGAGGTATTCCTGCTTGTCAGTCACGAAGATGAGAAGCCGGACGATATTCGTCGCCTCGCCTCCCGCCCTGTCGACTACGGTCAGTATGTTTTCGAGAGCCTGAGCGAACTGCTCCGTGAAATCGTCGCTCACCATCTGCTGACTGCTGTTCCAGCCGACCTGCCCGGCGATAAACAGCAGTCTTCCTTCGGCCAGTATGCCGTTGCTGTAGCCTCTGGGCTGGCCGAGCTCCTGGGGATTTATGATCTCCACATCGCCTCTCTTTCACTGGCCCGCAGGTTTGACGCCGGCGTACTCTTTGAGAATCCAGCCGGTTCCTTCCTTCGATTCCCGTTTGACGAGTCCCATCCCGCGAGCGAAGTATTCGGTGAGCTCGTTCTGGTTGACTTTGCGCACCACCTTCACCGCCTTGAACTTGCCCGCCGGGACACTCACTTCTTCTTCGCCCGCCGATTCGAAGAAGATGAAGGTAGGCTCTTCGAGGTTTATCGGCGGCTGGTCTCCGGCCTGAAAAGATTGAAGAAAACTGTAAGACCATTTCGATCCCTTGCGGGCGAGAGAAGAAGGCTCGATCATCGCTATTGCTTCGGTTCGCATCTTCCACTCCGAGCGGGTCAGCTTGCCTTCGACCTTGTTTTCGGTGCGGTAGGAAATCAGCCGCACCCGCTCGCCATCGCAGACATAGCGTTTTTCTTCAAGTTCGTTTTTCTGAAGGCCGCCGCTTTTATCGACTATCTGCGTGCGCTCGACGTAAATCTTCTGCCCGTTTTCTTCCTTAAGATCGATGACGACCCTCGCATCGGCGGACAGCCCGCTCGAATAATTTATGGTGTAAACGAGTTGCGAGCCGGGCAGAAGCGGCATAAAGGGGTTGCAGGACTTGAAGGCCGGGTCGACCGGGGCTTCGGGCTTGATCGGTTTGGGAGCCTCGGTGAGCACGGGCGGAAGCGCATTTTCGTTTGAATTATTGCTGTTGCCGTTCGAGCCGTTGCAGCCCGTGAGCGTCAATAAGCAGAGGGATAAGAGAGCGAGTATTTTTCGCATCAATGGCGAATCCTTTCATTACTTCGACTGCCGCTCGCGCCGCAGCGGAGCGAATCAAGTTATTAACATCCGCCCTCGGCTTTTAGCAAGTTGGGCAGGGAAGCAGCGATTCCGTTCCGCGCGACAGGGGCGATAACTTGCGACTGCTGAAATCGACGTGTTAGATTGGCCTTCAACCTTTATACGAATTCGGTTTCATAAGGAGGAATCATCATGTCTCAACCAGCCACCGCGCACGACTCTCCTCGCGCGCTCACCGCGCTCACTGACGAAGAATCGCTCTTCCGTCAATCTGTCCGCGAATTCGCCCAACAGCAAATCCGACCTCTCGTCGCAGATATGGACGAAGCGGGCAAGTTCTCGCCCGACCTCATAGCGCAACTCTTCGACCTTGGGCTGATGGGCATCAGCATACCGGAAGAATACGGCGGGCAGGGCGGAAGCTTCTTCAATTCGATCATCGCCGTCGAAGAACTCTCGCGCGTGGACGCTTCAGCCGGAGTCATAGTCGATGTTCAAAACACTCTGGTCAACAACGCCTTCCTGATGTGGGCCAGTGAAGATCAAAAAAGAAAATACTGCCCGCGCCTCGCCGCCGATACCGTCGGGGCTTACGCGCTTTCGGAAGCCGCATCGGGCAGCGACGCTTTCGCTTTGCAGACGCGCGCCGAAGACAAAGGCGATCATTACATTCTGAACGGGCGCAAGCTGTGGATTACGAACGGCGCTGAAGCGGGCATCTTCCTGGTCTTTGCCAACGTCGCGCCCGAAAAGGGGTATCGCGGCATCACCGCCTTCATCGTCGAAAAGGAGTTGGCCGGTTTTACGGTCGGCAAAAAGGAGCACAAGCTGGGCATACGGGCTAGTTCGACCTGCGAGTTGATACTCGAAGACTGCGCGGTGAAAAAAGAAAACGTGCTGGGCGAAGTGGGCCGAGGGTATAAGATCGCCATCGAGACTTTGAACGAAGGCCGCATCGGAATAGGCTCGCAGATGGTCGGCGTCTCTGAGGGCGCGCTGGAGTGCGCCATCAACTACACCAGAGAGCGAAAGCAATTCGGCAAATCGATTGCTTCGTTTCAGGGCGTGCAGTTTCAAATCGCGCAGATAGCCACCGAGCTTGAAGCCGCGCGATTGATGGTATACAACGCCGCGCGGCTCAAGGACTCGGGCGAAAACTTCGTCAGGGAAGCCGCCATGGCCAAGCTGTTCACCTCGCAGGTGGCCGAGCGCGTCACATCGCAGTCATTAGAGCTTTACGGCGGCTACGGCTATACGCGAGACTACCCCGTAGAAAAATATTACCGCGACGCCAAGATCGGAAAGATTTACGAAGGCACATCGAACATGCAGCTTCAGACTATAGCCAAACTCATCCTGGGCGATGTGTGAAACGGGCGCGCGAAGTTTTGCAGGGCAAGCGTCAGATGCCAGATATAAGTCTGGCATCTGATATCGAGCATCGTCGTCTGAAGAATCAACGCTGATCGGGGGCATCTATGAACTGTCCACGCTGCCAGACTTCGAATCCTCATCACGCCGCCTTCTGTCTCAACTGCGCCTTCAAGCTGGAACTTTTGCGGGAGACGTCCGCCCCGCCTTCGCCCAATCTGCGAA
>CAZPQE010000610.1:0-3623 GCA_964588615.1 uncultured Clostridia bacterium | reverse complement strand
AACGATCCCCCAACTTCTGTTGGGGGGATTGACCGACTTTTGAAAACTGCACCCGGGATGTTTGCAAGACAGATGGGAGCGCGTACTGACAGCGCGCCAGACCTTGACTTGAGGGCCTGCAGAAAGCCCTAAAGCATTGACTGAACAAGCAAGCGTGCGAGCCGCGCGCGCTCCCAGGCCGCTCGATTTCTGTCAACCGACTTTGCAGGAACACTGACTATGGCGGGCGTCGCGATGAGCGAAGCGCCGACTCATCGCGGTTCGGTCTTCTGCCCTTTTTTCGCGTCATCGAGTTCCTTCTGCGCCGTATCGATCAAACGACGATAGAGACCAGCTTTCTGCTCGTCGGCATTTTTCTCAGCGAGTTTTTTAAGAGCCATCAACTGCGCGGTCTTGAGCGCCTGATCTGCCGGGACTTCGACATCGGGTTTTACGCCTGTGCCTTCCCAGTTCGTTTTGCTGATGGGATTGATGGCGCGGCCCGTAGGCAGAAACACTCCGAAGTGCTCGCTCAATCTTCTTCCATCTCCGGGATGCGCCCCGCCGCCTGTGGTCTCTCCTATGATGGTCGCGCGTTTGAGGCTCTTCAGATTGTAGGTGAATTCTTCGGCGGCAGAGAAAGTTCTGCGGCTCGTCAGGACGTACACTTCCTTCTTGCCGCCGAATTTGCGACCCGGCACATGCGCAAGCGTCCACCACTGACGGGTCGAGTCCGCCGGGCGAGAATAAAGATCGTTGAGATGAACTGGCTCGCCGTCGAACAGGTAGCTTGAAACCAGAGCCACCATCGCCGGGTCGCCGCCCCCGTTGCGACGAAGATCGATTATCAGGGCGTCGCTGTTGGCCAGAAAATTCATCGCCGCGACCGCCGTTTCAGCGCCGATTTCAGCGTCGAAGAAGCCGAGCATTTCCATGTAGCCGATGTTGCCGCGAAGTCGTTCGATCTTCTCGAACCCGAAATTTTCCCAGCGACCCTCCTGCAAATAACGCTCGCGCTCTTCAGGCCCAGGCTCGCGGTTCTGGCGCACAGGAATCGGTTGATGGCTGTAGCGGACTCTGAGGTGTTTGTCCTGGCTTACGGCCTGAAGATCGGCGGTCAGCTTTGCGGCGAAAGCTTTTGCGCTCGCTGACTGATCGTATTCTTTTTTCTGAAGGCGGTCACGCAGATCGGCCTCCATCTTCTTTGCGAGTTCAGGAAAAATGTATCCCTCGTTGAGGTTTTTGATTATGGCTTCGATCACTTCCGCGCGCGTCTTTGCATCGATAGTCATATCAGGCTGCTCTGCCGGGCCCTGCGCTGAAACTATCTGCGACGCGAAGAGCGCGAGCGAGAGGATGATGAGCGCGATTGTTTTTTTCATGTTCGATCTCCCTCTGGTCATTGAGTCAACAACTGACGAATCTTTTCCGAAACCTGCTGGGCGGCGGGCGGATCGTAGTTCGACATGACGACGACCGTATATCCGCTGTCGAGGTACATATCGAGGTTGCTGTTGATCCCGGCAAAGCCTCCTCCATGTCCGACTATGCGCGTCGCGCCTGCGCGACGGTCTATGAACCCATAAGCGTATTTCGCCCCGCGTCTCGGCGTGTCGGCTTTTCCTGTGAGAACGATGTCGGTGTATTTCGCGCCGAGTAGTTTGTTCGAGCGAAGCGCGATGTCGAATTTCAGAAGGTCGCGCGCAGTCGAAAAGCCTCCGCCCGCAGGGCCGCCCTTCACCACATGAAGAAAGAGATTATTCTTTCGCCCGCCCTGCAGAGGTTTTTCGTCCGGCCCCATTTTCGTGTAGCCGATAGCGAGGTTGGGCACGTCCGTATCCATCTCGTAGCAGTCTGAATCGGTCATGCCAGCCTTCTTGTAGATGTTCTCGCGGATGTAGTCGAAGTAATTCATGCCTGAAATTTTTTCGACTATCAGCCCAAGCAGCATGAATCCCGAATTGCTGTACTGCCATTTCGCGCCCGGCTCGAACTCAAGAGGCTCATCGACTATCAACGGCATGTAGTCTTTAACTTCTCTCAACAGGTCTTTGGCCATGCGCTGGTATTTTTCGTTGAAGTAACTGCCCATGCCTGAAGTGTGCGTGAGCAGGTGATGGATGGTGACTTTCTCAGCGATCTGTTTGTTCGGAAAATCGGGGATGAGCTTTCCCACCCGGTCATCGAAGGAAAGTTTTCCGCGCTCGGCAAGCTGGGCGATGGCGACGGCGGTGAACATCTTGTTCATCGAGCCGAGATTGAATTTGGTATCGATGTTGTTCGGGACGTTGAAGCTGCGGCTGGCAAGTCCGCAGGCTTTTTCGAATATGGTTTTTCCGTCTTTTGCGACAATCACCGTCCCGGAAAAAGCGTCCGCGCGGGCCTGTTCGTTGATGAAGTTTTCGAGCCGGGCCGCGAAATCGGGATCGGCTGCTGCGGGCTTCGACGAAGGTTCGGCTGGAGGATCGGCTTCCTCGATTCCAAGCCCCGTGAGTTTGTGAGGCGGCGAAGGCTCGACCTGAAGGCGGAGACTGATCCACTGACCTTTTTTCGCCTGAAGCAAAACGGTGATGCTGTGGTCGGCGGACTCGGCTACGCGGCGCACTTCGACCCCGCCGGTCTCGTTGTAGAACTGCGAGTCCATCCGGCTGATTTCATCAGCCGACATGCGGGCAAGCACTGACTGGGCTGCGTTGTTTAAATGAAACTCGCGCATGGTTTTCTGATCGCCGCTGTTGAATGATTTCAGGAAAGCGGACAGGCGGCGGGCTGCCGGAGTGTCAGGCAGTTTGGCGTCCTGAGAAAAAACCATCGGAGTCGATAGCAGGATCAATAACGACAGGCTCAAGAATTTTCTGGTGTTCATAGTCATCCTCTGTTCTGAAATTCGACCGAAAGAATTTACCACCGATCGGGGGCCGATGTATTGCACTTTTGAAAGGTGTTTGACTGGAGGAAAGGGGAGTGGTCAGTTGTCTGTCAGGCACAGCGCCGACCTACAACGGACAAAAGATCAGTTGGAGCGAAAAGCCCTGCGGTACTGATCGGGGGTCAGCCCCGTATGGTGTTTGAAGATGCGGGTGAAATGGCTCTGATGTGAAAAGCCTGCGGCAAGGGCGATGTCTGCGAGCGGGCGATTTGAAGAAGCCATTTGGTGGCAGGCGTATTCGACTCTGATACGTCGCAGGTAGTCGCCCATGGTGCAGCGATAATTTTGTCTGAACATGGTTGCCAGATAAACCGGATGGACGCCGACCGTCGAAGCGATCGAAGAGACTGTGAGTGTTTCTGAAAACTGCGAGTGAAGAATGTCTCTGGCCTGTTCGAGCCATCGCGGAGCTTTCGGCTCGCGTCTTGTTTGACGACGCGCAGCTTCGGCGATCATTTCGAGCAGCACGCCTTCGATGGCCAGCGCCGAGACCTCGTCGTCGTTGAGAAATTCCTTGTAGAGCTTCAATGCCAGCGCGGAGATCGCGCCGCCCTGGAATTCGGCGGGAGTTTCCAGCACCCTCGAATAGCTGCGCACTCTTTCCAGGCAGCAAGGAGTGAACTCGATGTTGAAGGATCGGACTTCCGCGTCGTGGAATCGCTGTGAATGCAGTTCATCAGCCGGGTGAAAGGCCAGCGTGAGCGGCTGGCAGTCG
>CAZPQE010000609.1:0-3638 GCA_964588615.1 uncultured Clostridia bacterium | reverse complement strand
GCGATCCCACTTCGACGAGATCACTCGCGAGTTGCTCCCGTCGCGGTTCATCACATAAAGCCGCGTGACCTGATAGCCCTGATAGCGGTCGTCGAATCCCGTGTAGGCTATCAGCCTTCCATCCGCCGAGACCTGCGGCCCGTTGTCAGGCCCTTTGCGCGAAGTGAGCGCGCGGACTGCTCCGTCGGCGACCGAGAATTCATAGACCTCGGAGTCGAGTGGTTCGAGTTCGTAATCCGCTCTTCGATTGGCCGATATCAGGAGGTATTTGCCGTCGGGCGTCCACACCGGATCGCTTGCGCGAAAGGCCGCGCCTCCGTGCTGAAAATTACCGCTCGAAATCTGGCGCGGCGTCCCTCCCTCCGCAGGGATGACGAACAGGTGGGTGTAGCCCGGCCTGAGATAGCCCGGCCCGTTGAAGCGATAGACCAGTTTATCGATCACTACCGCCGGGTCGGCCCACTTGGCTCCCGCAGGCGGAGTCGGGATGTTTGCAGGCTGCGGCGGTCGGTCGGGAACGAACGAGGTGAAGGCAATATTTTTTCCGTCGGGCGAGTAGCTGATTCCGGCGGGCGGGTATTGCAGACTGGTCAGCCGGGCGGTCTGTCCGGTGTCCATCCATCGCTGATAGATTTGGGCGGTTCCGTCCTGGTCTGAGACGTAGATTATCTTCGACCCGTCGGGCGACCAGCGCGGCGAGGTGTCCGAGCGCAGGCCCGTCGTCAACGGGCGGTTGTCCGAGCCGTCAGGTTTGATGATCCAGAGGTTGGAGTAGTAGCGATCCGACATGATATCGGCGAACTGGCGGACGTAGATTATCTTTCTTCCGTCGGGCGAAATCTGCGGGTCGCCGATGAGTTCGAGGTTGAATGCGTCGGATGCCGCGAGGTTCTTTTTTTCCTGCGCTGCTGCGGGCGACATCAGCAGGCCGAGCGTGAAGCAGAAAGCGAGAGCGCGAAAGGCGAGGGTTCGCATGATGCACCTCCAGGATTGATTTTTGCGTCGGACATATTGAGAGCAACCGAAGGGGAAGTCAAGCGGCAGATTTCGGCCCGCGCGCAAGCAAGGGCTGATTGGTCGGATAACGTTCTCGGTGTTTTGCGCAAACAGTTGTTTTATCAAACACCATCCGTTAGAATCACAGGCGTGATCGTCCCAGGTGGCGAGAGACGAGGCTGACGTTCCCGCTGTTTGTGTCAAGGAGAGTTATCGCAGTATGAAATCAAGAAAACGGTACTGGCTGCTCGTCGTTGTTTTGATACTTCCACTCACCTTCGCAGGCGCGCACCCGGCGCAACGGCTGCTGGGCCAGAGCGATGACCAGTTTGCTGCGGCGAGAAAAGTCACTGACCACTTCCTCGAAGCTCTGTTCATAGCCCGAGACAATTACGCAGGCCAGATCAATCATTCGAGCCTGATGAAGTCTTCCATAATCGGCATGCTGCACACGCTCGATCCGCATTCGTCCTACCTCGACCCCAAGGAGTTCGAAGAGTTCCTCAACGATCAGAGCAGTCGCTACTACGGCATAGGCTCGACCATCGCCCAGCGCAACAACAAGGTCTACATCATGTCGCCTTTTGAAGGCAGCCCCGCTCACAAAGGGGGCATTCGCTATGGCGATCACATAATCGAAATCAACGGCGAATCGACCGAAGGCTGGTCTTCGCGCCAGGTCTCCGAACACCTGCTTGGTCCCGAAGGCACTGAGGTGAGAGTCAGGGTGGCCCGCCTCGGAGCGAAAGACCCCCTGTCGTTCACTTTCACTCGCGGGGCCATTTCGCTTCCTTCCATATCGAATTATCACCTGCTGGGCGACGGCATCGGCTATATCAGCATGGATCGCGGGTTCAACACCACCACTCACCGCGAAATGATCGATGCTCTTTCGGAACTCCGCGCCCAGGGCATGAAATCGATCATACTCGATCTGCGCGGCAATCGCGGAGGGCTGGTCGATCAGGCGGCCAAGGTTCTCAACACTTTTCTCTATCGCGGTCAGAAACTGGTTTCGATGCGGGGCCGTCCGGGAGTCTTTCCTCCCGTTGACAGACCTTCGCAAAACGCCGCTCCAGACGAGTCGCCCATAGTGGTGTTGATAAACCAGGGGTCGGCTTCGGCGGCTGAGATAGTGGCCGGAGCCTTTCAGGATCACGACCGCGCGGTGCTGGTCGGCGAAGAGAGCTTCGGCAAGGCGCTGGTGCAGAATGTGTTTCGGCTTCAGGACGGTTCGGGCCTGACGCTGACCACAGGGCATTACTACACGCCGAGCGGTCGATTGATTCAGCGCGAATACGCGGGCCTTTCGTTTTACGATTACTACCTCAAACGCGGCGACAAAGAGGCCGCGCAGAAGACGGACGAAAAACGCACCGACAACGGGCGAACCGTCTACGGAGGGGGCGGTATTCAGCCTGATGTGAAAGTGAAATTCCCCGCGCGCGAATTCGAATTGCAGAGAGTGTGGATCGAGCCTGCCTTTCAGTTCAGCCGCGCGCTCGTGGCCGGTCAGATTCCCGGCTTCGACGATCTCAAAATAGACCGCTCGGTCAATCACAACCATCGCCTCAACTCGGATGAATACCGCGTCAACGACAAGGTGATCGCCGCCTTCAAAAAATTCCTCTCCGAGCGCAAGGAATTGAAGACCGATCCCGCGCGCCTCGATAAAGACACCGACTGGGTGCGACGGCAGATTCGCTACGAAGTGCTGACAGCCGCCTACGGGCAGGAGATAGCCCGACAGGCTTTGCTCGAAGGCGACATACAACTTCAGCGAGCAGTTGCCGAGATGCCAAACGCCCGGACGCTGGCCGAAAACATTCGCCGCGCCAGGGCCGCGACTTCGGGCAAGAACTGAGTTTTCGTTCCAGGCAAAAAGTGAGGCCCGGACCCTTCATGGGTTCGGGCCTTTTTTTCGCGCGCGCCATTCCCCGGCGCGCACTTGTGATATACTGGCTTCACTTTAGAGTCGGGAGGCTACAGATTGAGAAGGAAAAAACCGCTCAAGCAGTCCGACCTGATACGCATCTGGACGCGGGTCGTCCTGCGCATGGTCTTTTTGTTGACCTTCATTTCATTCCTGATCTGGGTGCTCTACCTGTTGAGAAAGATACTGTTGTTGTTGATCCTGTCGGTCTTTTTCTGTTATCTGATCGCTCCCCTGGTTCGCCTCTTCGAGCATCCGGTTTATGTGAGGGAGCGCGAATTGAAGCTACCCCGCTCGGCGGCCATCGGCATGGTTTACCTGCTGCTGGGTGGCCTGGTGTTCGGATTGATAAGCTGGGCCTGGCCCATACTGTGGAACCAGGTGACAGAACTCGGACAAAAACTGCCCCAGTACATTTCGACCGGATCGACGAGCGTCAGGGAATATTTCAACGACGCCAATAGCTGGGTGCGCCATCTGAGGCTGCCGCGCGAGTGGCGAGACTACCTGCTGGGGATAACCAGTCGAATGATAGAAACCATAGGCCCCTACCTGGAAGCCATAGTCGGAAGCCTCCTCAGTTATCTTCAATATCTGCCCTGGCTGATACTGGTCCCAGTCCTGTCTTTCTTCATGCTCAAGGACGCGACCCGCTTCGAGCAGTCGGTCGTCAGTATGCTGCCCAACGAGAAGCTGCGCAAGCGCGTTC
>CAZPQE010000608.1:0-3646 GCA_964588615.1 uncultured Clostridia bacterium | reverse complement strand
GTTCGTGCGCGTCGATTCGCCGTGGATGGAGAACATGCGCGCCATCGGCATCGATCCCCATATCACCATGCTGATGTCCGTCATAGACTCGTCCGATGAATGCGCCAGTCCTGAGATCGAGCGTCTCAAGGCCGCTGCATCGCTGAGTTCCGTCGCGTTTCCACTGCACGACCAGATATCTGCCGAGCGGAGAGATGCCCACCCAGTCAGGTTCGACCTGCCCCCACTGCGGGTCGGGCGGGCATTGAGAGGAGTAGAGAAAAGACAGAGGCAACTGCGCTCCGATCGCGCGGTTTTGCAGATCGAGCGCGAATATGACTCGCTCGCCGTCATTGCGTCTTGCCATGCCTGCGATCCAGCGGCCGTCTTCCGAGAGTTCATCGAAGGATTGATTTCCGAATATGCGCTCGTACTCGGCGGGGAAAGTGAAAACAGTGGAAGTGGTCAGGCGATCAACGTCGGTCAGTTGAACGCGGAGCGTGGTGTCTTCGTTGCTGTCGAAATGAATGATCGTGTGCGCGAGCGCGGGATGCCATCGCGGCGCGTTCCAGGCGGACGTGTCGAGTCCTTCGACTCTGCTCAGATCATTGACTCGCCTGACGGCGTACCCGTCGCGCTCGATCACGAGCAGGTAGAAATTATCCGAAGAAAAAGCCTGAAGCTGGGAATAGACGTGCGTGGCGAAGCTGTTGGTGTCGCTCGCGCTGGTCACGCGGCGCAGAGTCGTTCCGAAGACCGGATCGATGAAAACAGTTCCCGCAGACTGAAGAGGAACCTGCGCCGGAGTAAGGATGCGAGCGGGATCAGTAATTCCGACGCCGGTCTGGGTGTGAGATGAAAAAGCTGCGCCCAGAAGCAGGAACAAACCGCACAGCAGCGCAGGGCGATGAATGGATGAAGCTCTCATGGCCCTTCCTCCGACTCTGAGCATACAACCGATGGAGAAGAGTTCAAGCTATTTTATTCGAGGGCTGCGTTGAGAGAAAGTCCCGGCACGCGGGATTCCTGCTTCTATCAGCCTTCGACCTGACGCAGAGAACTTTCTGCGGTCTTTTCATACTCAAGAATGGTGGCGATGTTTTTTCGCTCCGTCTCCGTTAGCATCTTTTCCGAAAAGGCAGGATTCGGTTTGTACCAGGCGAAGCTGGCGAAGTATCGCTGAAGCCAGCGGTTCTTAAACACCCTGCCGTGACGCGCGAAGATTTCATTGCGAAGTTTCGAAGCGTCTTCGAGGAAAAGCCCTTCGAGCAGAGCCGTCGATATCACTTCCGCGCTCAATCGCTCGTGAATCCGGTTTTCGACTCTGATGATGGTTGCGACATTTCTGGTTTCGATGTCTGTGAGTTTCGGCTCTCGAAAATCCGGCAGCGGCGAGTACCACGTCTGATTGTAGAAATACTCAGCTATCCAGGGAGTGCGAAACTGTCGCCCGCGCAGGGCGTAGATTTCATTTCTCAGAATGCGCAGTTCATACAGTCCAAGCCCTGCAAGCAGGTCTTCGGTGATGAGGCGGCTTTGAAAAGCGATCATATCGCCGGGTTGAAGTTTCAAGTTGCGTTGCTGCTTTTCGGCTGCGGCTATGACCGTAAGGTTGGCTCGCTCTATTTCCGAAAGCGAAGAAGGCTGATATCGGGCGACAGGTTTGTACCAGTAACGCTCTTCGAAATAAGTTTGAAGCCCCGGCTCATCGTCAAATCTTCTGCCGTGAATGGCTTCCGCTTCGGCGCGAAGTATCCGCAGTTCGGCAAGCGTATGATGGCCCAGTTTGTCCGTAGTGAAGAGGCGCGTCTGCCAGAATCGCATATCGCCCGGTTCGATCTTTTCATGCCACATAGCTTCGCCTTCACGGATGATGTCGAGATTTTTTCTCTCCGCCTCCGTTAGCATAGAGTTTCGAAATGCATCTGTGGGCTTGTACCAGTCGCGGGTGTAGAGATACTGCTGAATCTCCTCGTCGCGGAATATGCGCCCGCGTTTGCCGAAGACTATCCCGCGAAGCAACTTCAATTCATCAACCGAAAGATTCTGAATATCAGTTGGCTTGATGATCGCCCGGGTGAAATCGAATTTCTCCCATCTGGCAAGATTATCCTGACCGGCGTAAGCGAAACCGCTGAGGATAAAGAGGACGAGAAGCGTTTTGAAAACGGAGCGCATAAAGTTTTCCCCCTTCTGACCATGAACTTTCGCGTTACCTGATGAACCGCTCGATTCCTTTTGCTATTGCCTCGGCCATCTGCTGCCGTCCGCGTTCGGCCTTGATGAACTCGGCGTCCGCTTTGTTGCTGAGTACGACCATTTCTATAGTGACGGCAGGCACGCGCGAATAGATCGAACCCGTCAGCGCGCCCTGACGCGATCCGACAAGAGTTTTAGAATCTCCGCGCACGCCTCCATCCTTGAGCGCGTCTTTCAACACTTCCTTCATACCGAGATGAATCGCCTCTGCCGCCTTGCGACTCCGCTCTATCACGTCCGCCGTCGGCCCTGTCACTCCGTCAACCGTACCCTGACGGTCGGGATAATAGAGCGCGAATCCCGAATCCGTGCTTGCGTCGCAATGGAGGCGAACCATCACGGCGGCTGCAGCGTTGTTGGCGATCATCGCGCGGTCTTTGTTTTTAACCATCTGATCTTCTCTCTCTTTAGTCATCACCGCGCGTATGCCTTTCGCTTCGAGCAGGGCGCGCAGCTTCAAAGCGACAAGCCATGCGATGTGAACTTCGGTCGTATCGTTCTGGATTACGTTTCCGGCGCTCGTCTCCGAAGGATGCCCCGGATCGATGCAGACAGTGGGAGACGATTGAGTTTGAGGTGATTGAGTTTGAGGCGACGGATTCGCGTTCGGGATATTTTTGTCCGTGTGCGCCTGACAGACATTCAACAGCAGGCACAGGAATGTGATTGAGAAAAATTTCTTCATAGCGATTTATCCGGCAGGCTCTTCGTCTATACATCATCGAACAGGAGCGCCTGTTCGATTTCATCCCTGGGGAGGTCTCTGGGGATTCGTTGAGTTCTCGGATCGATAGAATCGAAATGCTCTACGGTCGAGGCGATTCGCTTTTCGCTCATAGCTATGTAGTCGGGATTTATATCAATGCCTATCGATCTGCGCCCAAGCGCGCTGGCGACTCTGCAAGTGGTTCCGCTCCCGACGAACGGATCCAAAACCATATCGCCCGCGTTGGAACTTGCTCTTATGATTCGCTCCATCAAGGCTTCGGGCTTTTGGGTAGGATGCTGTTCTCTTTCCTCGCTGCAATAATGAACATGCGAAAATTGCCAGACATCTCCGGGATTGGCTCCGGCCATGTTGTTTCTCTGCCGGTAGTATTTCTGAGGTATCCTGACATCATCGAGATTGAAGGTGAATTTCTGTGATCGGGTGAAATAAAGAACGTCCTCGTGTCGTGGAGAAAAACCGTTCTTGCGTCCCATGCCCTGAGTGTAGTGCCAGGTTATCCACCCATTGAAACGCAATTGGAAATCTTCTTCCAGCAGGAGAAAAAGTTTCGATATGAATCGGACTCCCATGAAAACATAAATCGAAGCCGTCGGCGTCATAAGCCTGACCGCTTCATCAAGCCAGTTTTTTGTGAATGATTCATACTCACGCCACGCTTTTGCATCCTGATTATTGCCG
>CAZPQE010000607.1:0-3658 GCA_964588615.1 uncultured Clostridia bacterium | reverse complement strand
CACACTTCATTGACCACTGACCACTGTTTTTTGGAGGAGAGTGAAATGAACCGCAGAAAGTTTATCACCCGCGCGGGCGCAACTGCTCTCGCAACTGCTGCCGCAGCCAGAGCGCAGAACCAACCATCTGTAAAACCCAAACCTAAGGCCAAAAAGTCCAGAGTGATGACCGACGCTGCTCCAAAACCTGTAGGCCCGTACTCGCAGGCCATCATCGCCGGAAACACGATCTATGTTGCGGGGCAGGGACCGATGAATCCTAAAAGCGGAAAGATCGAAGTGACCGATATCGAGGATCAGGCGACTCAGACCTTCGAAAACATCAAGGCCATAGTCGAAGCCGCCGGTTCGTCGCTTGCCAATGTCGTGAAGGTCAATGTTTACCTGGCCGACCTGAAGGATTTCTCCAAAATGAACGAGGTCTATCGTCGCTACTTCGGGCCCGTATTTCCGGCTCGCGCTACTATTGGCGCGCAACTGCTACTCGGCATGCTGATCGAAGTCGATTGCGTCGCCGTCAAGTGAGATGGAAGAATCGGTGGCACAGGGCAGCGCGAGGTTGTAGAATGGCTGTCGAGGTTTTGTTTTATGCTCGAAGCCGATAGCCAGCAGGCGAACTTTCCGCGACCGCCTTTGGCCGGAACGCTCATCGCCCTGTCAACGATCTTCATTCTCATCTTTTCATCCGTCTCCGCTCCGGCTCAGGGCGGAAAGCATGAATCGGCAAAGCAACTCGAAGAGGCTCTCGCCCGCTCGCGCGCTGAAGTGATAAATGCGGCTGGCGAGTACAAAGAGAGCCTCGAAAAACTCATAACCCTGATCGAAAAAGATGTCGCTGCGGCGCGAGAAAATCTCGATAAGAGAAAAACTCTTTTCGCCGAACAACTCATATCCAGGCGCGAACTCGATGAGAGCCACCGCGAGTTGATCGAAGCCGAGGATAAATTGTCCGACGCCCGCCGACAGATAGCAGAAGCCGACCTCGTGGTGGCTGAGGCGATAGCTTCGGAACAGATGGATAAGCTCGCTCGCGCAAGGCGCGAAGCTTTCATCTCCACAACCTCGCTCATCCGTTTCAGCGGCAACGTCGGATGGACTCTCGGTGAATCTTCGAAGGTCGAAGGCTTTTTCACCTCCCGGTTCGGGCGCGCGCTTCCGGTCACTGCGTTCGGCCAGTCGGCAACCCATACCCGCCTCGGATGGGATCACAGCAATTCGTTCGATGTCGGCGTCCATCCCGACAGCCCTGAAGGACAGGCTTTGATAGCTTACCTGCGGGGGGCGGGAATCCCTTTCCTCGCATTTCGCACAGCCATCGCGGGATCATCCACAGGCCCGCACATCCACGTCGGCTATCCTTCTCACAGATTGAATCGCTGATGGACGAATAAAAGTAAGTCGTGCATGAGGCAGAGGTGAGTGCCCATGTCACACGCTCCTTGACGGTGTACACAGATGCGTGTACGGTTGGCTTATGAAGAGACGGGAATTAGAGAAAGCTCTTCGCCAGATTGGTTGGAAGTTCCTGCGACATGGCAAAAAGCATGACGTCTGAACTGACGGCGAGCGCGAGGAAGCGATTCCACGTCACATTGAGATTCACGAAAGGCTGGCACAAGCGATTCTGCAACGTGCCAGAGGTGAAAATTGACTATGCGATTCCACGGAAAAATATTTAAAGACGGCAGGTTTTGGTTGGCTGAAGTTCCACTTTTAGATGCCATGACGCAGGGCCGAACGCGCAAGGAAGCTCTCGTCATGGTAGCGGACTTGCTGGAAACTCTGGCTAACCGCCCTGAGTTTAAGGTGCAGATACACGCGGGGACGCAAGAGGAGTTTGAAGTAAGTTCTGCGGATACGCGGGGCATGATTAGTTTGTTACTAAGGCGGCAACGAGAACACAGCGGGCTATCTTTAGCGGAAGTTGCTGCGCGGCTGGGCGCCAAGTCGCGCAATGCGTATGCCCGTTATGAGCGTGGCACCTCTGTGCCGACCATAGAGAAGCTTACAGAACTGCTTGAGGCCATTGCTCCCAATCGTGATTTCGTTCTCCATCCGAGTATAGTGTTGTGACTGCTTTTCTGCGACGCCCGCTCGATCTGACTGGCAATGCGAAAGAAAGCTGGCCTTTGCGATCTGGTTCGGGATTGCCTCGACGCAAAGAACCAATATAGCGCCTTCGCGCTCACCCATAATTTTAATAGCAAAAGGCCCGACGCCCTAAGGCATCGGGCCTGATTGATTACCTCGGATCAAAAGGCGGGAAGATTATACGCGGCAACAGCCTGCTCCAGGCTACCGCTACATATTCCCTCGTGCCGTCGAAGCGGAAGTTCTTGACCTTGATCGTGTAGTCTCCAGTCGAGGGGGCCACGAAATCGACTATCTCGTAGCTGTTATCCCACGACGCAGACCAGCGACTAAAAGACGGCCCAACCACTTTGAGGTCGAGGTCGGCTTCCAGCGTGTCGGTGTCGTAGTCGTCGGCTGCGCCCGATGGATTCGAGTCCCACACCAACGCCACTTTCACTCTCGTTCCAATTATCACTCTTCCGATAGGAACCTCGATGAACCCGCTGGAATCGAAGCTCGATTCGGTGACGTACATCCAGTCGTACTGATTGCCGGTCGCCGCATCGTGAGAAGTGTGAGCGTTGATGCCGCCCGCTCCGTCCTTGTCGCTGAGTCGCGCGCTGCCTTCTTTATTGTCCGTTGCCCCTGCCAGTATGAGCGCCTTGACTGCTTCGGGGAAGAGCTTGAGCGAGGGCTTTCCGTCCATGATGAGCGCAGCGGCCCCGGCCACCATCGGCGAAGAATAACTCGTCCCCGACCCGACGTTGCCTGTCGTGCAGTTTCCGGGCGCGGCCAGCTTGAGGCTCGTTATGCTTGTGCCGGGCGCGGCGACTTCGGGCTTCTCGCGGTCGGAGTGAGGAGAAGTCGGGTCTTTGTAACTCGAACCTGTGTTCATCGCGTCGTCTGCGGTATCTACGGTTCCGTTATCGTCGTAGTTGCCTACGGCTATCACGTTGTAGCCTGTTGCCACTCCGCCCACGAATTCGAACCCGGCGCAGTTGCCGTTGTTGCCCGCCGCAGCGACAACCGTGTCCCAGCGGTAACGCACGATGTAATCGGCGTGTCGCGCGTGAACATTCATGCTGCCGTCGGCGCTGCCGCACTGCGGCCCCCAACTGTTGTTGAGTATGTGCGCGTTGGTCGCCCCGGCATCGAGCGCGGCAGACATGTCATCATCGTCGTAAGAGGTCCCGTTGGCCGAGTAGATTCCCGCGCCGTATGCGATGCCTTTGTAGGTGTCGTCATTGCTTGCCACCATACCGGCGGTGGCCGTCGCGTGCTGATCGACGTTGGCGTCGCCGGGAACTCTTGTCCCGAGGTTGTTCACCAGACAGGTGTTGTCGAAATCGACGCGGCTGTCTTCGACGATGGCCACCTTGACGTTTTCGCCCGTGTTCGCATGCAAGTTCCACACATCGTCGGCGTGAATGACCTGAGCGGCAACGTCCATGTAATCGCCGTTGATGTTGTCGGCGTAAAAGATTCGCTTCATATCAGAGCGCCGGCCCAGAGCGGCGAGAGCCTTTACGGGAATCGTGGCATAGACTACGGGTGCGAGCAGGCTCACCTCATCTATCTGAAGCTT
>CAZPQE010000606.1:1862-3707 GCA_964588615.1 uncultured Clostridia bacterium | reverse complement strand
CAGGATTCTTCGATCCATTAACCATTTTCTCCCTCCCGAGAGGGTTGTTATCTAATCTGTCCAGAAAACTCTAAACACACTTTTGTAGGGGGATCCGACACATTGTGCTGTTTAGCGATCAACGCTTTGGAGGCTATGTACTGCTGATGACACGGGTCGCATCGCTATTCCTGAAAACCGGGCTGGTCCGGCGCTCGTTGCAAACAGTATCGAGGCACAGATCAGGCTTTCGTTTCCCGACCTCGACGAGGCGCTGGGAGGGTTCCCCGGTCATGTGCTCATCAATCGTAGTCACATCAGGCAAAAGGGCCGATCGTTTATTAGTATCCAGCAAAGTGAGCGATGGGCAGTGCCTTGTTTTGTCCGAAGTCGTGAGGAACTGATTGACGAGTTTGCTCAACTGGGTTATGAAATCGTCGATCAATGGCCAGTTCTTGAAAAGACTCTGGATTTTGCCTTATTGCCTGACTACATCGCGCCCTACGCCGGGTTCTATCTGAGGCGAAAAGGTATTGGAGCGGTGAGGGGGGAATGAATTTCAGGAAAATTAGAATCGTTTACTTCACATCCGATATTTCCTGAATAAATGAACCGTCTCTCGAACAGATGATGAATATGCTTGCTCCTGTTTCTGCGCCTCAAGAGATGCGATGCGATGGCTTGACTCAACCAGAGCGCCGCCGTCTGCTCGCGCAATTCAACGATACGCAAACACCTTACCCTGCCGATTCGTGTGTGCATGAATTGTTCGAGCGTCAGACCGAAGCGATGCCCGACCGGGTTGCCGTCGTCTGCGGGGATGAGACGCTCACTTACAGCGAGTTGAACCGGCGGGCCAATCGACTGGCTCATTATCTGCGTCGGCTTGGCGCAGGGCCGGAGACGCTGGTCGCTCTTTCAATGCGCCGCTCGCTTGATCTGATCGTCAGTACACTGGGGATACTGAAAGCGGGCGGCGCATATCTCCCCTTAGACGCGCATTACCCGGCAGAGCGGATCGCTTTCATGCTCGAAGACGCTAACGCGCCCATATTGCTCACTGAGGAATCGCTGTTGCACAAACTGCCCGCCAACAATAGCAATATCGTCTGCATCGAGCGCGAGGCGGAAACTATCTCCCGCTGCGATTCCCGTAACCCTGAGAGCGGCGCCAAGGCCGACAACCTTGCTTATGTGATGTATACCTCCGGGTCTACCGGACGGCCAAAGGGGGTGATGGTCGAGCATCGCTCGATAGTCCGGCTCGTCAGGAATACGAACTACGCCGACTTCACAAGCGATCAGGTATTCCTTCAATTCGCGCCCATGACTTTCGACGCTTCGACATTCGAAATATGGGGCGCGCTCCTCAATGGCGCGCGGCTGGCCATAATGCCCGACTCCGCCCCCTCGCTCGAAGAACTCGGACGCGCGATCAAACAGTACGAAGTGACTACTCTGTGGCTCACCGCCGGGCTGTTTCATCTCATGGTCGATGAACGACTGGAAGACCTGCGACCCCTGCGCCAGTTGCTTGTCGGAGGCGATGTGCTTTCAGTCACACATGTTCAACAGGCGCTCGACCGACTCGATTGCGATTTGATAAACGGCTACGGCCCGACTGAAAACACCACCTTCACCTGTTGCCACTCGATAAGAGAGCGACCGATCGGAAACTCAGTCCCCATCGGCAAACCGATAGCCAACACTCAGGTCTACATTCTCGACAGCCAACTTGAGCCTGTCAGGTTGGGAGAAGTCGGCGAGCTTTACATCGGCGGCGACGGACTGGCGCGCGGCTATCTCAATCGCGCAGACCTCACCGCAGAGCGGTTCGTGCCTTCTCCATTTTCGGAAATCTCTTCC
>CAZPQE010000606.1:0-1852 GCA_964588615.1 uncultured Clostridia bacterium | reverse complement strand
TTTATAAAACCGGAGACCTCGCACGCTTCCTCCCCGACGGAACCATCGGGTTCCTCGGAAGAGCCGACACCCAGGTAAAAATTCGCGGATACAGGATCGAGCTTGAAGAGATAGAAATCACGCTGACACTTCATCCCGGCGTCCGACAGGCCGTCGTCCTGGCAAGAGAGATCGCCGCTGGCGACAAACAACTCGTCGCTTTCGTCGTGAGCCGTCCGGGCGAGGAGCCGGAAATCTGCAAGCTGCGCAGCTACCTCGAAAAGAAACTGCCCGACTACATGATCCCGGCTTTTCTGTTCACGCTTGACGCCCTGCCGCTCGACCCCAACGGCAAGCTCGACCGCCGCCGATTGCTTGAGATGATTCCCCACAGGCAGCTTCGAACTTCTGCATTCGTCGAACCCGGAACGGAAACCGAACGGACTATAGCTTCCGTATTTCAGAACGTGCTTCAGGTTGAAAAAGTCGGCGCGGACGATAATTTCTTCGACCTCGGCGCGAACTCTCTGCAGCTTGCTCGCATTCACAGCCGACTTCAGAATGTTTTCAATTCCGATATGAAGATCATAGCCCTCTTCCAGAATCCTACGGTGAGCGCGCTCGCAAAATTTATGAACGGGGCAGAAGAGTCTGCCCTCGGTCGCGCGCAGGCGAGAGGGGCGCGGCAGAGAGAAGCTCTGGCGCGACAGAAGCGGATTCATAAAGGGATCATTAATGAGTAAAGATTCACCTCACAATTCCCTCGATGGAATTGCAATAATCGGCCTCGCCGGTCGCTTCCCCGGCGCGCGGGATGTCGAAGAGTTCTGGCAGAACCTCATCGCCGGAAAGGAATCGATAACACGGTTTACGGACGAGGAACTCGACTGCTCGCACGCTCTGAGAAACGCGCTCAAGGACAAGCCGAATTACATCAAGGCCAGACCCATACTCGACGATGTCGATATGTTCGACGCGGCATTCTTCGGCATCAACCCGAAAGAAGCCGAGTTGATGGACCCGCAGCACCGGGTCTTCCTCGAATGCGCATGGACGGCGCTGGAAGACGCCGGGTACGACGCGGAAAATTATGAAGGGGCGATCGGAGTCTACGCCGGGCAGAGCCTCAATACTTACCTGCTCGCCAATCTCTGCTCAAGCCGCGAGTTCATCACCGAAATAGTCGGCCAGTATCAGGTGGGCGCTTACAACGTCGTGCTTGGCAACGACAAGGACTACCTCTCCACGCGCGTTTCCTACAAGCTCAATCTCAAAGGGCCGAGCCTCACGGTGCAATCGGCCTGCTCCACCTCGCTTGTGGCCGTCGCGCAGGCGTGCCAGAGCCTTCTCAGCTATCAGTGCGATATGGCTCTTGCGGGCGGGGTATCGATCACATTTCCGCAGAAGCGCGGGTATCTCTATCAGGAAGGCGGGATGGTTTCTCCCGACGGCCACTGCCGCGCTTTCGACGCAAAGGCCGAAGGGACGATCTTCGGCAGCGGCGCGGGCATAGTCGTCCTCAAGCGAGTCGAAGACGCGATCGAAGACGGAGACAACATCTATGCGGTCATCAGAGGATCGGCCATAAACAACGACGGCTCTCTCAAAGTCGGATACACCGCGCCGAGCGTCGACCGACAGGCCGAAGTCATAGCGATGGCTCAGGCGATTGCAGGCGTCGATCCTGAGAGTGTCTCTTACGTCGAAACGCACGGGACGGGCCATCGGAACCATGGATGGAGACGGACAGCCGCCGAAGAACGCAGTCTGTCCTGGGTCAATGGCGCGCTGAGCCGCGGTGAACGGGGGCGCGGTTCGGAGCCCGAAGGGCGAGAACCGCGGGATTGCGAGCGGCGAGCGTGGCCGAAGACCG
>CAZPQE010000605.1:0-3722 GCA_964588615.1 uncultured Clostridia bacterium | reverse complement strand
CTCGACGCAAAATCTCCGATTCTGTGAATCTGCAACAGTGATTTTCAACTCTTCTACCGAGCAATCCCCATTCGTCTGAGCAGACGGTCGAAGCGTGCGTCGCTGCGCAAAGAGTCGAAGGAACGGCGGTTTAGAATTGCAGATGAGGCACGGCTGGTCGGGCCTTTTTCTGAGCTTATATCAAACTCTATCCTGCCATCCTTTTGGATCGCAGCGAGTGTGAAAACAGGCGATGACGACTACCGTGTCATCGAAAACGAAGTAAAAAAGGGCGTAAGGGATTTGCGCAACAGAGCGCGTCGAGCATTTTGTGAATGAGTGGGTATCGCTCAGGGTTGCGCCTGACTGATGAAAGACACGCATCCACCGCGCGATCGTCCGCCCCTGCCGGATGCCGTCATTTCTTCAGAAGCCCCTGCGCCTGAAGCCAGTCGCCGAAACGCTCGATCCAGTGATCGGAAGGCAGGTTTTGTTTCCGCATGCCGAAACCATGTCCGCCTTTTGAATAGAGATGCAGCTCGGCGGATTTCTTGCCGGCCAGCCACTTGTTGTAGAGGCTCACGCTGTCAGGGGCGAGTCCGAGTTGATCATCGGTGGCCGCCGCGACAAACAGCGGCGGAGCGTCGTTTGGCAAAGCTCTTTCCTTGACCGCCCCCATATAGGCATAAATTGGCGCGACGAAATCAGGGCGATTCTCAGCCGTGTAGTTGAGCGCGACCGAAGCGGTCACGGTTCCTCCGGCTGAAAAACCCATCAGCCCTATTCGCGTCGGCGAAATGCCGAATTCCGCCGCGTGTTTGCGCACATAGCTCACGGCAGCAAATCCGTCGGCGACAGACATCGGAACGACAGCGGCATTATCTTCGTCCATCTTTTTGCGATCCGTGATCTTCGCCATAAGATCCTTAACACCGTCTTCGCCTGTTGGAACCAGACGGTACTTGAGGACGAATGCGGTGACGCCTTTGGCATTGAGCCATTTGGCCACGTCGATGCCTTCGCTGTTGATTGAAAGCGCGTGGAATCCGCCGCCAGGACATATAATGACCGACGTTCCGTTGGCGATTGCAGGATCAGGCGCGTAGACGGTCAGCGTGGGTTGAGATACATTTGTCACGACCTGAGTGTTCCAGACAGTCGAGAAGTATTCCTTTTCCCCGTGCGTCCATTTCTCGGAACCGGGCGCGGCCCCCGGATAGAGACGAACGACTTTCTGGGCATTGGCTGCGCCCGCCAGTAAAAGAAGCAATCCGATCATCGCTGCTGTTTTCGCTCTCATAGCCTTTTGACCTCGGTTCAGAAAAAGTTGTATTCACTCTTGCGGCCTGGAATCAACAGGCAACCATGAATCATCGATGGACGTGTCGCTGATTCTCCGATTCATCCTGTGCCTTGTCATCTTTTACCCGCCAGGTGAATCACTGTCGTTTCAGAAAGCCTGATTCTATCTCTATTCTGTCCGCGCATCCAGGCCAGCAGTTCAGAGAGAATCACCGAGCCGGTCGCAGATAATTTTCAGCACTTTGATTCGCGCGAATTTTTTGTCATTAGCTTCGATCAGGTGCCAGGGCGCGAACTCTGTCCAGGTGCGGTCGAGCATCTCGTTTGCCGCCAGTTCATAGTCGTGCCACTTCTCGCGGTTGCGCAGGTCTTCGTCGGTGATTTTATAGTGCTTATGCGGAGTCGACTGCCTCTCCTCGAAGCGGCGCAGTTGCTCGTCCATATCGATATGCGCCCAGAACTTCAGCAACAGAATGCCGTGCTCATGAAGCTGCTGCTCGAAGTCGACTATCTCTGAATAAGCGCGCCGCCACTCGGCTTCGGTTGCAAACCCTTCGACGCGCTCGACGAGCACGCGGCCATACCATGTGCGATCAAATATAGTCACTCGCCCGGCGCGCGGAATATGTCGCCAGAAGCGCCAGAGATAATGGTGAGCGCGCTCTTCGTCGGTGGGAGCAGCGATGGGGATGACCTGATAATCGCGCGCATCCATAGCCGCTGTCGCTCGCCGAATGATGCCTCCTTTCCCGGCAGCGTCCCATCCTTCGAAGAGCAGTATTGCCGAGCGACGGCGCTCTTTGGCTTCTCTCGCCAGCAGGTTGAGGCGACCCTGATATTTTTCCAGAAGCTTTTTGTATTTCGAATCGGTCAAACGCTGCGAAAGGTCGAGCGTGTCGAGGAGCGTGCGCGGGTCTTCTGTTTGAACGCGCGGCGAGGCGGCAGAGGCGACTCGTGGCGCGCTCTCGGCAATGCGCTTCGAGATCAGATTCAGAATGTGATTGCCGACCGTGATGCTGCGGTATCTCTCGTCCGCGCCTTCGATGATTATCCAAGGCGACGCGCCTGTGCTTGTGGCGCGGAGGGCGCGCTCTGAGATGCGGCGAAACTTGTCGTAGAGTTTGAAGTGCTTCCAGTCTGTTTTAGTCACTCGCCATCGGGTCGAAGGATTTTTCACCAGCGAGCGCAGGCGTTTCTGCTGCGTCTGTTTGCTGAGATGAAACCAGAATTTGATGATGAGCGCGCCGTCATCGACGAGAGTTTTCTCGAAAGCGTTGATACGGGCGAGAGCCGAGTCGAGGTCCGCAGGTTTAGTCGTCCCGTACACGCAATCGATAATGGGGCGCGTGTACCAGGAGCCGAAGAAGATGCCTATTCGACCGTTGGGCGGCAGCACGCGCCAGAATCGCCATGCCTGGGGTCGCTCGCGTTCTTCATCCGTGGGCGGGCCGAAGGCGTGAGTTTGCAGATAGCGGGCATCCATCCATTCGTGCAGAAGGTTGACGGTCTCGCTTTTGCCAGCGCCGTCGACGCCGCCGATGATGATGATGACAGGGAAGGAAGCGCGCTTGAGGTCTTCCTGAACTTCGAGGAGCGCGGTTCGCAGAATGGGTTCCTGCGCGTCATACTCCTTTTTGCTCAACGTGCGACCTATTTCGGCAGTTTCAAACATAGCGTGTGGAATTTACTCTTGATTGGAGGGCATAACAAGGCAGGCGCGCGGATGGAGCGCGATTCAGATTTTCGCGCGAGCAATGATCAAACCTGAGATCAAATCTGCTCAACTCGCCTGCTTCAGCCGCGTCAGCGGCGACCTGATTGTAGCCGTGTTCTTCAGAGCACGGGTCGCGATAGGCGAAAGGGTCCCTCGTCGCGTCAGCGACGGTTGAGCGGGAATCGAGCAATATTCAATCGTCGCTGACGCGACGGGGTGTCAATCGTTGCAACTGACCCGGCTTTGAAAAACCGGGCTAAATTCATATTACCGCTACGCGGTGTTGATCGCGCGAAAATCTCAGCCGCACCCATGCGGCTTGATGTTTCGATGTGCGCGATCTCACCTGCGCGGATCGTTTTCAAAGATTCATTTGCGGCGGGCATCTCTCAGACGAGTCAGTAATTCAACCGCTTGTTCACGGCTCACGGTAGGAAAATCGTCCAGAAAATCTTTCAGCGAATGCCCGCCCGCCAGATAATCGATGAGAGTTTGCGCGGGAACGCGAGTCCCGACAAAGACTGCCGCGCCGCTCATCACCTCCGGCGAGCGAGAAATAATTTCAAGGTCGTTTGCTGTTTTCATGACCATCATTGTTACTACAGGCTGCCCGCTGAAGAAGTAACGATGGATGTAGCTGCTGACTAGCAGTCATCTATGTTTAAGTAAGTCTTCGTAACTACTCAGCCAGTGATTGCGGCTCTGCCGCTTTGATGTGCCGACAGGC
>CAZPQE010000604.1:0-3722 GCA_964588615.1 uncultured Clostridia bacterium | reverse complement strand
CGCAGGCGGAGGCGGCAGGATGACTGTCACCACCCAGCGATTCTCTTTCATGTCCCAGTAAATGTTTCCTGAAGACTGAGGAGCCGGTTCCTGACCGCCCATCTGTATCAATCGCAGGTTGGAACTGCCTATGGTTGCCTTGATGCGCTCCGACTCTTCGGCGTCAAGCAGTTGCTCGCTTCTGGCTGCCGCCAGTTCTTCCCGCAGTCGGGTTGTTTTGTCGTTGGCCTGCTTCCAGAATATGATCGAAGCCAGAGCCACAAAAGCCAGCGAAGCCGCTATCGCCCAGGGCAGGTATTTCACCTTCATTCCCTCCTGGCTGACTGCCGAAAGGGGAGGGGTCTCTGGAAAACGCAGGACGGGCGCGATTGAGGGCGGCACCCGCTCTATGCGGCGAAGGAGCAAATCGCGCAGATATTCGGGAGGCGTCTCCTCTGAGGAGGCAAACCCCAGTCGAGTCACCACCGTTTCAAACGCCCTGGCTTCTTCTTCGCACAAGTGGCAGGGATCGCCCAGGTGCTCCTCGAAGGCTCTGGCTTCGCGCTGGCTCAAGGCGCCCAGCGAATAGAGCGCGGCAGTTTCCTGCATCTGTTCTGTTTTGACTTCGTGCTTTAATCCCATCGGTCCTTCCTGGCCAATCTGCCGCTCCATCCTTCACCCGTCGTATTTCGCCGACAGGTAGGCGATGGCCGGGCGGCATTCATTCTTCACTTCGATCGTCAATCGGCCTCTGGAGGTGGGAAGACTGCAATTTCTGCAACCGGCAACTGGCCAATGACAGGGAGTTTGAAATACACATCCCCTCAAACAACTCAAATCTCAAATCGCGCTTATGAACTCGTAATCGAACGGGGCCACCAGCAGAAGCAAAGTTCCGTTGACAGTGAAGGTGGTCTGGTGAATCGAACCCGCTTCCGCCCGGTGATAATCTCCCGGACCCAGATCATCGCCGTTTACGACGCAATCGCCTTCGAGGACTAAGAACTCTTCCACTCCGTTATGCACATGCGGCTGAAGTCGCGTGCCTGCGCTCATCCTCACCAGCGATGTCGCCATTCCGGTCGTCTCGTTCATCGATAACAACTTCGTATGTATGCCTTCCTGCAACTCTATCCACTGGCCTTCTCCAGCGCGGATCGAAAGCTGACGGGGAGGCCGCGCAGGCGCGGCGGGCCTTTCCTCAGACTGCGGGCTCAACCCGGAAAGCAGACGGTCTCTGATCTCAGGCGAAGGCGATTGTTCGACAGCCGTCAGCCCGATCTGAGAGGTGACCTCTTCGAAGGTCGCCAGTTGAGCCGAGCAGACCGCGCACCCTTCCGACAGGTGGTTTTCAAACCATATCGCCTCGCTCTGCGTGAGCGCGCCGAGGGCATAAAGCGCAGCAGTTTCGATTGCCGCATCAGAGGCTCGCTGACATCTCATGCCGAACCCTCCATAAAAGGAGTAAGAGCCTCGCGCAACTTCATCATTCCGAGCCGGGTGCGGGTCTTTACGGTTCCGAGAGGCTGGCCAAGCTTGAGCGCAATCTCGCTGTGGCTCAGGCCCGAATAGTAAGCCAGTTCGATGACCTCGCGCTGCTCGGGCGACAACATGTTCAACGCCGATTTCACCAGTCGTTGTCGCTCAGAGAGAGCGGTGGTTTCCTCCGGCGTGGGAGTCGCCGCGCTCAGATCGAGGAGGTTGTCAAGCGGTTCCCTGGCCTGTTGATCCAGCCTTCCCGAACGGAACCGATCAATGGCCCGGCTTCGCGCTATGGTCATAAGCCAGGCCAGCGGCGCTCCCCTCGACCGATCATACAAAGCCGCCTGACGCCACACCTGCGTGTAAACATCGAGCAGGACTTCCTCAGCGGTCGAGCGGTCGTTGAGAATTCTCAAAATCAGCCCGAAGACGACCCTGCTGGTCGTGTCGTAGAGCGTGGCCAGGGCGGTCTGATCCCCTTCAGCCACTCTTTTAATGAGCGCCGTCCAGTCCTGATCCCGCGCGCTGTACTCAATCGAATCCTGGGGTGAACCCAATTTGAATTCCCTCACATTTGCTTCTACGCAAAGAGCCTGCTGGGTGGATTTGCGCAATCTCGAAGAACCATCTGCAACCTCGGATCACAATGACAGATATTATAACGAAACGGCTCCAGGCCAAAGCCCATCTTCGAAAATCAGATGGCCCTGTTTTGCTTCTGACCGGTCACAATCACCGACAACCCGAATGGGAAACTTATCTTTCTGAGCATCCGCGCTTCCATTCTGAGCGCCACTTCAAATGTCCTGTTCATCCACGAAGGAACCGGTTTGACATCGGATGAAGCTCTGCCCCCGAGCCTCGACATCAAACGGTGAGCAGCCGCTGCCCCAAACAGCAAAGTGTTAGCGTAGGTCGCGCGCCGAATTGCGAACCCGGCATCGCGCACCTGCGAGCAGAGTTCTTTCCTTGTGAACCGATGCTGAGTCCCGATGGCCAGGTCATGCGCGCCACGCATCCAGTTGTATGCAGGCTCGCGGATCAACAACATTCCGCCCGGTTTCAGAACCCTCTGCATCTCGCAGAGAGCCCCCTTCGCCTGCTCGCTTTGAAACTGATAGATCACATCGAAACAGGTGACCAGATCGAACCTGTCCGAACCAAAAGGAAGTTTACTGGCCGAAGCGACAGCCAGCGTGTCGAGTCCTCGCTCCTTCCAGCACACAGCGGCGTCTCCCGATACATCGACTCCGAAAACTTCGCCTGTTCTAAAACGCTCCTTCATCCAGGCGAGCCCATATCCTGTGCCGCACCCTGTGTCCAAAACCCGCATGTTTTCCGATATGCTCTCTTCGATCATCGCGGCAGTTATCGCGCGCATGCCGACATACCACCACAGGCGATCTTCGAGATCGAACATCGCGCGATATTCGTCCGGTTGCATACAAAGCCTGAAAAGAAGAAGAGGAAAAAAACGCTATTCTTTACTGTCGTCGTCCTGCGCCGCAGCGAGAGCGTCACTGCCAGGGGGAGCGATCTGAGCCTGTCGCCTGATGACCAGTCGCCACCACAATTTGCTCAAGTCCCTGAGAGTTTTGAACAGCCGCCTGAAATTGAAGAACTGAGATTTGCCATAGGCGCGGTGATAGTGATGCACAGGGCATTCGGCAAACCGCAGCCCGGCGTCCTGAAACGTCTTCACCATTTCGACGCATATCGTTCCGCTCGTCGAATAAAGCTTCACCCGCTCGTAGCCCGATCTTCGAATAAGCCGAAAATCGCAATCGACATCCTTGATCCTTATTCCGAAAGCCAGCTTCACCGCGTGGCAGTAAATCCTGCCGATGATGACCCGATGCAGCGGGTCGGAGCGGGTTATCTTGTAGCCGTTTACGATGTCTATGTCGTCGGTCATCAGCGGAACGAGTCGTTCGATCTCGCGCACGTCATACTGCGCATCTCCGTCGGTGTAGAAGATCAACTCTTTAGTCGCGCTCGAAAGTCCGGTGCGGAGCGCGCTGCCGTACCCCATATTCATCGGATGTTGTATGACCCGCAGGCGCGGGTAGACGGATTCGAGTTCCGAGAGAACCTGAGCGGTATGATCGACGCTTCCGTCGTTGACCACGATTATTTCATAGTCAGAGGTGAGACGCCTCAGCGCGCGATCAGCCAGCACCACGAGGCTGGCTATCGTTCCTGCGTCGTTGTATGCGGGGAAGAAAACGCTTATCCCCGGCTTTCCTCCAGAGTGATCCAAC
>CAZPQE010000603.1:0-3728 GCA_964588615.1 uncultured Clostridia bacterium | reverse complement strand
ACCGGAGCCAGCTTCGGCCACAGCAGCGTCGCCGATGCGTTTTCGGTGGCAGCCGTAGACGCGGCCACTTCTTTTCCCGGCCCGTTCACGGGAGGAGCGCCAAACCCGGTCGAGACCTTCAGCGCCGACGGGCCGCGCCGACTCTTCTACAATCCCGACAGCACCGCGATTACGCCAGGCAATGTGTCGTCTACGGGCGGATTGCTCCGCCAGAAACCGGACATCACCGCTGCTGACGGCGTTATGTGCGCCGCGCCCGGATTCAATCCGTTCTTCGGAACTTCGGCGGCAGCCCCGCACGCGGCGGCAATAGCGGGACTCCTGCTTTCGGCCAACTCTTCGCTCACTCCCGCTCAGGTGCGGACTGCGCTCACTTCATCGGCGTTAGACATCGAGGCGGCGGGCGTAGACCGCGATTCCGGCTCAGGAATCGTGATGGCGTTCCAGGCATTGCAGGCCATAGGAGCCACGCCGATGGCGAACCTTCAACTCGGCACGGTCACTGCGACTGAAGCGCCGGGCGATCTGGACGGCGCTATCGAACCGTGCGAGACCGTCAGCATAAAAGCCTCGCTCGACAACGCAGGCGGCATTGGGGCTACGGCCATCAGCGCGACTCTTACAAGCTCCTCGCCGGGCGTCACCATACTCTCAGGCGCTTCTCTCTATCCGAACATCGCCGCCGGCGGCAGCGCGATGAACAACACTCCGTTCGCCTTCTCGCTCGATTGCGGCACAAGCTGCGGGGCAGTTCTCGACTTCACGCTGACAGTCAGTTACACGGGAGGCATGAGTCCCAAAGTGTTCAACTTCACGGTGAACACAGGCGCGGCGGGCGCGGCGGTGACGACCAGCTACACCGGGCCGCCGGTGTTCATACCCGACGCCGCGGATCTCTCCGGGACTATGCCGGGCGCTCCCGCGCTTGCAACCCTGGCGGTGAGCGGGATAACCGGTAGCATCTTCGATATCAATTTCCGCTTCGACGGATCAAGCTGCTCGACTGCGATTGGGTCTACGACCGTAGGTTTGGATCACACCTTCGTCAACGACCTTAAGGTCAAGCTGACTTCGCCTTCAGGAACCACCGTGACGCTGATCGATAACACGGATGGCAGCGGCAACAACTTCTGCCAGACGTTCCTTGACGACGAGTCGCCGGGCAATTCGATTCAGACCGTCGTATCATCGAATGCGCCCTTCTCGGGATCGTTCAAACCGGCCAATCTGCTTTCGGCCTTTGACGGAGAAGATCCCAACGGAACGTGGACGCTTTCGGTGCAGGACTTCTTCAGCGCTGATACAGGCAACATCCGCGCTTTTTCGCTGATAATCGTGCCGAGCAGTTGCGCTGCTGCGCAGATATACAATGTCTGTCTTCAGGACGACAGCAACAGCGCGAACAAAGTGCTGGCCAATTCAACGACAGGCTTCTATGCCTTCTGCTGTTCGGGTACGTTTTTGACCGGGACAGGTTCAGTGCTCAGAAAAGGGTCGATAATCACCATCACCCACAACACAACCACGCGCAGGGTGCAGATACAGATCGATCTTTCGCAGAAGAAAGGCACTGCCTCGTTGCAATCGCCTCCCGGCAAGACGCTCTGCACGATAACGGACAAAAACACGATGAACAATGTCTGCGCCTGCGCGCCTTAACGGGTGTGTCTGAAATTCAGGCATTGGCAATGGAGATGGCCGGTTTCGACGACCGGCCATTTTTCATGGGCCTTTTACTTGTCCGCGAATTCAAAATAAACTACCTGCCTCAGCCGCGAGCATGACTATGACGACACTCACCGCCACTCTTTCCCCTCACACCGCGCTTGAGGCTCTGCCACGCTCGCGCGAGCAGGGCAAGACCATCGCGCGCCTCGCTGAGGAACTGAGCCTCACTGAAGATCAAAGAGCGAAGCTCGATCAGTACCTCACGGAGTTCGTCCGCGCGGGCCTCGCATCTTCGAAAGGCGGACGATACTGGCGAAAGTCGAACGCAAGCCTTTTGATCGGAACTTTCAGAGGCACGCGCTCAGGTCGCGGCTTCGTCATCCCCGACGACGAGCGCGAGCGCGCAAGAGGAGACCTCTACATCAACGAGCGCGCGATGGGCGCGGCCATGCACGGCGATAAGGTCATCGCCCGCGTCATCAGGTCGAGCGACCGGGGACGCGAAGGTCTCATCGAGTCTGTTCTTCACAGAGAAAATCCGACGCTGATCGGAAGATTCGCGCGGCTGAAAAAAGAATGCTTCGTCTCTCCGATGGATGAGAGGTTCCTCTACAACATCAACATCGCCCCTTCAGACACGCTTGGAGCGCGCAGCGAAGAGATAGTCAACGTCGAAATCACCCGCCCGCCCATCGGAGGCCGCCCGCCCTGGGGCCGCGTCATCGAAGTCCTCGGCGCGGAAAACGCGCCCGGAATCGATATCGAAATCATCATCAGAAAACATCGCCTCCCCAATATTTTTCCCGATTCGGTCATCAGGGAAGCCGAAGCCATAAACGAAACCATCACTGAAGACGACCTTCGCAGCCGCATCGATCTGCGCGAGATTGTGACCATCACTATCGATGGCGAAACCGCGCGCGACTTCGACGACGCGGTGTCTCTCGAATCGCTGGCAAACGGGCGCTTCCGTCTCGGAGTCCACATTGCCGATGTGAGCCATTACGTCTGCGAAAAGAGCGCGCTTGACGAAGAGGCGTTTCGTCGCGGGACTTCGGTTTATTTTCCTGAGCGGGCGATACCGATGCTGCCCGAAAGATTGTCGAATGGAATCTGCTCGCTCAAACCGCAAGTCGACCGCCTCACGATGTCAGCCCTCATGGAACTCGGTAGAGACGGTCGCCTGATCGATTATGGCCTCGCGCCTTCTATCATTCACAGCCGCGCGCGCATGACCTACACTGCGGTCAATGAAATACTCACCGACCCGGAAGGCGAAACCGCAAGCCGCTACTCTCATATAAAAGACATGCTCGCGGCAATGCATGAACTCGCGCTGACTCTGATCCGCAAGCGCGAGGAGCGCGGCGCGATTGATTTCGATCTGCCCGAAGCCGAGCTTATGTTCGATGACGAGGGCCAGATTTGCGGCATCGCCCGGTCGGAGCGCAACATCGCTCACAGGCTGATCGAAGAGTTCATGCTGATGGCTAACGAAACCGTCGCGCGTCACCTCGAACGTCTCGGCGTGCCTTCGCTCTACCGCGTTCACGAAGAGCCTGACCCTTCGAGAGTCGAAGAGTTCGCCGAGATAGCCCGCTCCTTCGGCCATAAGTTTTCGATGCACGGCCCCGCTCCCCAGCGAGGGTTTCAACGCCTCGCGCGCGAGATACGCGGACTTGCCCAGGAGCGAATGCTTTCATACCTGATGCTGCGCTCGATGCAGCGCGCCCGCTACACGCCGCAGAACCTCGGCCACTTCGGGCTGGCGATGAAAACCTACACCCATTTCACGTCGCCCATTCGCCGCTATCCCGATTTGATAGTGCATCGCATTCTGCGCGAAGTGATCGAGCGCGGCGGAGACGAAAGCCATCAACCACTCGATATGGGCAGCCGTCACGCGCTCAAGCGGATCACCTGGCAAGTGTTCGATGACGAGCGCGAAGGGGAGCTTCGCCGCGCTCTCACGATCATCGGAGACCACTCAAGCGAGCGCGAGCGCGCAGCCGATGACGCCGAGCGCGAACTGATGGAATGGCGCCAAGCGGATTTCATGG
>CAZPQE010000602.1:0-3735 GCA_964588615.1 uncultured Clostridia bacterium | reverse complement strand
GATGATCCGCGCTCTGGAAATGTGGTAGTGATTTTCGAAGTAGCGGTTGACCAGCGCGTAGCGACTGCTCTGGTCTTTGAGGTAAATGGCTGTCGGAGAATTGTCGAGCATGGCCTGAAGCCGTTGCTCGCTATCGAAGAGCGCGCTTTCGGCCAGCTTGCGGTCGGTGATATCGGTGGTCGTCAGCAGCAGGCATGGCTCGTCGCCGATATCGATTGACTCAGCCGAAAGGAGGAAGACCCGCACCTCGCCGCTCTTCATGCGAAAGCGGAATTCCTGATTGCGCACCGACCCCTTCTCTCTAAGCGCGCTGATGAGCCGGTCGCGGTCGGAAGGGTCTGTCCAGATGTTCAACTCCAGAGAGGTGCGGCCTATGACTTCCTGGCGCCCGTAGCCGGTGGCCGTGAGGAAGCTGTCATTGACATCGATGTAGCGACCGTCTTTGACCGAAGTTATAGTGACCGGGTTGGGATTGGCCTTGAACGACCGGGAGAATTTTTTCTCCGAAGCCCGGAGGTCTTCCTCCATGCGTTTGCGCCCGGTGATGTCCATCCCGGTGATGAGCATGGCGGGCTGTCCCTGATAATCCATGATGGTCGCGGCGCTGTCGAACCATCCCTTCCCTCCGTTTTTGTTGATGACTTTGATCTCATGGCGCGAGGGAACGACTTCGCCGCGCTGACGCGCCAGGCCCAGTTCCATGACAGTGTTTCTGAAGTCGGGATGCACGAAATCCCAGAAATTCATTCTCAGGACTTCTTCCATCGAGTAGCCGGTGTGGGCCAGGACATAAGGATTGGCATAAAGGATGCGGCTTCCCCGGACAATGAGGATTGCGGCGGGGACGGTTTCGGCCAGCGTGAAAAACAGGGCTTCGCTTCGCTCGCTCGCGGTAGTCCGCTCGGCCAGGCTTTCGGACCGACGAGGCAGGGATATATCCGAATGGAGAGATGGCTCTTCGCGCAGGTCGCCCATCGGATCATCGGCAGGCATAACGGTCTCCGATACCCCCGCCCGCGCGTTGTGCGGGCCGGGGAAAACACGGTTCAGAAAAATACAGCGATCAGGGAGTTCGTAGGGCTTCCGCTCGACCACGCCATTGTGGAGCGGATGGGGAATAAAAGCAATAGAAGGTTGAAGAATGCCTGCGCGTCTGATATCTGAGAGTTCGTCTGAATCCTCACGACCTGGAATGGAGGATCGGCCTGTGGCGTGATTTCTCAGAGTCGCTTTGTGAAGCGAGGGTTCAACTGCTGGTTTTTTGAGCAGCGAAAATGGCAGGAACTTCCTTTTTCCTTACCCCACGGATGCGGGGCTATTCTATCCAGTCGCGGGTCACGTCGCACCACAGCGCAAGCCCGCGCCAGCGACCTAAGCGCGAGTAGTAACGCTCGATCTTCCTGTCGTCAGCCGCGCGGCCTTTGTTGTGAATGTCGGCAAATCGCGCTCTGACCCACGAATCGAGCGCCAGCCCTTCGTAGCAGCCGACCAGCCGGAGCAGGTTTTCAGCCGCGTAATCTCCGACGCCTTTCACCCGCTTCATCTCGCGCTTGAGATCATCTGCCGTCCGCTCGCCGTTGAGCCAGCTTTCGGGATCGAGTTCGCCCGCACAGACGCGCTCGGCCAGTTCCTTGAGATATGGCGCGCGATAGCCCGCGCGCACATGGTCGCGATAAAACTTCTCGGACTCCGAAGCCATCGCTTCCGCCACAGGGAAAGCTCGGCGCGAGTCCTCAGCCTCCTGGCCCAGAGCGGAAACCAGACTGCTCACCATTTTGTCGGTCAGCGCCCACGAACAGTTGGTGGTGCATATCATCTTCACCAGGTCTTCGAAAACCGTCGGAGAGCGAAGCAGTCGCCCCGCGCCCTGATGATTGATCCATCGAAAATCGGCGTCATCTGAAACCAGATTGTAGAACTCGCTCATATCCTCATCGAGGCGGAGCATGTGCCGGACTTGGCGTTTTATCTTTTCGACCGCGCGCTTCCCTGTTTTGCCCCGCGCGCGGGCGCAGACGCCGCCGTCGGCCTCGCTGATGGTGAGGGTAAGAGCGCGCTGATCATCGATGGCCAGGACTCGCGTGAGCGTCCATCTCCGGCGGTCGAATTCGAAGGGCGGCAGTTCGCACCATCCGTGACTCAGGGCTGTGCGGCGAAAGCTGAAATCGCGGGGGACGGGCATCAGAATTTCCATATTTGATTCCAGTCAGAAAAGGTCTTCATCCAGATCGATGAGTTCATCCATGCGTTCGAGTTCGAAATAGATGTCGAAGGTTTCCGCCGAGCGGGGCAGGTCGATTGCGCTCGAATAGAACAGGTATTCGAGGAACCGCTCCTTGACCTGGCGCTCGTCATCGATCACGTCCTGGCCGAACCCGCCCTGCGTGATGGCCACTATCAGTTTTTGCGCGACCATCTGTTCGCCTTCTTCCTCGGACTGCGCTCGGAGCAGTTCCAGGTAAGCCGGTTTGAAGGTCACCACATAGTGAATTTTCTCCATCTCGCTCATCGCTGAATTCAGAACGCCGGGTCAGGCTTTCCTGTAGGAGGCGCGAATCAGGGTGTGTATATTACCGCGCACGTTGAAATCGCCTTCTATCTCGACTCTCAACGGGTCGCAGGCGCGGATGAAGTCTTCGAGTATGCGGTTGACTGCGTGCTCGTGAAAAATCTTCACCTGCCGGAACGAATTGATATAGAGCTTGAGCGATTTCAACTCGATGCATAGCTCGTTGGGCACGTAATCGATTTTGATGGCGGCGAAATCCGGGAAATCCGAGAACGGGCATATCGCCGTGAATTCGGGACAGGTGAAGGAGATGACTATCTCCCGGCCTTTATGCTTGTAGGCGAAGGTGTCGAGCGGATGAAGGTTCATCTCCTCGGCGGGAGTTTCTTCTATGACCAGATTGCTGTGATCGAGAACTTCCATACCTGTTTCCTCTCTCGATGCCGCGACGAGACAGTGTAGCAGCCGCAAACGCGCGGCTTCAACCAGGGCTGCTTTCTTTCTCGTCGATGGGAGGAAGCGGGCGCGCTTCGCGGCTCACCCGCTTCAGAAGCAGGTAAACGAGGGCCGAGGAAGCGGGCACGCCCGCCAGTACGACCCAGTAAGGGATGAAGCCTTTCAACCCTGCCCATTGCGCTCCTCCCAGAAAGAGCGAAGCCACAGTCGCGCTTATGAGGATGATGATATTGCGCGAAGTCTGCTGCCCCTTTTGATACCTGGTCGAAAGCGGTATCACTTCGCGGAACGCAAACGAAACCATCAGGGTGGTCGGAGCGACCGCCACCCAGGGGGCGATGACCAGAAACGCATGCCAGGGATCGCGCCACAGCGCCGTGTAAAGCGCAAACAGCAGTATGAACTCAGGGGCGACGATCAACAGCAACAATGCTTTTCTCAATCCTCGATGAATTTCGCCGAGGTTCGAGACCGGCGCGATACGAAAGATGTATGCGGCGCCGCAGTGCTCGGAGAAGATCAGCCCTTCGACCGCCGTCTGCCCGACGAAGCACACGAAGGCAGGCCCCATGATGGAATAAAAACTCAGGCTCTCTCTGGTCGTCGGATCGGCCTTCAGAAACGGATCGGGCAGCCCTTCGGTTATGAGAGCGATCAGCGGAAATACTATGAAGTAGGCCAGCGACGGATAGAGCCGCACTCTGGTTTCGCGGTTGCGCCGGAGATAGACCATCACCAGATCGAAAACCGCGCGCTCGACCGGTCGGCGC
>CAZPQE010000601.1:0-3740 GCA_964588615.1 uncultured Clostridia bacterium | reverse complement strand
GCGACCGCGACGACCCTGTTGCAAAACTCGAAGAAGAATTCGAGCGCGGGCTTGAGGGAGTGACCGAAGCCGATGTCCGTCAGCGGCTCGTCCGAATCGAGCGGACGCTTTCGGAATGGAGCAAGGGCCGAAAACTCTACGGCCATATATTCGACGACATTCTCAAGCTCAAGTACCTGCATCAGCGATACACCAATTATCTGAAATGGCTGAAATGGAAAACCTGATAACCGGCCCGCTGGCCGAAGCTCTCAAGCGAGGCCGCGACCGATATAACACCAAGTTCTTCTACGCGCGCCACAGCTATCCGACCCTCGATCAGAAGGCGTTCGCCGATCACCTGCTGTTGACCGTCCAGCCGATAATCGAAGCGACTCACAACGCCGCTCCTGAAAAGACCGATGAGGTTCTGGATGCCCTGTATGATCTGTCACTCGAACTCATCGGCAAGGGAATGCTGGGCGAGCAGACGCGCTATCCGGCGTTGGTGAAAGGCTGGTCTCAACTGCTTGCGGCCCTTCCCAATCTTTTGTCGAACGACGCGCGGAGATTTGCGGGCGCGGTGTCAAACGCGCTCTACAATCTTTCAGTCACGCCCAATGCCAGGCCGACTTACTGGATAGACGCGATGGCCGAGATTGGCGCGCGCTGCGCGGATGTCTCATCGTTTCTGGAAGCGGGCAAGGTGGTCGCGTGGCGATGCGGCATGGCGCATTACCGGCGGGGCGCGCTCGACGCCTGCCTCAACCTCGACCCTCAGCTTGCTCGCGCCGCGCTTTCGATCCCTGAAACCAGCGCGGTTAAGATCGAAACGGTAGTCGAGCGATTGAGGCGAGACCCCTGGCTTGCGCCCGCTTCTGTAAGCGAAAGTCCCGGATGGAAAAAGACGCTCAGGATAGTGAGCGCGGTCGGGGCGTTTCGGGGATTCGGCGGAATGTTCCTCTCTCCTCCCGAAGTGGCTCTGTCGGATGGCGAGGTGGTGGTATTCGACAACGAGAATTCATGGCTGATGACCGCCGACCTGTTCGGCTCGACGCTTCATCGGATAGGCAACACGCTTCCTGAGATAGACGCGAAGCCGACGCGCTTTTTTGAAATCGATAAGAGCGGCAAGGTCAGCGCCGAGCAGCACCGGGCATCGTTCCCGCAGCTTGCCGCCTCGACCAGTTCAGCTTCGACCGAAACGATGCTTGCGGTCACGATCCGCGTTTCGCATTCAGTTTATCTGATCGCTTTGACGGAGAACTGAAAAGCAGTGGTCGGTGGTCAGTGGTCGGTTTTTCATCGTTTCAGGACGCTGTTCGAGAGACGCATCAACAAGCTGGCAACCTGGCAAGGCTTGATAAATGGATGACAACGACAATCCGGCGGATTGTAGGACAATCTGAACGAGACTTCACAGCAAAGATGAGCGTCATGAAGGATCAACTCGCAAAACTCCGCGATCTGTGGATGTCGCGATGGCCAGATGCGCTGGCTCTCTGGAGCCGGTTCACCAAGCTGCGCGATCCCCGATTCTGCTTCGATGAAAAAGAGGAAAAGACAGAAGGGCTGACCGGCAGCTTTGCGATGATCCGATTGACCGATACTTCGGTGGTGATAAGTTTGCGCCAGATTGCGGAGAACAAACTCGAAGCGTTTCCTGTCGAAATACTGGCCCACGAGATAGGCCATCACGTTTACTGCCCCGCCGATCTTTCAGACCAGGGCCGTATGATAGCCCGCATTCGCCGCGCGCTTTCCACCAGAGTACACCTCGCGCCGTTCATCGCAAACATCTACGCAGACCTGCTCATCAATGATCGCTTGCAGCGCAGCGCCAGTTTGAAGATGGCTGATGTTTATCGCGCGCTCGGAGGAGAAAGCGCCGACCGCATGTGGACTTTCTACATGCGAATCTACGAGATACTTTGGAGCCTGCAAAAAGGAAGTCTCGCAAAGGGGAAGCTCGATGATCGGATCGAAGCCGACGCGCAGCTCGGCGCGCGTATAGTTCGGGTTTACGGCAGGGAGTGGCTTCGCGGCTCAGGGAGATTTGCCGCGCTGTGCCTGCCTTACCTGCTCGAAGACGAGGCCGCGCAGATGCAGAAGACGCTCAAGGGCTGGCTCGACATCAAAAACGCCGGAGCGGGAGGAATGCCCGACGGACTCGCTGAGATCGATCCCGATGAGTTGGAGGATAATGTTCATCCTTCGGAGGATAAGCGTCTGACAGGCCTCGACGATGATGAGGATGAAAACGAACCATCGGGCGGAAAAGACACCATCGGCGATGGCGCAAGGCAAACGAGCAACGCGGCGGGAAATCATGAGGGGCAATGCCGCGAGCCTTTCGAGTATGGAGAGATACTCAAGGGACTTGGAGTGAATCTGAGCGCGCAGGAGCTTGCTATCAGGTATTACCGCGAGCGCGCTGTTCCTCATTTGATAAAGTTTCCCGTTCTCATACTGCCCGAATCTCAGGAGCCGCTGGTTGAAGGAATGGAAGGGTGGGACATCGGCTCGCCGCTTGAGGATATAGACTGGTTCGAGTCGGTAATGGTCAGCACACAGGTGATTCCGGGCTACACGACGGTGCAGCGAACTTATGGGACGAGCAGCGGATCGATGCCTGAACGTGAGCCGGTCGATCTGGATATTTACGTTGACTGCTCTGGCTCGATGCCCAATCCGCAGTGGGCGACTTCATATCTGACGCTTGCAGGGGCGATCATAAGTCTGTCGGCGCTGCGGGTCGGGTCGAGAGTGAAAGCCACGCTGTGGAGCGGCAAGCAAGATTTTCAGACGACGGGCCAGTTCATCGGCGACGAGAAAGAAATAATGAAGATACTGACGGGCTACATCGGCGGGGCGACGGCGTTTCCGATTCACCTGTTGAGAGGCACTTTCGAAAACCGAAAGATAACGGATCGCGCAGTTCACGTGCTGGTGATTTCGGACAATGGGGTTGATACGATGTTCGAGAAGGACGAGAAAGGAAACAGCGGATGGGACATAGCTCGGATGGCATTGAAGAACGGGCGCGGGGGCGGAACTATGGTGTTGAATTTGTGGAGCGACTGGCAGAGCAACAAGACGCTGGTGCGGGCAAGCGAGCAGGGCTGGGACATTCACCGCGTGCAGACGTGGGACGAGCTTGTCGGATTCGCCCGCGCATTCAGCCAGGCCAATTACGGAAGCGACGAGAAGAAGTAGGAGTCATCAGGCAGCATCTCTGTTGCTTCGACGGCTCTGCCGCTTCGACTGCGGCTCTGCCGCTTTGATGTGCGGAGGGTCTGCGACCCTCCGGGATGAGCTTTCAAAATTCTCTGCGGCTGCGCCGCCGATTCTCACGAGAGGAACCTCGAATGAATGAAGAAGGCCCCGTGCTTGAAGCGTTGACGCATCGTCTGGCCGAATGTCCTGCGGATTTTCTTGCGGAGCCTAAAGGCCCAAAGAGCGGCGCGGTGCATACGGATGCAGTCGTCTACGATCTGATCCGGGACCTCGGAGGCGATCCGCTCACTAAGGAGCAACTGGCTCCTTTCGAGTTCGCCCGCGAGAAGGACAAAGAGGCGCGCAATCGATTGAAGGTGATACTTGTGGCCTGCTGGCTGCTGCACGACGGATGGTTTCGCTATCGCGGGCGATTCGCCGAGGCAGCCTACAAACTTCTTGCATCGGGGCTTGATGAGCTTGCCTCGATGGTTCAGTCTCAGATGCTGGTCACCGACCCCGACCGCAGAGAAGAGCTTGCCCGC
>CAZPQE010000600.1:0-3750 GCA_964588615.1 uncultured Clostridia bacterium | reverse complement strand
TGTAAGGCCATCGCTCGCTCGCCACGAGAAAACAGCCTTTGCGCTTCGACAAAACCCACAGCCCCCAAATCCCAACCACAGCGAAAGGCAGATTCGACGCGGTGTTGAGAAAGTGCGGAACCGAGAGCATGGTTCGCTGGTCTGCGAAGTTGTGATAAGCGGGGTCCTGAGCGATGGGCGGCAACAAAAACAGGGCGGCAATGGCGGCCAGCGTCGCCAGAGCCAGAACCGATAACGGGATTTTCATCATTCGTGGCGTTTGCTCGCTCATAGTTCGAGACGGGCTGAGAGTTCACCTGCGTCCGAGGTGCTGACTCACTCCGCTTACGATGTCGCCGATGGTCAGGAATTTGGGGATGGCGCTGTCGGGTATCTTGATGCTGAAGGCTTCTTCGAGCCTCAGGGCGATGGTCAGCGCGTCGAGAGAATCGGCATCGAGGTCTTTCATCAGATGAGTTTCCATGCGCAGTTGATCGCGGCTTACTCGGAGTTCGGCGGCGATAATGTTCTTCACGACATCTTCTACGGACTGAGCGGCTTCTCTGGTCATCTTCGAATTTCCTCTGGCTGAAATGGAAAAAATTTATGCGCAAGCCATCGGCTTGCTTTAAGCAGCGAGTCATCAACTTCGCATTTTTCGAGCAGGAAGCTCTGCAAAAGTCTTTGGCCTGTTGCCTTTTTACTTTTGCCTTGCGGCGCAGCCGCGCTATGCCTCTCCGGCGACGAGCACCGCGTTGTTGCCGCCGAACCCGAATGAATCTGAAAGAGCGATCATCCTCCGGCCTGCCGCCTGCAACTCGCGCGCGCCTTCAATCACATAATCGAGGTCGCACTGCGGGTCGGCTTCTTCATAGTTGATGGTCGGAGGAATTCTTCTGCGTTCTATGGCAAGCGCGGTCGCTATGAATTCGATTGCGCCCGACGCGCCCATCGAATGTCCCAGCATCGATTTGATCGAAGAGACCGGAACCTCGCGCGCCCGGCTGCCCAGGATTTTTTTCAGCGCCTCGGTTTCTGAAACATCGTTGAGCCTGGTAGCCGTCCCGTGCGCGTTGACGTAGGCAATCTCTTCGGCTGCGACGCGGGCATCGCGCAAGGCGCGGCGGATGGCTTGGGCTTCGCCCTCGGAGTCGGGAAAAGTTATGTGCGCGGCGTCGGCGGTCGAGCCATAGCCGAGGATTTCGGCATAGATGTGCGCGCCGCGCTTGACGGCGCTATCGATCGTTTCGATCACCACCAGGCCCGCGCCTTCCGAGAGAATGAACCCGTCGCGGTTTGCGCTGAACGGCTTGCAGGCGCGGGCGGGCGGGTCGTTCCTCGTCGATAGCACCCGCATGTCTTTCCAGGCGTCCATCACCACAGGCGTGACCGGAGCGTCGGCCCCCCCTGCTATCATGCGTTCGGCCTGCCCATGCCTGATCGCATGAAACGCCTGCCCGATTGCGTTGGCTCCCGACGAGCAGGCGGTGCTCACTGTTATGTTCGGCCCGCGAGTCTTCAACCGAATGGCGATGTTTGACGACGCGGCGTTGTACATCGCTTTAGGGATGGCCAGAGCCGAGCGCCTGCCGCCCCCGTTGAAGAAGGCCCCGCAGTATTCTTCAATCGATTCCTGCCCGCCGAATCCCGTGCCGAGGATGACTCCCGTGTCATAGCTGTCCAGTTCATCGAGAGCAAGCCCCGCGTCTTTGACCGACATCTCGGCGGCGGCCAGAGCCAGTTGAGAGACCCTATCGAGACGCGAGCGTTCGCGCTCGTCGAAAAACTCTTCGGGGTGAAAATCGCGGCACAGCCCGGCAATCGTGGTTCGGAGATTCGAGGTGTCGAAACTTTCTATGCGCGATATGCCGCTGCGCCCTTCTGTGAGCGCCTCCCAGACGCGCTCGCGCCCCACGCCGACCGGCGTGAAGAGTCCTATTCCTGTTACAACGACTCGCCTCATCCTTTCTCAAAGAGGTTAGATTATAGATGTTAGTAAGACCATTGGCCGAAACCCATCACTAACATCTATCCTCTAACATCTATCATCACTGAATCAACTCAAGCCGTCTGCCCACGCATCGCATCGCTTCGAGCAGTCGCTCGGCATGCTCATCGGTGTGCGTTGCCATACAGCTTATTCGAAGAAGGCTGTGCGCGACCGCCGGAGCAAGCACCGGATTGGTGTAAATGCCTTCCTCGATCAACTCCCAGAAGAAGCGACAGACCAGAACTTCATCATCTATTACGACGGGAATGATCGGAGTGATTCCATCAAATGAAGCCGCGTTTTCGAGCAACTGAAAACCCAGCGCAGTCAACTCTCTTCGCAGACGGCGGCTCATATCCAGTAAACGCTGTCGGCGCTCAGGCTCGCGCTCGATGATCTCAAGAGCTTTGAGCGCGGCGGCAGCGTTTGCCGGAGCCAGCGAGGCCGAGTAAACGAACGGGCGGCTGTGATGCTTGATGTACTCGATCACATCGCTCCGCGAGACGATGAATCCGCCTATCGAAGCCAGGGACTTCGAGAAAGTCCCCATCACGATATCTATCCGGCTTTCGACACCAAAGTACTCCGCCGTGCCGCGACCTTCGTTGCCGAGTACTCCTATGGCATGCGCTTCATCGACGTAGACCCGCGCACCGTGCTTTTCGGCCAGATGGATAATTTCAGGCAGGTTGGCCGTGTCGCCTTCCATGGAGAACACTCCATCGACGACTATCAGTCGCCCTTCGTCAGGTTGCAGGCTTTCGAGTATGAATTCGAGGTCGGCCATGTCGTTGTGGCGGAACCTCTGAGTGCGGGCAAACGACGCGAGGCATCCATCGAGTATCGAAGCATGAATATTGCGGTCGGCTATTATCACGTCGCCTTTCTGGGCTATGGTTGAGAGCGCGCCGGAGTTGGTTTGAAACCCTGTGCCGAAGACGAGCGCCGCTTCGCGTTTCATGAAGCGGGCCAGCGATTCTTCAAGCCGCACGTGGAGGTCCATCGTGCCGTTGAGCATGCGCGAGCCCGAACATCCCGTTCCGTATCGAGAGACTGCTTCTATGGCTGCGGCCTTGACTTCAGGGTGAGTGGTCAGGCCCAGGTAGTTGTTCGAGCCGAACATCAGAATGGATCGGCTGTCGAGGAAGACCTCTGCCTGAGATGAATCCGCCGATTGCGAAAATTCGGTGAAGTAGGGATAGAGCCCGGCGCGACGAAATTCGTCGGGTTTGGTGTAGAGGGCGGCTTTCTCGAACAAGTCCTTCACGCTCTTACGCGACTGCTGTTGCATATGGTGTATCCTCGCTCAACTGTCGAGAGTGAGCCTGCGCGTCTACGAGGGCTGAGCCTGAAGCTTTCGCTGCAATGCGGGGTATTATAGCGGAAAACGTCGCAAGGGCAAGACCGATGGAATCGGGTGCAGTTTTCAAAAATCGGTTGGTTCCTGCTGCATCCCTCCAACTGCAGTTGGGGGGATTGAAAATAAATCCGGCTGGCTCGTAGGCTGGATTTGAATGATCCCCCCAACTGCAGTTGGGGGGATTTCAACCGACTTTTGAAACTGCACTCCGATCACTCCGCGAGATTGTCCGGTCGGGTTTGCGGCGTATAATGAAGGGAGAAGAATGAAGAGTGAAGAGGTGATGAGGTGAAGGGGAGCGGGGCGAAGAGTGAAGGGTGAAGAGTGAAGGGTGAAGGGTGAGACATCGCAGATGGAGTTTTCACTCTTCACTCTTCTTACTTCACACTTCATTGACCACTGACCACTGACCACTGACCAC
>CAZPQE010000599.1:0-3751 GCA_964588615.1 uncultured Clostridia bacterium | reverse complement strand
CAATCACACGGTTTCTTTTGACTTGAGAGATGGAGGAGGAATATGCTTGGTCGTAAACAGGGATCAGGTCTCTCGTCGGAGGCTGCGATGGCGACCCATTCGGCAAAAAGCATGACTGCCAGCCTGCGGGCATGGTCGGAAGGCGACCGCGAGGCGCTCGAAGAGCTTATGCCGATGGTTTACGACGAACTTCGCCGACTGGCGCGCAGCTATCTACGCCGCGAGCGCCCGGATCACACTCTTGAGCCTACGGCGCTCGTTCATGAGGTTTATCTCAGGCTCATCGATCAGGAGCAGACCCGCTGGCAGAGTCGCGCGCATTTTTTCGGCATAGCCGCGCGCCTGATGCGCCAAATCCTGGTCGAGCATGCGCGAAGCCGCAGGGCCGCCAAGCGCGGCGGAGGTCTGAGGCTTACGCTGTCGAAAGCCCTGCTCAGGATCGAAGAAAGAAGCATCGATCTGCTCGCGCTTGACGATGCCCTGAGCGAACTCGAATCCATCGACCCGGAAAAGAGCCGCATAGTGGAGTTGAGGTTCTTCGGCGGAATGAGCATAGAAGAGACCGCCGAAGACATGGGGATTTCGACGGCCACAATAATACGTCAGTGGCGCGTGGCGCGAGCCTGGCTCTTTCGTCGCGTCAAACACCCTGAAAAGGTGTCAGTAGCCTGTGCGTCAGCAAGGGATTGATCTTACAAGCCCTCCTCACGGTCGGGCTACTGACACCCGGCTTAACTTAATAGCATTGCCCTGAAGGCATGAAATTGGAGAATCAGCAGGCTGGCCGACGGCTGCGCATTTCCTGTGAAGTATGAAACCGGAACGATGGCGCAAAGTCGAAGAAGTTTTTCAATCCGCTCTTGAGCGCGATGAGCAGGAGCGCGAGGCTTTTCTGGATCAGGCCTGCGCGGGCGACGCTTCGCTCCGGCGCGAAGTAGAGTCGCTCATAGCCGCCGATGAGCAGGCCGGGAGCTTTATCGATGCCCCGTCTCTCGCGCCCGAAGAAGAATATCTCTCAGGCAGACGTATCGGCCCTTATCGCGTCATCCGCGAAATAGGCCATGGCGGGATGGGATCGGTTTATCTGGCCGAGCGCGAAGATGAATATCGAAAACAGGTCGCCATCAAACTCGTTCGCCGCGGGATGGACTCGGATTTCATCATCAGCCGCTTTCTGGGCGAGCGACAGATTCTGGCTTCTCTCGATCACCCGAACATCGCCAGACTGCTCGACGGCGGAACGACCCGGGACGGGCTGCCTTACTTCGTGATGGAATACATCGAAGGCAAGCCCATTGATCGCTACTCGAATGAAAACCGCCTCGACACCGCAGCCCGTCTCCGCCTGTTCCGCGATGTCTGCTCGGCTGTTCATTACGCGCACAGAAATCTCGTGATCCATCGAGACATCAAGCCGGGCAACATACTGGTAACAGCCGGTGGCTCAGTGAAGCTGCTCGATTTCGGAATCGCCAAACTGCTCGATCCCGCCTCTCAGCCCCTCGATCAGACCGTAACCGCCATAAGAATGATGACGCCCGACTACGCAAGCCCGGAGCAGATTCGCGGCCTTGCCATCACGACCGCAAGCGATATCTATTCGCTCGGAGTCGTGTTGTATGAACTGCTCACCGGGCACAAGCCGCATCACTTCGATGGCCTTACGCCCGACGAGATAGAGCAGGTCATCTGCGAAAAGGAACCTGATCGGCCAGGCATTACGGTCACTCGCCGGGAAGAAACTGTCGCATCAACCGACACGCTCAGGGACACCTTTACAACAGAGCGCGTAAGCGATGCGCGAGCCATCGCTCCTGAAAAACCACGCCGCCGTCTCACGGGCGACCTCGATAACATAGTGCTGATGGCTATGCGCAAGGAGCCGGAGCGACGCTACTCGTCGGCAGAACAACTCTCTGAAGATATACGCCGCCATCTGGTAGGGCTGCCGGTCATCGCGCGCAGGGATACGCTCGCCTATCGCACGAGCAAGTTCGTCCGTCGTCACAGAGCGGGAGTCATCGCCGCCGCGCTTATCGCTCTGGCGCTGGTGGCCGGACTCGCTGTGTCGCTCTGGCAGGCAGGCGTCGCCCGACGAGAGCGCGCAAGGGCGGAGCGCAGATTCAATGATGTCCGCTCTCTGGCCAATTCTTTCCTCTTCGAGTTTCACGATGCGATAAGCGATCTGCCCGGCTCCACGAGGGCGCGCGAACTGGTCGTCAGGAGAGCCATAGAGTATCTCGACAGTCTGGCTCAGGAAGCGGGTGATGATCTGTCGCTGCGGCTTGAGATGGCCAAAGCTTATGAAAAAGTCGGCGATGTTCAGGGCAATCCTTTCTTCAACAACCTCGGCGACACAGCGGGCGCGGTTGAGAGTTATAAGAAGGCTCTTGCCATACGCGAGTCCGTAGCGGCATCAGACCCGGCTGACGCGCAGGCTGCCGGAGACCTCGCGCTCAGTTACATCAAGATGGGCGATATGCTCTCAGCGACGAGCGACACGACGGGCGCGCGCCTGAATTATCAGAAGGCTCTGGCTATCAATGAATCGCGCGCGGCTGCCGATCCCGCAGGCATAGAGGCCCGTCGCAATCTCGCATTCAATTATCACAAACTCGGCCTCAGCCTGGCAGGGACAGGAGACGCAGCCGGGGCGCTGGAGAATCATCGCAGGGCGCTCTCGATCAGAGAAACTCTTGCGTCTGATGAACCGGCAAACCATCAGGCTCGCCGCGATGTGTCGGTCAGTCATAGCTCGATTGCCGCCGCATTATTCGCTCTCGGGGACGCTTCCGGCGCTCTGGAGAGCCACCGCAAGGCGCTTGAGATTCGCCTGTCTCTGGCTGCGGCTGACCCGACCAACACCAGAGCGCGCGGAGATGTGGCGCTCACTTACGAAAGAATGGGCGACGTTCTGGCCGAAAACGGAGACACTGTGGAGGCGCTCGACAGCTATCGCAAGGCGCAGGCTTTGCGACAGGATTTGACCGCCGCCGACCCGAAAAACGCCTTTGCAGGCAAGGCGTTCGCCTGGACCTGTTACAAGGTGGGCGAAATGCTTTCGAGTACGGGCGACAGGGCAGAGGCGGAGAAGAATTATCAAGAGGCGATGGCTGTCTTCGAGGCGTCTTACAGAGTCGATCCGGCAAGCGCGCAGACGCGCGGCGATCTGTCTTTCGGCTATGAGGGCATGGGCAGCATTCTGGCGCTGACAGGCAAAACCGACGCCGCGCTCGAATACCATCGCAAGTCGCTCGCGCTTCGTGAGGCGCTCTCGTCAGCCGATCCGACAGACGCAACCGCGCGCAATGTTCTCATCGTCAGCTACAGCAAGATCGGCGATATTCTGATTGCGAAAGGAGAGGCGGCGGCGGCTGTCGAGATTTACCTCAAGGCGCTTTCGGTTTGCGAGCATCTGTCGGCAGCCTATCCGATGAATGCGAAGTACCGCAGACAAGTTGCCGATACCTGCGCCCGTCTGGGCAAGGCGCACAGGAGTGTGGCAGGCGCTTCGACAGAGCGACTCAGCCAGGCGCGGTCGTGGTATCAAAAGAGTCTCGATATCTATCTCGACCTGCGCGCGCGCGGCGCGCTGACGTCTGTTAATGAGAGCAAGCCTGATGAGATGGCCCGCGAAATCGCCGGATGCGATGCGGCGCTGGCCAGATCGAAAGCCCGATGACCCGGCGAGGGCGCGAAAGGGCAATGCCATTAAGTTAAGGGGGCGGCTTAAAGGTGTCAGTAGCCCGCG
>CAZPQE010000598.1:0-3756 GCA_964588615.1 uncultured Clostridia bacterium | reverse complement strand
CGACCCTGCGGCCTTTTATCAAACCGCCGGTGTCTGCGACCGTGTAAGTGCCAGTGTAGCGGCCAGCGCGTATATGAACCACCGTGCCGAGAGGAAGCACTCTCGGGTCGGCGGCTATGATTCCCGGTCGCACATACTGGCCCGAAGCCGTCCGCCCCTTGAGGCAATAGGCCGTCGCCTGGAAAGTCTGAAATTCGACTTCGTCATCTCTTTCCGCTTCGATTGATGGCTTTGTCGGAATCGAAATTCTGTCCTCAAATGTGACCCTCGATGCTTCTTCCTTTTCGGAAGCCGCCGGGGTTGATATTGCCTGAGTTGATTTTTTATCGTCGTCGGCGAAGGCCGAAATGATCTGATCGCTCGACGGATAGCTCACTGCGACCACCGCCATGAGGGATAAACACGATGAAAGATATTTGGATCGTTTTTTCAGAACCGCTGCCATTCAAACCTCCAATTTCGGGTTGACGCCATGCGCTGCGCGGAGCCGCATCTTCTGACTCACCGAGCGCGCTTCCAAAGGCGAGCGCCAGTCTAACATGTGAGGCAAGCATTTTCGTCTGTGCCAAACCCCGCTTTCAAAGATCATCGCTCCGACTGCCCATCTTAGTTGCCGAATCGCAGAAGTTATGTAGACTTGTTGCGAATTTCTTGCAAAATCGCAGCGGCGCTAAGTGTTGATATTTTCGCGTAACGAATGGAAACAGAATGCCGGAAGCCGCAAGTCCGGAGTCCGGAGTCGGCGGTCGGAGTCCCATCTGTAGTATTGAGGTCGTCGGAGGATGACTACTAATGGTGTCCGCGCTGTCGGCAAGAGATGCCTCGGAAAAACGTGGGAATATTACACAAGCTCAAAGAGGGGATGAAGAGATGAAAGCGGATATAAAGGGCGCGAGCATCGATTACAGAGACGAAGGATCGGGAATGCCGGTCATTTTCATTCACGCATTTCCGCTCGATCAACGGATGTGGGACGAGCAGGTCGAGGCATTGCGGGATCGCTGTCGCGTAATCACATTCGATGTTCGCGGGCTGGGCCGCTCCGTATCAGGCGAGGCAGAAACGACGATCTCCGGGATGGCCGCCGACGCGCGCGGGTTGATGAATTGGCTTTCGATTGACGGGGCGGTGATCGTCGGGCTTTCGATGGGCGGATACATCGCTATGGCTTTTTATCGCGACTATCCCGAATCGGTGCGCGCGCTCGTCCTTTCAAACACCCGCGCCACAGCCGACACCGACGAGGGGCGCGAGCGGAGGATGAAATCCGCCGAGAGAGCCGAGCGCGAAGGCGCATCTGCAATAGCCGACGATATGACGCCGGTAGCTTTCGCTTCAGCCACGCTCGAAACTCGTCCCGATATAGTCAGAAGGATGCGACGGATGATCGAAGAGAATTCGCCGCGCGGTCTGGCCGCCGCTCAACGCGCGATGGCCTTGCGGAGGGATTCGACCGATCTGGTTTCCCGCATTGATTTTCCCGTGCTGATAATCGCCGGGAGCGATGACAAGCTTACGCCTGTGGCTGAAATGGAAAGCCTGAGCCGCTTGATTCCGACTGCGAGACTCGAAGTGATACAGTCAGCGGGACACCTTTCAAATCTGGAGCAGCCCGCAGAGTTCAACCGATTACTGAAAGATTTTTTTGAAAGCCTCGAAGACTGATGGGAAGAGTTTGTAGTGCCGATTTGCAGTCGGTGCTACAAACTGTCTACTGTTACCTGCCCACAACCAGAGTGAGCGCGTTTCTGACCGACACCGGAGGCGAATCCATCACAGTGCCAGCGAAGACCAGCAGTTGATAGGTTCCCGGTCTCGCCTGCGGAGAAAGGCGCAGCATCAGAAGGCTGTTTGCCTCACCGTCAGGCGGCGGCGTAAGTGAGTGAGGTTGAAACTCCGCCTCCACCTCTTCAGGAAGCCCCGTTACAGAAAAGCTCAACAGACGGCTGAACCCTCCCATCGAGGTCACCGTGCAGGAAGTCTGGGCTATCCCGCCGGGCGGCGCGGTCACAGAAGACGGATTGCAGGCGAGAATGAAACTCGGCTCCTGCCCTCGCCCCACGATTGTGAGTTGAAGGGTGAAGCTTCGAACCACATCTGTGTTTACGCTCGTCACCTGAAACGAGTAGGTTCCGGGCTGCGCGCCCGCATCGACGCTCAGGGTGAGGGCGCTCATAGCCGAGCCGTTTGGAGGCGGCGTCACCGGATTGGGGTCGAAGGCACACTGCACGCCCGCAGGCAGGCCCGCGCACGCAAGCATCACCTGACCTGCGAACCCGTCAATCGATGTTACCCGGCATGAACTCTGACTCGATTGACCCTGAAGTATGGTGAGAGAAGCGGGATCGCAGGCGATGACGAAGTCGGGATCAAGGATTCTCGGCGCGACCATCAACAACATGTCGTCAAAGCGAGTCTGGTTCCCGCTAGTCGCTCCGACCTTGAACGGATAGGAGCCGGGCGCAACTTCTTCACCTACCTTCAGAGTCAGAGTCGAGCGGGCCAGCAGACCTGGCGGCGCTGAGAATTCGGGGGAGAAACTGGCTGTGACCCCCGTCGGCAGGTCAACGGCTGAGAAAGAGGTCACAAAGCCGTTGAAGCCGTTGAGTGGAATCGCATTGCAACGGCTGGTGATTGATCCGCCGGACATCGCCCTCAGCACAGACGGAGTGCAATTCACATAGAAGTCTGGCGGTCTTATTCTGAGATTGAGGTTTATTTCGGCGCGGTCTCCGCCTCTGATCTCAACGCTCGCTTCTCCCGTAAAATAGCCCAGTGATGTTGCTTTCACCTTATAGATTCCCGGCGCGAGCGTCCGCTCCGTATCGTAGCGCCCCCGATTGTCGGTCGGGTCATTGAATACCTGCTTGCCGCTGACATCGGTGATTTCGACCAGCGCGAAGACATCGAAGAAGCTGCCTTCGAGCGCGACCTGCCCTTCGATCTGCCCGAACTGTTTGAGGGTGAAGTTCGCTTTCGCATTGCGCGGCCCCACAGTGAGCGATTTCGTCTCTGAAATGAAACCGTCTTTTTCACAAACAACGGTGTATGTTCCTTCTGGGAGTTTCTTCCCCGTATCGTATTTGCCGCTTGACTTCGACCTGAGAGCGAGGAGGGTGACGCCATCCGAATTGATGAACTGAATATCGGCTCCTCCGACCTTTCCTCCGTTTTCATCCCTCACCTTTCCTCTGACGGTGAAAAACGGCGGTATATCGCGAGGACGCGGGTGCAGGACAGCGACCACGCAGGTATCGGCGCTTACCGCTCCTCCAACAGGACCCACTGCCGGATCGAAGTTGAGATATGATGCGGTGAATTTCTTGCTGGTCTCGTCAGGTGTCGGGAGGCAATTGGGTTTTGCAGTAGTCGACACCATCGGATTAGGCACGACCGTAAGCACGTTCGCTCCGGGCGCGACCTCGGTTATGCCTGGATCAGGAACCCACGCAGCATCGAAGTCGCAGGGAGGCAGAGAAACCGGAAACGACCTTATTCGGTTCGGTCTCACATTTCCTGTCGAAGACAAAAGGAAGGTTCGCGACCCGCCGCCGGGTATGACGCCTCCCTGGGGTTTGCACTTGAGTTTGAAAAAAACTCCCGGACACCTGGCTCCGGGCGCGGGGCCGCCTTCTCCGGGCGGGAAGATCGGGTTCCAGGCGAGAAGGTAATCCTCCGTCTCTCCGAACGGAAACTCGCCCGTACCCTGCCAGGGGGCGCTGATCGGATCGCGAGTGACGGTTATTCGCACCCATG
>CAZPQE010000597.1:0-3764 GCA_964588615.1 uncultured Clostridia bacterium | reverse complement strand
ACGCTCGAAGAAGCGAGGCGGCTTCCGTCAGAGGTGAAAGCGATTTCGGTGACGATGCTGTAATGACCATCAAGCGTGTTGATTCTCCTGCCTGTGCTTGCGTTCCACAGACGGATCGTTTTATCGAAGCTGCCTGACGAGATGGTTTTTCCGTCGGGGCTGAACGCGACTGTTGAAACTTCCTGTGTATGGCCGTCGAGGCTGCGCGTCATCCGACCGCTGCCGATATCCCATAACTTTACTGTCTTGTCCCAGCTTGCCGAAGCGATCATTTTCCCGTCGGGGCTGAAGGCGATGGAACTGACTTCCCCCGCATGCCCGTCGAGGCTTCGGAGCATTCTGCCGGTGCTGGCGTCCCACAGCTTGATCGATCTGGCGGAGGTCGAAGCGATCATTTTTCCGTCGGGGCTGAAAGCCACTTTGCGCGCGACCCACGAATGGCTTTCGAGCGTGCGCACAAGCCTGCCGCTTGCAACACTCCACTCAGTGATGTTGCGCCAGTTGCCCGACGCGACCATCTGAGAGTCGGGGCTTAGAGCGACGGCAGTGACAGGGCTCGAAAGGTTGTCGATAGAGCGAATCAGTCTGGCGTTTTCCGCTTCCCACAGCTTCACGCTTTTATCCTGACTGCCCGAAGCGATCATTTTTCCATCTGCGCTGAATGCGACTGAAACTACTCCGCCTGTATGGGCTTTGAACTGGCGGAGCATTTCTCCGGTGGCCGGGTTCCAGAGCTTGACCGCTTTATCGGCTCCGCCTGAAACGAGAGCCGTTCCGTCCGGGCTGTAGGCTATCGAAGACACTTCCGCAGAGTGAGCGGGAAAGCTTATCGAGAGCGCGCCGTCGGCGACGTTCCATATTCTGATCGTTTTGCCCGCGCAGCCTGCGGCTATAGTTTTTCCGTCGGGGCTGAAGGCGATTGAACGAACCGCTCCGCATTCGCTTTCGATGGTGAGCGCGATTTCGCCTGTTGTCAGATTCAGAATATTTATGGATTCATCGCGGCTGCCCGAAGCGACCATCTTTCCGTCAGGGCTGAAGGCAACTGTGTTGACCGCGTCGTCGTGATCTGAAAACGAGCGAATGAGTTTGCCCGTGCCGAGGTCCCAGACCTTGACGGTTTTATCGAGGCTGCCGGAGACGAGTCTTTTGCTGTCGGCGCTGAAGGCCAGAGAGGTGACATCATCGAAGTGGCCTTCGATGGCGCGTATGAGCCTGCCGGTATCAGCTTCCCAAACCCGGACGGCTTCATCGGCTCCGGCGGAAGCGAACAATTTTCCATCGGGGCTGAAGGCGACGGCGCGCACGGTGTCGGAATGCCCGTTTTGGATTACGAGTTCGGGCTTTTCTGGAAGCGCGGGAGCGGGCGTCTGGCGGCGGCGCTGGGCCTCGGATGTGAAATCGATGTTAAAAGCGATAGCTGCAAGTATGAGAAGTGTGAATATTGATCTGGCAATAGCGCGGGTCATAGTAAAATCTCCAGCCCTTCGATGCCGGGTCTCGCATGAAAGATGGAAGAGTACCTGGGGGCGCGATCATTCTGAGACAAGTTCTGGACGATTGCATCGAACACAGCCGCCTGAACAGTATATTGAACAGGGGCGCGTGTCAACAATCGCCGATTTGAAACCAGAGCGAGTGCGATCATAAACATGGACGATTCAACGCGCATTGTCTCCGGCAGAAGGATGAATTATGATGCGTCGGCACAGGAGACAACCATGTCGAATATCAAACGGCTCACCGCATTCATCGCTTTATTCCTTTTGAATTTTAAGCAGTTTGCATTTGGATTGACCCTTTGAGGCAAGCCCCGAAGGGGCGAAATTCTATAGCCCGTTGCAACGCGCCGGGGTCGCCCCAGGCCAGCAGTCAAAGCCCTGAAGTTGTATTGCCACACGACGCTGCCATCTCTGGCGCTGATAAATAATCGCTGATCTCCACTATCTTTCCCCTTCTCAACTTGCAACTTGACCAGGTAAACGAGCGTCGCTCCTCTGGCCTTCTCGTCATCATTCATAATCCGGTGCGGCAGGATGACGAGCACGGCCCTCGGCTCTTAGGCGTACTCGCTCTCCTGACCCAGTGCAGCTTTGGCCGCCGCGATTGCCTGCGCCTCATCTATCTTAGGAGTGGTATCGATGCGCGCCTCCGTAAACATCCGCCCGCTGACCGATTGCAGTTCGTTGTGATCGTCGAGGTGAGTGATCAACCCTCCGCCGAAGACCTCGACCCCGTTGTGCATCTGCGTCAGTCGCACATCCCTGTAGGCGCGCCCGTCTTTGAGGGCTTCAAGCATTCGGAACTCGGCTTCTGCGTTAAGCACGCCGTAGCTGTCTTTATTCTCTTGTAGCTGTTCAATGCTTTGGCGCAGCGATGCTGTGGCCCACTGAGGAGGCTGCTGCTGGCGGGCGAGAGGTTGGGTCTTTGCGCGTCCTTTGTGTGAGCGAGTGGAAGCGCGCTGGCCTCCATCGCGGTAGCGTTCGACGATCCGTAGCGCCTTCGCCGCGCGATTCTTCTCTTTATCTGATCGGTTCGTAGTTTCTTGAGACTGGCCGACAACTGACAGGGCCGGAAATACGAACGTGACGACCAGCGCCAGTATGATAAACAGCGTTAATATGCTCTTGCGATTCATCTGTGAAATCCCCTTTTCAAAATCAAAAATCTCTTACGGGCAGTTTGCTGGAACTCCCAGGACTGAGACGTTCTTTCCGCTGCCCATCCAGTACGCAGGAGAGGCAGGCAACCTCCATCACCCCCCCGGAAAAATTTTCGACACCGGAAAAGCTGAGTCGGCAGTTGAGCGGCGACCTCGATAGGATTGTTTTTATGGCGATGCGCAGAGAAGCGCCGTGCGACTATGCCTCTGCCGAGGAGTTGGCCGATGACTGAGTGAAAAGGTAAAGATCGCTTTCATAGCGCGCCTGATCGTCAGCCTTTGAAAATCAGGAAGGCGCGCAGCGCCGATTCATCAATATCTGCTCGCGTTCTTGTTCTTCTTTCAGCTTGCGCGCCAAACCTTCGCGCCCGTCGTATCGAATGAACGCGGGAAGCAGCAAGGCCAGAAGCCCCGATCCTAAAACGCACATCACGCCGCCTGACACGACCGACGCTCGCAATCCGACGAGACTCGCCACAAGTCCCGCTTCCGCGTTTCCCAGGTACGGCCCTGTCAAATAGCTGATCATCTCTATTCCGGCAAGGCGGCCTCTGAGATGATCGGGTATCGTTTGATTCCAGATCGTCATTCGAAACAGTCCGCTCACCATGTCGGCGGCTCCCGCGAGCGCGAGAAAAACCAACGCCAGCCATAAATGATTCGACAATCCGAATCCGATTATCGCCACTCCCCACACAGTCGCAGCAAGTGTGACCGCCAGCCCATGTTTGTTGATCCGATTAGTCCACCCCGATGTCAGCGTCAAGGCGAGCGATCCGAGAGCGGGCATAGCGTAAAACAATCCGACCGACGCGCCGCCGAAACTTTCGGCTATGGCAGGAAAGAGCGCCATCGGCATGCCGAAAAACATCGCGTTGATATCGATGAGATATGTCCCGATCAACTCCTGACGACTGCGCGCGTACTTCAAACCATCGATGACGGATCGCAGGCTCACGCGATCCGCATTCACTGGAACGGGGACAGAACGAATCAAGAGAATCGTTATGATGGAGATGATGAACGTCGCCGCATCGATTGCGAAAGCCGTAGCCGCGCCGAGGCTCGCGGCGATCACGCCTGCAATGGCAGCCCCGACTAT
>CAZPQE010000596.1:0-3789 GCA_964588615.1 uncultured Clostridia bacterium | reverse complement strand
TCTTCACCCCTGCACCTCTGACCACTCAGTTCCCCGGCGTCGAGGTCGAGCCTTTGTCCTTAGGCTGGCCGAGTTTTACTATCCACAGTCCTGAGTTGATGTCGTTGAAATAAATCAAATCCCCGACGGGCTGCGCGCCCCAGGTGAAAGGCTGATTGGGCCTGAACCCCTGCGGGTCGCCCGTCCACACGCGGGCTATCTCGCGGCCCTGACGGTAGAGGTCGCCTCTCAACTCGCCCGACACATCGACCACCCGACCCCCTCCGCTGTAGTAGCCCATCACCATCACATCATCTTTAACCCAGATATTGTGCGCGCCTCCTTCGGGCACTTCGTACTCGGCCACCTTGCGTGGGCGATTGATATCCGAGACATCGATTACGTGAACGATGCCGCGCACCGCAATTCGCTCGCGCGCGTTGATGTTGAACGCTGCGGGAAAAACTTCATCGCCGACGAACACGTAGTTCTTGTATCGATAAACCGCGTGCGCCCCCGCAAGCCAGCCCTCACCGTAAAGCTCGTTGTGATTGAAGCGATACTGACTCACGAACTGCGGATTTTCCGGGCTGCCTCCCTTGATTCCTGCGCCAACGTCGAGTATGACCAGCCCGTCGCGCCAGTAGGCCAGATAAGCCAGCCCGTCGACCACCTGAACATCGTGCAGATAACGTCCGCCGATGGATTGCTCTCCGTCAGGCGAACGCACAGGCTTCGCAATCGGGTTGTTGACTTCCCAGCGGGCGACTTCTTTCGGATTCTTCACGTCACGGAAATCGATCACCCGCATCGAGCCGGTCGCATCGTCGGTGAGATAAACGTAATGTCTGTCGACGAAGGCAGAATGCACTCCGCCGGTCACGGTCGCGGTGTATTCGGAAATGATTTTGGGATGCGCCGGGTCTGATGTGTCGAAAAACACTATTCCGTTCTTGCGATTCGAAGCGCCCTCGCGCGACATCACTCCTATCTTTCCGTCGGGGGTGACGCTGATGTCATTCGTGATTCGCGCATCGACTTTCACTGTGTCTGTGAGTTTGGGCTTCGCCGGGTCTGTGATGTCATAGACCATCAACCGATCTGCTATCGAAGAGAGATAAGCGTAGTTGGAGAATATCCACTGCTCGGCGGTCATAACATCTTTCGGAAGAGCGCGCCCGACGATCTGAACATCGCGCTCGACATTGCGCTGTGTGACGACGACAGATGCTAAAGCCGTGTGCTGGCCGCATTGAGCGGTGACGATGTAGGAGCCGGGCCGCTCGGCCACGAATGCTCCGTCGTCTTCGACAACAGCGCCCGCGCCGCTCAAAGACCATCGAATGGAAGGATTTGCAACCGCTCCGCCGCCCTCGCCTCGCGCTGCCACTTTGAGCCGGACGACATCGCCCGTGCGCGCTTTCGATGAACGGGGTTCGATTGAAAGACTGCGAACCGGATTTGCGATGACCTCGACGGCAAGCGTTCCCGCGACATCGCCTGCGCCTGCCCTCACGGTTGTCTTGCCCGGCGCGATGCCTGTCAGCAGGCCCGCATCATCTACTGTGGCAACCGAAGGATTATCCGAACTCCATTTGAAGCTGACTACATTTCGAGGGTCGCCGCTGGCTGCGCGGGCCGCAGCCGAGAGCCTTATTGCGCCGCCGACAACGATGGGTGAAGCGAGTTTTTCGATATCGATCTTCGCCACTCTTGCGGGCCTGACGGTGATCGTGGCCCAGGCGAGTTTTCCGCCGATGATCGCGCCTATGCGCGCAACTCCCGCGTTGTAGAGAGTCACCGTTCCCGTTTCATCAGCCGACGCGACATCGAAGGGGACGGCGAACCAGGCTGTGGCGGTCTGCTCAGTTATATTGCCTGTCTTGTCTTTGACTACTGCCTTGAGTTTGATCTGCTGCCCGATATCGGCTTCAGAGACAGAGGGAGTTATCTCGACCGTCTTGCCGTCGCTCATCTGCCGGGCTATCGCCGGGGGCAGGTCAGCAAGCAACAGAAAGGTGATGAATGAGAGGGCCAGAGTCTTTTTCAACCTGCGCATAAATTTGTCTCCTGGTCTGAATTCGCGCATAGGGATTCTATTTGAGCGGGCAACCGCGCGCAAACCGATCAACCGAGGGCCGATGAAATGTTTTTCCGGTTTTGACCAGTATGGGTGAAAGCGGACGATCAGGCGGTTGTTCGCTGGTCGAAGCCCCGGCCAGTCAGGATTCATTCAGGCAACGGGGCTGAAGGATAAAGATCGGAACCAGATTTAGAGAACGATAAGAGATATTCAAAAGGAGATATGTTATGAAGAGCTTGAAACTCGTAGCATTGCTGCTCATCGCAATTTCGCTTCTATCGCCACTGACCGTATTCAATCACGAGACCGTCACAAACAGCAGGACGATCAGGTTGAAGATATGTCTTGAAGAACTCGAAAGCATAGTGGAAATAGTCGAGCCGATAGAGGTCGGATGCGAAGTAATCGATTGTTGCCCTTCCTGCCCGCTTCCCCCCTGGAATATAGCGTGGGATGTCAAAGTCATCGACCGCGTTTTCGATGACATCACGTTGATCCCCGTCAATCTGCGCAGAGAAACCAGAGATTTGAAACTCAGCGGATTCGACCTGATTCCCTCCAAAGAGAAATTCGCGGGCGCGCTCCGTATGAAAGGCGACAGCGGCTCCATCGAAGGCCTTTTGCATGAAAAGCCGGGCAAGAGCGGCGCTCTCAGACCGGTTGCGAAATTCAGGAAAGGCACTCCCGAAGGAAGCTACAGGATCGAAATCACTCAGAGACTGGTTGGAACCACGACAATCATTCGAACAGACCGCATTCAGTTCGATGTGAAATCGTGCCTGCCTGATCCCACAATCCCGGCCTGCGAAGCCAATTCCATAACCCCTCGACTTCTTCAGCACGCCTACGGCAAGCACTCGCCGATCTACCCGAGAGAAGGCGAGTCGGTCACCTACACCGCCTCAGGGCGTGGAAAGACTGCCGAAGGGATCGGTGTCAGAGAGCTTTCGGTAGAAGTTCAGCAGTTCCAGCTTACTTCCATTCAGTTGTTCGGAATCAACGTGATGATACCGACCTTCGTTCGCTCGTTCACTGATTCGGAAACTTTCCCTGATGCTCCGATGGACGCCGAGATGACTCTCGGTGTGAAGCCCTTTCCGAGGAACACTCTGGTCGTCTACAAAGCGGAAGCCGAGCTCGCAGATGGAACCACACTTTCCGATTCGAAAATCACTCACGCTGCCAACCTCAACTCAGACGCTATAGACTTCTTCAGAGGGGCCGTTCCGGTCTACGTGCGCGGCGCTCACAAAGACAAATTCGACTTCCTGTTCGCTCCCGACACCGACTATGAAGACAATGAAGGCGCATACATCAGCGACCTCGAAGACCAGCTTTTCAACCGGATGTTCACCGATCCGCCGTACCGATGGAAGAGATTCCGCAGGTACATGAATGTCTACATGAACATGCTGAGGCCGGGTTTGACGGGCGATGTCGAAGGGCTTTCAGAGCCGGAGTTCCTCGTCGATGAGCCTGACAACTTCGACGGAGAAGGCTCAGACCTCCCCTGGGTGGATGTGGCCGTCGTGCTTCATCAGAGCGCATTCCAGGACTGGGCATTCCTCGGCCTGATGGAAGGCAAATTCTGCACGGCTGAAGCCGGGACCGACGTTGTCAACATGGAAGCTCTCCACGCGCTGATGTTCCTCAAAGATGAATACGCGGGCGATCGCACTCAGCCTCCCATCGAGCATCCCAACGTGTTCGACTCTCAGGAAGACTGC
>CAZPQE010000595.1:0-3812 GCA_964588615.1 uncultured Clostridia bacterium | reverse complement strand
GGCCGAGCGCGTAGGAGAGCAGTTCGAAGGCGTGATCGTGTCGGTGAAAGATTACGGATTCTACGTCGAGCTAAACGAACTGTTCGTCGAGGGCCTTGTGCATATCTCGACGCTGAGAGACGATCTCTACCAGTACCACGAGCGCAAGCACCGGCTGGTGGGCGCAAGAAGCGGTCGCCGCTACAGACTGGGCGACGCGGTGAGAGTTTCCGTTGATCGAGTAGACAGAGAGCGACACCTCATAGATTTCTCGGTGACAGGTTGATAAAAAATAATGCTTCGCTGTATTCGCAACTCGCTGATCATTTTTGTGGTCCTCGCCGTCGTTGAGTCATCGTCGGCTCAGGGGTTGAGCGCGACTGCGGACACGAAAGCGACTGCCCGCGAGCGCGCCCGCATGCTTATTGATGAAATACGCGCTGAATCTTTCCCTGAACTCCGCGATGCCGACCTGCGAGTGAAAACTTTCAGCAGCGACTCAGATTATTTTCGAAGCCGCTTAGGGCTGCCTCAGTTCTTTTTCGGAAAGATGCGCTGCATAATCGAGGTCAATCCCGCCGCCTTCGATCTCGATGCGCCGCCTTCGGCCTTGCGGGCGATAATCGCCCATGAGATTGCTCACTCGCTTTACTACAAAAAAAGAAACCGCGTGCGACTGCTCGGGCTGGTTCGACTCCTCTCGAAAGATTTCACTGCGGGGTTCGAGCGATGGGCCGATTTGCAGGCTATCTCGCGCGGCTACGGCGAAGGACTCAGGGAGTATCGAAAGTGGCTCTACCGAAATGTGCCCGCAAACAGGATAGATGAAAAGAAGCGAAATTATTTTTCGCCCGAAGAAATCGACGCGATCCTGTCGGCAGTGAAAGAAAGACCTGAACTGATGGGCATCTGGCTCAAACGCGCGCCTCGAAATCTCAGAGAGATCGAAGCAGCAAAAACTTCGAGGCAAAGCCGTCAGCCGAAGACGGTTTCGCGCCATTCGCCTCTTTCTAAGCGAACCTCGACCTCAAGCCTTGCCAAACCATGCGTGTCCGATGATTGGAATCTCCGCGCGGCGAATGATGAGCACTGCGAGGCTGCCGACAAGCACCGCGACGGCCAGCGCGAACAGAAACCCGCCATCGCTCGTTCCATCGGAGTTGACCACCGCGATGCCCAGTTTGGTCAGGTGGCTCATGATGGCTCCGCTTATGACTCCCGCAGCGATGATTGCGCCGATGGTGACAGTCGATGGGATAAGCAGGAGAATGACGGCGATGAGTTCGACCACTCCTGAACCTATCCTTCCCCACGGCTCCATGCCCAGCCTTTCAAAGATATATCTGGATTCCTCAGCGCCGGTGAATTTGAAAAACAGAGTTTGAAAAAGAATCCCCGCGACGATTATCTGCAAAATCCAGCTTGCGATAGTTTGTCCTTTGCTCAAAGCCATAAAACGATCCTCCCTTTCTGCCTCACAGACCCGACAGGTCTCACCCGGTATATATCCGCCCGCGTCCTGTTTATTCCCCGCCCGCAGGGGCGAAAAAGTTTTCCGATTCCGGGAATATAACATGCCCCGCGTGCAATTATGCATAAGGGGTCGCCCCCAGACCGCGTGAGGGGAGAATGCGCATGAGCATAATCAAATTCGAACCCAACCAATGCCGCAAGACTCGCGAACACCTGGACTATTATCTGAGCAACGAAATGATGGTCGATCCGAGTCCTGAAGTTATGAAGCATCTGGAAACCTGCGAAAGCTGCTCAAACGAGTTCGAGTCTCGCCGTCGCATGAAGAACATGCTCAAAAAGGCTGTGCAAAAAGAAACGGCTTCTGTTGATTTGCAGTCGCGCATTCAACAAAGCATCCGCCAGCCTGCGCGCCATCAGTCCAGGGGCTGGATCGCGGCCATAGCGGCGATGGCTGTCATTGCCGTCGGACTATGGGGCGCGCTGAAGATATGGAATTCCCGCGCGATCACCAACACTTCGCCTCTGGCCGATTTCACTAACTCAAGCATACTGAAAACAGGTCTCGGCAATCACGTTCATTGCGCGATAGATTCCGGTTTCGAAAACCGCGTATTCACTGACGAAGAGACGAAGGCGAAACTCGGCGATCGGTTTTACGGCCTCGTCTCGGTGGTCGAAGAGAAGTTGCCCGAAGCCCGTGTGGTTGTGGGTCATCATTGCCGGTTCGAAGGCCGCGCGTTCCTTCACCTGATACTCAAGAAGGATGAGGCGACTGTTTCTGTGGCGCTCACCGAAAAAGCGGGAGAATCTTTTTCCCCAAAAGACGCCCTCGACGTGGTGCGGGCGTCGGGCATCGAAATTCATCGTGATCGGATCGATGATTTCGAGGTTGCGGGATTCGAGACCCGCGATCATCTCGCCTTCGTGGTTTCCGCTCTCCAGCGTGAGAGCAACTCTCTGTTTGCAGCGAGGCTCGCTCCCGCCGTGCAGCGACATCTGGCCGCAATCGAATCCTGAACTCATCAGGCAGGCGCTCGATCCTGTATAATCCTGGGGATCGAGCGGGAAGGTGAAACTATGATAAAAGCATCGTTGCTGGCGGCGCTGTTGATGAGCCTGTCTTTAGCGCCCGCGTCGGGTCTGGTTTTCGAGCAGGAGAGAGGGTCGATGGAATACGAAGGAAAAGTCAACGCGCCCGATTTCCCCGAAGGGCTGCAATGGCTCAACACTGAGCGGCCTCTTTCGCTGCGCGACCTTCGCGGCAAAATAGTGGTGCTCGATTTCTGGACCTACTGCTGCATCAACTGCATGCACATCATCCCCGACCTCAAGAAGCTCGAAAAAAAATATCCCAACGAACTCGTGGTCATCGGGGTGCATTCGGCCAAGTTCACCGGCGAGCGCGACACCGACAACATTCGACAGGCGATCCTTCGATATGAAATCGAGCACCCGGTGATAAACGATTCGGCCATGGAGGTATGGCAATCCTACACCGTGCGCGCGTGGCCCACGTTGATGCTCATTGATCCGGCAGGCAAGATCGTCGGCAAATGGTCGGGCGAAGGCGTCTTCGAACCCTTCGACCGCGTGATCGCGGGGATCATCAAAACTTTCGATGAGAAAAAACAACTGGATCGCCGGCCTTTCAACCCGCGCCTGGAAAGCGCGCGCGCGCCCGCTTCTCTCCTTCGCTTCCCCGGCAAGGTGCTGGCCGATGAAAATTCCAAACAACTCTTCATCGCCGACTCGAACCACAACCGTATAGTCGTCGCTTCGCTCGATGATTACTCGATAAAAGAAACCATCGGCAGCGGAGAAATCGGGCTCAAAGACGGCGATTTCGAAACCTCGCAGTTCAATCACCCGCAGGGCATGGCCTTTGACGGCTCGGCGCTTTATGTCGCCGACACCGAAAACCACGCTCTCCGCAAGATCGATTTCAGTTCTCGAATGGTAACGACCATCGCAGGCACGGGCGAGCAGGCGCGTCGCATAGACCGGTTCGGCGGGCAGGGGCGCCAGACCGCGCTCAACTCTCCGTGGGACCTGGTTATGCATGGCGGGCTTTTATACATCGCGATGGCCGGGCCGCATCAGTTGTGGAGGATGAATCCTCAGACCGGCGGCATCACCCCTTATGCCGGGACGGGTTATGAGAACATCGTCGACGGGCCGCTCGATGAATCGGCTCTCGCCCAGCCGTCGGGCATCACCACCGACGGGAAGAAACTTTATTTCGCCGACAGCGAAGTGAGCGCAGTGCGTTCAGCCGATCTCGATCCCAACGGACTGGTTGAAACGCTGGTCGGCGAAGGGTTGTTGGTGGAGACAGAATACGAAGGACGCTTGTTCTA
>CAZPQE010000594.1:0-3824 GCA_964588615.1 uncultured Clostridia bacterium | reverse complement strand
TCTCTCGCTCATTCGAACTTCGACTCATTCCGGCCAAAACAGTGATGAGCAAGCAGGATCGGGCAAGCCTGCAGCAAAGGCGACTCCGGCCCTCGATGAAAAAACCATCGGGGAATTAATGAATCTGGTCGTCGGGGCCGCGCTTTCCGTCAATACGGAGGACGGAAGGGAAGGGGATAAAGATGAGCCTGACCCTGCCGGGTATCTTCTGATGGAACTCAAATCGATGATCGAGCAGGTTGAGAAATACGCGCCGGGACGCGCGGCGGCTTTGAAAGCGAAGATCGCCAGGGTGGATGAAGATGACGACCCGGAAGAAAAAACCATGCGGGAATATCAGTCGGTGATGAACAACGGGTCGGTCGATGCGATTATGGAAGCGGCTTCGAAAGCGCCCGCCGAAATGAAAGACTCTTTCTATCACCAGGCGATGATGAAAGCCCTCTCCGATGGGGATGCGGATAAGGCTCGCCAGATAGCCGACGAGCATATTTCCGATCCTGACCGGCGCGATCAGATGATGGATTTGATCACACAGCAGGAAGTCTGGAAAGCGGCTGCCGATGGCAAACTCGAAAAGACCCGCGAGTTGATCGCTCCCCTGTCTCCGGTTCAGCGCGCTGCCGTGCTCACCGAGCTCGCTTCGACCGCGCTGGAGAAGGGCGACAAGAAGATCGTCGCTCAGATACTCGGTGAAGCGCGAGGGGCGATCAGCAATCAGCCGTCGAATTTCATCGAGCTTATGACGATGCTCGAAATCGCCCGCATTTATTCGTCGGTCGAAGCCAACAAGAGTTTTGAAATCCTGGAGCCGGCAATCGATCAACTCAACACTCTGATTGCAGCCGCGTCTGTTCTCGACGGCTTCGAAATCATCAGGCACTTCAGGGAAGGCGAGCTCGCGCCGCAGGGCCAGAGCATACTGGGCGGCATGGTGCTGCTGTGCGTCAGGAACACCGGCCTGCTCGCGCGAACGGACTTCGACCGCGCAAAGCAGACTGCCGACCGGTTCCAGCGCGGCGAAGTGCGGACGCTGGCGCGGCTCTCTGTGGCTCAGGTCTCGGTTTTTGGAAAACTCAACGAGAGCGAATTCGACGGATCATTCCTGCGCGGCTTATACACTCAATGGGGCAGACACTAGAGAACGGTTTTTTTGCGACGGTTGACACCGTTGGAGATGGTCTGTTAGCTTTTCCCTTTGATTTTGTAGGCGCGTAGCTCAGGGGTAGAGCACTACCTTGACACGGTAGGGGTCTGCGGTTCAAATCCGCACGCGCCTACCATAGCTGTTTCGAGCTTTATGAAGAAGCTCAACGTCGTTTATCTTGCGTAAGCTCCAGAAGACCCTCTGTTGAGGGCGCTCGCGCAAGATCCGACCAGGATTATCAGCGGGATTTCGACACCGGAAGAGCGTTGATTCGATTTTCGCCCGGATGACAGGACTTTGATCTACAGGTCGCGGCCCCATCTGTCGGGGCTTATGAATTAACAATTTTGTGAAGCCGGTCGCTCACGGCTCGGGAGGATAGCTTATCAGCAGCTTTCAATCCAGAAGAGGATTCAGAGACAGGCGGGACCGAGGGCCTTCGGTTCGCATCAACGAGCGCATTCGCGTTCGTGAAATCCGCGTAATCGATGACGACGGCTCGCAGCTTGGCATCATGTCACCGCAGGAGGCGCTTCAACTGGCGCGCGGCAAAGGACTCGATCTGGTCGAAGTCGCCCCTAATGCCCAGCCTCCCGTCTGCCGCATCATCAACTTCGGCAAGTGGCAGTATGAGCAGAAAAAGAAGGCCAAAGAGTCCAAGTCCAAGCAGACCTACATCACCGTCAAGGAAATCAAGTTCCGACCCGGAACCGATGAGCACGATTACAACTTCAAGAAGAACAACGCTATTCGCATGCTCAACGACGGCGACAAGGTGAAAGCCACTGTCCATTTCCGGGGCCGTGAGATCACTCACAAGGAACTCGGAGTCGCGCTCCTTCAGCGCCTCCAGAAAGAGCTTGCCGACACGGCCATCGTAGAAGGCACGCCCAAGCTCGAAGGGATGAACATGTTCATCATGCTCGCCCCCAAAAAGAAATGATTTTTATTCAGTAGGAGGAATGATGCCTAAACTCAAAACGCATAAAGGAGCAGCAAAGCGTTTCCGCCTTACGGCCACAGGCAAAGCCAAGCGCGGACATTCGCACGCGCGCCACATACTGACCAAGAAGACGGCCAAGCGCAAACGCGCTCTCGACATCGATGTGATGGTCTCCGAGCCGGATACCCCGCTTGTCAAGAAGATGCTTCCTTATGGCCGAGGATAGATAATTTGTCATTCGTCCTTTGTCATTAGTCATTTGTCCTTAGTCATCGGTCTTATGTTCGATTGCTGGAGTCACGACGAAAAACGGAGCGGTCGAAACAAAGGACAAAGGACGAATGACCAATGACAAGAGACAACGAAGGAGGGACTTATGCCACGCGCTAAACGCGGAAACAAGAGATTGCAGAAACGAAAAGATATTTTGAAGCTCGCTCGCGGCTATCGCGGCACGAAGAGCAAACTCTATCGCCACGCCAAAGAACAAGTCGAGCGATCATTGAATTTCGCCTTCACCGGGCGCAAGCTCAAGAAGCGCGACTTTCGCTCGCTGTGGATCGTTCGCATAGGCGCTGAGGCCCGCGCCAACGGACTCAGCTACAGCCGCTTCATGCACGGCTTGAAGCTGGCAGGCATCGCGCTCGACCGCAAGGCGCTTGCTGATCTGGCGGTAAACGACAAGGCCGCGTTCGCTGAAATCTCTATCAAGGCGAAGCAGGCCATCGAAGCTGCCGCTTGACGAATATGGACGAAGGGCTGGGAAAACTCAGAGAGCAGTTTCTCGAAGACCTCCGCGCCGTGAACGGGCCGGACGCGGCAGCGGCTCTGCGCGACAAGTATCTGGGCAGAAAGTCGGGGCTTTTAGCCGCTGAAAAAAAACGCATCGGATCGATTGCCGCTGAAAGTCGCGCCGAGTTCGGTCGCCGCATAAACGAACTCAGCGCCCAGGTCGAAGCCGAGATAGCCGCCCTCAACCTGAAATTCGCGGCGCATACGGAAGCTGCCGCGCTCGAACGCGAGCGCATCGATATCACTATGCCCGGCGCTCGACAGCGAGCGGGCCATCTTCATCCCATCACTCTGCTCCGCCAGAAGATCGAAGACATCTTCGTTTCGATGGGTTACTCCGTAGAAGACGGCCCGGAGATAGAGACCAGCTTCTACAACTTCGACGCGCTCAACATTCCCGCAGGCCACCCGGCGCGCGAATCTGCCGACACGTTTTATATCGCCGAAGACCTGGCGCTCCGGTCGCAGACTTCCAACGTTCAGATTCACGCCATGCAACGCCGTCGCCCGCCGCTTCGCGTGATCGCGCCCGGTCGGGTCTTTCGCCGCGACACTCCCGACCCGACTCACAATCCCATGTTCTTTCAGGTCGAAGGTCTCACGGTTGATCGCGCGATCACGCTCGGAGACCTCAAAGGCACGCTCGAAGAGTTCGTCCATCGTTTGTTCGGGCCGAGCATAAGAACTCGCTTCCGGCCTTCATACTTTCCGTTCGTCGAGCCGGGAGCCGAAGTCGATTACAGTTGCTTCGTGTGCGATGGCTCGGGCTGCCGGGTGTGCAAGCAGTCGGGCTGGATAGAGCTTGGCGGCAGCGGAATGGTGCATCCGAATGTTCTGGAAGCGGTCGAAATCGATCCTGAAGAGTATTCGGGCTTCGCGTTCGGTTTGGGCATTGATCGCATGTGCGCGAGGATGTACGACCTCGACGACATACGCCTGCTT
>CAZPQE010000593.1:0-3828 GCA_964588615.1 uncultured Clostridia bacterium | reverse complement strand
GGGCGACTGTTTCTGTTCGGGGCCGATCATCTGGGGCGCGACATTTTTTCGCGCATACTTTACGGCGCGCAGGTTTCGCTCACTATCGGGATAGTCGGGATAATCATCTCGACTATTATCGGTTTGATCGTCGGAGGCGTGGCCGGGTACTTCGGCGGCGTGACAGATTTTCTGCTGATGCGGGTGGTCGAGGTGCTGCTTGCGCTGCCGAGTTTGTATTTCATCCTGATAATGCGCCAGATGTTCGGCAAGGATGTCGGCTCGACGAGCGTGTATCTTATCATCGTCGTCATACTGGCTTTCATCGGCTGGGCGACCGAAGCCAGAGTGATTCGGGGTATGGTGTTGTCGCTCAAAGAGCGCGAGTATGTGATAGCGGCCCGCGCATTGGGGCTGGGACACTGGCGGATAATCACTCGTCACATACTGCCGAACACTTTTTCGTTCGTGATAGTGACGGCCACATTGTCGGTTCCGTTTTATATTCTGGGCGAGGTCGCGCTGTCATTTTTAGGGGCGGGGATTCAGGAGCCTGAAGCGAGTTGGGGGAACATGCTGACGGCGGCTCAGAACAACTGGTTCCTGCAATCTTTTCCCTGGATGCTTGCGCCGGGGATATTCATCTTCATCGCAGTGATGGCATGGAATTTTCTGGGAGACGGCCTTCGTGACGCCGCCGATCCGAGGACGATGAGTTGAACGCGGAGCGGAACATTTCCTGATCACAGGCATCTAATGCTCTTCGTGAGGCAAAGAGCATGAAAAAAATCTGTCACCCAATGGTCGCCCTCCTCCTCGTCGCACTCTCCGCCTGCGCCCCGGTCGAACACGCTTCTATTCAATCAAACGCGAATCGCTCTTCTGATACAAAACAGCCGGCCCCGCGAAACACTTCGCGCGTAATTCATGTGCTCGTAGCTTTGTGCGACAACCAGTCTCAGGGCATCGTCCCCGTTCCAGCGCGCATAGGCAATGGCGACGACCCGGCGAACAATCTTTACTGGGGCGCGGGCTTCGGCGTGAAGAACTTCTTCAAAAAATCTGCGGACTGGAAACTCGTTTCGGAGATTCACAATCCCGCGCCCGCCATCCTTGAGCGAGCCGTCTTCAAACACAGACGGAAAGATGTTTATCTCATCGCCGACGCTTATCGCGGAAGAGAGATCAGGCGATGCACAGTTGATTTTTTCAACTTCGCAGCAGGCCGTATCACTGTGAAATCCGACTCCGGAGATTTCACTCTCTACGGCGGAAGCGCGGCTGATCTGATCGCTTACGTTGGGCACGACGGATTGATGGACTTTTCTCTCGACGAGTTTCCGCAGAAAGCCGACGACCGCCCGCGCGACGCCGTTATGCTGGCCTGCATAAGCAAGAGCTATTTCGCGCGCCCGCTGCGACAGGCGGGCGCGCGTCCGCTGCTGTGGACTACGGGGCTGATGGCTCCTGAAGCTTATGTATTAAAAGCCGCAGTCGAGGGATGGATAGCCGGAGAGAGCGGCCAGCAGATACGCCAGCGCGCAGCCACAGCCTACAACACCTATCAGCGATGCGGCGCGAGAGCGGCGATGAACCTGTTTTCGAGCGGCTGGTAGCAGTTCGCGCACTCGATGATCTCTCATCATCTATTCATGTCAAAAGTAACTTGAAATGACGGGCTTTCGTGGTATTATCTCGCCAGTTCCGATGACGTGAATGTTTTACAGGCGTATCCAGGTTTGTTCCTTGGTTCTTTTGAGCAGTTGAATCGTTACTCAAGGCGAGCCTTCGGGGTATCGCAGCCGGTTTTCAACAAAGAGAGAAAAGGAAATGCAAGCGATACAATGCAAGAACCATCCGGGTGTTCAGGCAGTAGATCGATGCGTCGGATGCGCGGAAACTTTCTGTCCGAATTGCCTGGTCGATATTCAGGGGCAAAAGTATTGCGGCTCCTGCAAGGTCATGGCTATGCGCGGTCAGCCCATGGCCGAGCAGGCCACCATACCCTGCGCCACGGCTGACGAGGCGCTCAAGTATGCCCTGATCGGATTGATCTGCTTCGGGATCATTCTCGAACCGATGGCCATCTCGAAGGCTCTCAAGGCCAAGAGAGAGATTGCAGCCGACCCGCAGTTGACCGGCGAGGGCAAGGCCAATGCCGCGCTCATCATCGCCATCATAGGTCTCGGACTGTGGGTGCTGGGGATGATCGCTAGATTCGCCAACGCCTGATCGGTTCGACTCGCGGTCAGCCAACAAGCTTTCGACCTGTCGCAGCCCGTGGGCTGCCGATTCTGGTGTTTTGTCTCTGCCTGCGCGCCCAGAGCCGCATCTGGCGGACTGGCTTTGAATTTCTTCAACTCAGAGCGGGCGGCGGATCGGCCTTCCGTCCCCGCACTGCCTTTATTTGCCTGTCGAGTGGAAAGGAGGCAGCCATGCCGGATACCAAACAATGCCCGCAATGCAATTTCACCGCTTCATACACTGGCGGATTCTGTCCGCGTTGCGGATTCAATTTTCAATCGCCGAGCGGGACAGAAGCCTACGGATCACATCCCCCCGCTGCCTCGATGCCGCCTCAGCAGCCGCCTGTCGCCGCGCCGCCTCAACCCTCATGGCCTGATGCCACTCAGGCGCAGCAATCCTGGCCCGCTCCCGGCCCGCAGCAACCCGTGTGGCCTGACGCGACTCAGGCAGCACAGTCCTGGCCGCAGCCTCAACAACAGTCCTGGCCGCAGCCTCAACAACAGTCCTGGCCGCCGCCTCAACAACAGTCCTGGCCGCCGCCCAATCAGCCGCAGCAGTCGTGGCCACCTCCGCCTCAGCAGGCGTGGTCGCAGCCCAATCAGCCTCAGCCACAATGGCCACAGCCCGGTCAACCGCAGCAACAAGCGTGGCCGCAGCAGGAATCCGCTCCCGCCCCGGCAGCAGGGATGTGCTTTCAGCACCCTGCGGTCGCGGCTGTGCAGAAATGCGCTTCCTGCGGCGCAGGCATCTGCGCGACCTGCGATTTCGTGATTCCTGCGGCAGGCTCGACCAACAACATACTGGGAATCGGGAAGGAAAGACACCTCTGCCCCAACTGCATGAGCGCGCGTCGTTCGGGCGTTCCCGCTTCGGCGCAACCCGTTGCATCGCCCGCGCTGCCGCTTTCGTCAGGAGCCCTGTGCTCGCGCCACCCTGAAGTTCCGGCTGTGCGATACTGCGGCATCTGCAATACGACTATGTGCGCGACCTGCGATTTCGAACTGCCCGGATACTTTCACGTCTGCCCCGGTTGCGCGACCAATCCCAAAAAGGAGATGTCTTCGAGCCGCAAGAGGAACCTCATCATCTCTTACGTCGCGGCAGCATGGTCGACGCTGGGCCTTGTGGTGCTGTTGAGCGGCGCGCTCGCCGGTTCTGTCTCGTCGAGGAGCGAGGAAGAAGCTCTCGGAATAGTCATCGGAATATTGATCTTCCTGCCTTCGATGGCAGGCACGGGCCTGGCGGTGAGCTCTCTCGACAAAAAGCTGTCCAATCCCCCGGCTATATGGGGCGCGGTGGTCTGGAACGGCATCATACTGGCCTTTCTCATCATCCTGACCATTATCGGCAATATGATGTGAGCGAAAGATCGAGGGTATCGATGTAGAACTGCCTTGCAGAGAGTTCACGCCCTGAAAGCATGCAAATCGGACATAACATTTTCAATGACTGAAAACTAAAAACCGGAAACTGAAAACTGAAAGTGGAGGCAATCCGATGGGAGCAGTAATGGTCCGTGTGCTGGATGTTACCGGCAGCCGGAGTTGCGAAGTGGAAGCGCCCGATGATGTCGAGGTCAATCGAATACTGGTGCTCCTGGTC
>CAZPQE010000592.1:0-3842 GCA_964588615.1 uncultured Clostridia bacterium | reverse complement strand
TTCGCTGACCGCTTTCGAAAATATTCTGGTTCCGATGGAAATCGCCGGGGCTAAGAACGCCCGCGACCGCGCTCACGAACTCCTCGAAGACGTAGACCTCGCTCCCCGCGCGCATCATTATCCTTCGCAACTTTCGGGCGGAGAAAAACAGCGCATAGCCATCGCCCGCGCGTTTGCCAACGATCCTTCCATACTGCTGGCCGACGAGCCTACCGGAAACCTCGATTCCAAAAACGGCAGGCATGTCATGGAACTGATGGTCGAGATGAATCGCCGTCGAAACACAACGCTCGTTCTCGTCACCCACGATCACGAACTTGCCTCGCTTGCCGACCGCAGGATTTCGCTGCGCGACGGGCGCGTAATCGATGACACTGGCGCGCAGCAGGAAGAAGTGGAGGCTTCGCAGGTATGAGATTCGTTCTGCAAATGGCCCGACGCGAACTCAGGACTTCGTGGAAGAGGCTGCTGTTTTTCTTCATCTGCATAGCCATCGGCGTCTGCTCGATAGTCGCGCTCCGCTCGATGACTCAGAACGTCAATCGCGCCATTGCGGGCGAGGCTCGCGCGCTGCTGACAGCCGACGTGCAAATAGATTCCAACCGCCCCTGGAACGAAGCGACGCTTGCCGCCGTCGAACGCGCGGTCAGCTCCCCGCTGGTCACGGCGAAAATCGAAACCATCGAATCGGCCACCATGCTGCGACCTCAGTCGGGCGAGGGCGCGTCGATGATCGAACTCAAGGGCATCGATCCGGGCTTTCCGCTCTACGGCGATTTCCTTCTGACCGACGGCTCGAAATTCGATCACTCGATGATCGCTGGCAACGGCGCGGTGGTTCACGTCGCGCTGCTCGACAGAATGAAACTTGAGATCGGCGATGAAGTGAAGATCGGGACTCGTGTGTTTCAGATTCGCGGCGCGTTTGCTCAGGAGCCGGGAGGCGCGGGAGGCTTTCGACTCGGCCCGCGAGTGTTCATCGAGAGGTCGGCGCTGGAAAGCGCGGGGCTTACGGGATTCGGCAGCCGCGCCAGAAGAAGAATTTTTCTCGCCGCGCCCGAAGGAAGCATGGAGCCGCTTGCAAAGAAACTGAAAGCGGAACTCAAGACTCAACTCGTCAACGTGCGCTCGTACAAGGACGCGCAGGAAAACTTCAACGATCAGATCAATCGCGCTGAAGATTATCTTTCGCTAACCGGTCTCATCATCCTCGTCCTCGGCGGACTTGGCATATCCAATGTCACGCGCGTTTTCGTCGAGCAGAAGAAAAAATCAATCGCCGTGCTCAAGTGCCTCGGCGGGACGGGTCGAAAAATCACTTCAGCGTATCTGGCGCAGGTGCTCGCGCTCGGCGTCGCGGGCAGCCTGCTCGGAGTGCTGATGGCGAAGGGAGTGCTCAAGCTGACATCGCGCTATTTCGCCGACAGCCTGCCGCAGAATCTCGACTACAGCCTCGACCTGCGCGCGGTGCTTCAAGGGCTGGGAGTGGGGCTTCTCATCTGCATACTCTTTTCCGCCCTCCCGCTGCTTCGAATACGCAACATAAAACCCAACGTGCTGCTGCGCGACGAAGAGCAGATGCCCGGTAAGAAATTCGACCTTCTGCGATGGGCTACGGCGGCTGCGGTGCTTGCGGGATTGATCTTCGTCGTGTCGTGGCAGGCGGGATCGTTTAGAGTGGGGCTGATATTTTTGGCGGGGCTTGCGGCGACAGCAGGGTTGTTGCAACTGGCTGCGATCCTTTTGATATGGCTCGTGCGGAGGGCGAGGAATATTTCTTCGTTTCCGCTCCGTCAGGCCATCAACAGCCTCCATCGACCGGGCAATCAGACGCGGGTGATCGTGACCGTAGTAGGTCTCGGAGTGTTTCTGATCGTCGCCACCCGCTCGATACAAACCAATCTGCTGAGAGAATTCGATTTCGGTCGTCAGAGCAAGCTGCCCAACATGTTTCTGATCGATATTCAAAAAGACCAGCGAACGGGCGTCGAAGAAATAGTCGCGCGAGAGACGGGCGAAGCGATCCGATTGATACCGACCGTTCGCCTTCGGATAGTGGAGATAAACGGCAGGGAAGTCGATTTCGAGCAGGCTGAGATGCGGCGCGAGCGCGGGCGGCTGGGGCGCGAATATGTTGTAACATACCGCCCGAACCTCGAAGAGAACGAAGCGATACTTGCGGGCGAGTTCTGGAACGATCAGGCTTCATCCGAGCCTGAAGTCTCGGTCGAAGAGAGCATGCTGGGCCTCGGTGGCATGCAACTGGGCAGCGCGATCACCTTCGATGTGCAGGGCCGCAAGCTCACGGCTCGCATCACCAGCGTCCGCCGAGTCGATTGGAAGAATTCGCGGATGGGATTTCTGATCCTGTTTCGACCGGGATCGCTCGAAGAAGCCCCGCAGATGATGGTGGGAGCAGCCAACGGCTCGACAGATGACAACGAACGGGCGCGATTTCAGAGCGCGCTGCTCGACTCATATCCGAACATATCGGTAATCGATGTGACCGACATAATTCGCAACGTCAAGCGCATAGTCGATAACGTCACGCTCGCAGTATCCTTCGTCGGCGCATTCGTATTTCTGAGCGGCGCCTTGATTCTCATCGGCTCGATAGCGATGACTAAATTCCAGCGCGTCTACGAGGCGGCAGTGCTCAAGACTCTGGGCGCGAAAAGAAAAGTCCTGCTGTTGATACTCGTCGGCGAATACAGTCTGCTCGGTCTTGTCGCGGGCCTGATCGGATCGGGGGCGGCGATAGGGCTATCGTGGGGAACTTCGCGTTATGTGTTCGACATCGATTGGAGCTTCGCGCCTGAGATAAACCTCGCAGGGATCGTTGCGACGATTTTTCTGGTGACCGCTGTAGGCTCGCTTTCGACAATCGATGTGCTTACGAAGAAGCCGCTCGGCATACTCCGCGCGCAGTAAACAGGTTATGACTGGAGCCTGTGCGACTCTGCCCATCGTTGCATCGCGTCGATTGCCTGATCCTGTCCTTGTGTTTTGCCCTGCTCGACGAAATTCGACATATCGGCATCGGAGAGAAAAGGAAATGCCGCGCTCGAAGCGACTTCCGAGTACTGCTCGCCCTCAAGTTTGTAGAAATGCATCAGCTTTCCGTCGTAGCGCCATATCTCAGGCACTCCGAGAGCCGCATAAATCGAAAACTTTTCTGCTGACTGATGTGTGAGATCGATTTCGACGACGATATCGGGCGGCAGATCGGTGGAAAGATCGAGCGTCCTTTTGCCGATCATTCGATCAGCCGTTTGCACCCAGTAACATCCATCAGGCTCCGCGCCTTTGGCTTTGACCTTGCGCCTGAGCGTAGCCGACCCGCGACTCTCCATCCTCCACGCAAGCCCGCGAACGAGAGCGCGCAGCAGGTCATGAATGATATCTTTGTACTCTTCGTGTTCGGGCAGCGGACTCAGGACTTCAAGCCTCCCGTCGTTGAAACTGACTCGAACATGATAACCCTCGCCGAGATCAGAGAGCAGTTGCTCGTAATCATCCCAGCCAACATCGAACAGGCGAAGCTGGCCGCCCGAAGGCAATCGCTCGATGACTTCGATAAAGCTTTGTGTCACTGCGCTCATAGGTAACTCTTTCTGGCCTTTCGGCTTCACGCATTATAGCATCGCAGGGCGGCTCATTCCTCATTACGTCCGCGATTCGATTGATTCCGGCCTCGCCGGAAGATCATCACTCTACGTTATCCTGCCGCTTCAGTCGGCAAGCGATACTTCTTCCATCTCAATTCCATTTCGATCAACCTCACGTTGCCGACTGCTTCACCGTAAAAGTCTTTCCGGCTATCGTCACCGTGCCTGTCCTCG
>CAZPQE010000591.1:0-3842 GCA_964588615.1 uncultured Clostridia bacterium | reverse complement strand
GATGGCAGGGCGGACATAACTGAATCGCGCCTCCACGCAAAGAGCGACACCAGAGCGAGCGCGACCAGTAGTCCCATCAACCCGCCGACTTCGACCGGGTTCGATTTCAAACTGAGGCTCAACCCCTGGCTGTTCTGCGCGATCCAGTTGCGCGCCATCTCCGCTTCCGTCCCCGGCATCACCGGAGTCTCCATCTGCTTTGCCAGCCACAATCCGAACGCCGGAAGCTCTCGCTCAGGGACGCGCGCGCCCACGTTGTCCACGTTCCTGACCTGATAAACCAGCAGCGCGATGACTATAGCCTGCAACACTACTGCGCCGCGAAACGCTCGCCACCCCCATCGCTTCGTTTTTTCATCGCGCTTGATGTGCTCGACGACAAACAGCGCAAGCGAGACCACGATCACTGCAAGCGTCACGGCCATCAATTCTCCCACGCCGGGCAGGATCGAGCGCAACGGAAGCGAGGTCTTGCCGAAAAACACAGACGCGCCGTACTCAGCATGAAAAGGCACATCGAACCGGCATAAGGTGAAAAACACCAGCGCGCCAAAGAGCGCCGCGCCGATGGCTATCGCCTCAGAGCGCACGCCGTCTTTGAGCAGATAAGCAAAGGCAAGCCCGAAGCTCACAAGGCAGACACCATAACCGATGGTCGCAACCGAAACGTGTATGGGCCGCCAGTAGCTGTCGAGTATCGGCGGAAGCGTGTTGATGTCGTTGCCCAGAAGCATCGCAAGCACCAGTATCACTGTGACCAGAGGCATCGAGAGAGCGCCCGCGAATTCGTGCCTCGGTTTGCGGATTATGACCAGCGTGGTTATCGCCGCGCCGAAACAGAATCCGAGCGTGAGCGGATAAAGATTGTCGAGCGGGAAATATCGCCACACACCGTTGATTCCTCCCCGCCACCCTTCGGCCTCTCCCGCTTCGATCCATCGGATCATCCACCCCGACAGGTTGAAGCACACTCCCAGGGCGAGAGTGATGATTCCGAGTTTGCTCAGAGCGCGCTCTCTTGCAAACAGGTTGGTAACAAGAATGACCGCCGCGCTCAGATAGCAGATGAGCGCGAGCATCGTCAGCGCGCCCTCATAAAGAAACCCGCGCTGCCCCGCGTAAAGTCGCGCAAGCACCAGCGCGACAGACAGAGTCAGCGGGATGATGACCGGCCATAGACCTGTGATTTTTTCCACAAGGCTCGATTCCATATCGGGCATCGTAATTTCGTTTCGTTTCATTGCTCTACTCATGATCTTTGCCTCGTTCGATTGCGCATGCGACCAGCAGATTGAAGCGGCCCTCGAAGGCGGGACGATTGCGATTGGTGTTGCCGCCGAAATGAACCTTCGACCGATGGCCGTCTTTTTCCACCACAGCCCACACTCGCTGATGCGAGAAGAAAAACACCCCGCAGAGCGCAAGCGACAGCAGCCCGAATCCCCAGTAAACGGGCAAGCGACCCGGATCGTACTGCACGGTCAGCGTGTGAGAGGTGGCTACTTTTTCGAAGCTCTTCAAAAGAATTTTTTCGTCCGATATGGCTGCCGGTCGCTCATCGAGCATGCGTCGATTGAAAGCGTAAGCGCGGCGGGTCGCTCCGTCTGTCGTTTGGATTCGAAGCTCGGCGACCGGATTGCTGTACTCGCCCGATGCAGTAATCGCTCTTCCCTTTTCAAAAGCGAAATCAGGATAAAAATCTGTGTACGAAATCCAGCCCACCCCTTCGATTTCGACCGACTCGTTGCGCGCAATCGTCACATCGCGCGAGCCGATGCTGATTGTTATCTGTCGAGCGTTGCCTTGAGGGGTGAAGCTCGATTGAAAGAAGCGATATCCGCGATAATCGAAAGGCGAGTTGAGGTGAACCAGCGCGGAGATTTCCTGACCGTTGTCTTTGATTCGAATGAAGCTCAACCAGTCGACGGTGTTCATAACATCGAGCCCGCCTTCGGGGCGAATGAGCTCCTGTCTGAGGTCTGTGCATTCGACCTCGAAGGGCAGCGCGACTTTTCGCGCGTGGTCGTTTTCCGCATCGGTCTCGAACGTGGTGAAAGCGTTCGAAGAATGACCCGGAATGATTTCCATCGCGCCGCCCTCGGAGTATCGACTCGTCAAAAACCCGCCGACGAATATCAGAAGCAGCGCCGCGTGAACCGCGTAAGCTCCCAATCGATTCCAGGCGTTGCGCTGGGCGAAGACCGTGACGCGACCGTCTTCTTCGGTTATGCGCGCCCGCAATCCGCGCTTTCTCCACGCGGAGGCTGTTTTTTCAGCGATTGTTTTCGCAGGGCCGCTCGTCTCTCTGGTCGCATTGAACATCTGCGCGCTGATGAATGCGGGAGAAGCGACCAGGCGAGGCTTTCTGATGTAGAGCCAGGCGGCGGGGAATCTATCGATGGAAGATAGGATGATGTTGAGCGCAGTCGCCGCCAGCAGCGCGGTGAAGTACCACGAATGATAGATATTGAAAAATCCCAGCCGTCCGTAGACCGCTCTCTGAGCGGGCGTGAGGCTTGCGAAGTACTCGCTGAAGCTCTCGGTGTTTTGCTGCACGATGAGCATGCCGATCATGCAGCAGGCGAGAAGAAGTATCAGCAGTATGATTCCAAAGCGGACTGAACTGAACAGGCGCAGCACCTGATCGATTATCGACTCGTTTCGCTTCGAGCTATCGGGCTTCGCATCCGCAGAATCCCGTGTGCGCAATGCGACATGATTTTTCGTTGTTGCCATACACTCACCCCTGCCGCCCGTCAGCCGTTGACGAGAGAGGTGAGGGCAAATGGCGTTCACAAGCGCGAGATGTGGTTTTCCGACGAGTCAAATCCCGAAGGCCGCGTTGAGAAGAAACGACTTACTTGTTTTTCGATGACGAGCGAGGGTGGCCGCCAGAATCGAACGAAGAAGAGACCGCCCGCGCAATATTTCGCAGCCTTGCGAGGATTTACCCAGAGAGCGATGCTTTTGAGCGCGGAGGCGAGTCATGAATAATTGGACCATTTTCATCGTAATTTCTCAGGCCGAGCGATGAAGGTGAAGGCAGTCTGATGAACTTAGATTTGCCCTATTGTTCAAGTTCGCTCAGCAGTGACCCGTTTATAGCATTGAGAGCGTGTCTGAAAAGTCAGAGAAAGCTGCTGAGTCTCTTATATGGTCAGTCTCTCCGGCACTATATCCTTGCTGACGCGCAGGCTACTGACACCTCTAAGCCGCCCACTCAACTTAACTCAAGACTGGGTAACTTAATAACGTTGCCCTTTCAGGGCAATGCCATTAAGTTAAGCTGTGTGTCAGTAGCCCGATGGTGAGGGAGGGCCAGTAGAATCAAGCCCTTGCTGACGCGCGGGCTACTGACACCTTTAAGCCGCCCCCTTAACTTAATGGCATTGCCCTTTCAGGGCTTTTCAGACACGCTCTGAAAAGGTCGCTCCTGACGGAGCTACAGATTGGCCTGAGACTATGATATCTATAAACAGGTCGCCGCTGACCGAGCTGAGGAGTTACAAGGTATCTTCAACGATGGCTGAAATCCGAGGGTTTTTGAATCAACACAGCCCGTTTATTTTTGAACAAAGTCACCGGGCAGAACTATTCATTCCGGCGGCATCACCGCCGGCTAATACCCTTCGGCTCTGCGGGCGGGCTGGGATTTCACTTCATTCGTGGAAACCTGAATCGGGGCACAATTGAAAGTGAGACTCAAGAGAAAGGATCATAAGACCCTAGGCTTTGCGGCTCTGCCGCTTCGATCTGCGGAAACGGCTCCGCCTTTCCGTAAGCGGCGCCCCCCCATCGCGGCTGCGCCGCCCAGAGGCTCGGCCTCAAGCTTTACTCTGTCT
>CAZPQE010000590.1:0-3880 GCA_964588615.1 uncultured Clostridia bacterium | reverse complement strand
ATCGCCCTTGCCGCTTTGAGCGCGACCGTCCACGAATCGAACGCCGCGTCGAATGTTTCGAGATCGTACCTGGACATCTTCTCGACATCGGCCCGCGAAGGCAGGCGACCGAGCGCGAGAGCCATCCTCTGAAGTTCGAGTTGCAGTCGTCGCTTGGACACGCGACGGCGAGCGGGCGCATTTCGCGGATAAAAGATCAGCGAGTTCTGCTCTTCCAGCCTTTGCCCGGCTACTTCGAGGTAGCTGCTGTCCTGTTCGATGGCTATGAAATTTCGACCGAGCCGCCGGGCCACCATCGCAGCCGTGCCGACTCCGGCGAATGCGTCGAGCACCACATCACCCGGATCGGTCGCAAGCCTGATTATGCGGTCGAGGAGTCTTTCGGGAGTCCGGCACGGATGAACTCTCAAACGGGCGGCCCCCCGCGCGTGCTGTCTCTCGCGGTGTATGTCATACCACACATCGGTCAACTCTCCTCGCCAGAGTTTGCCCGATGCGCGACGACGGCGGATGCAACTCCTTCTGCGGCACACGTCCGGGCGGTCGGGAGGAAACACGGCTTCATCGAAAGGCTGCCAGCCCTCTTCCATCGAGCAGTAGTTGAGGCGCGAGGCGCGCTCGCCCTTTGTGAGGTATAAAACCGAATAGTGAGCGGGCATCAGAACGCCCTTTGGCTCAGGCAGCGAATTCCACACGATCCAGTTTTGAAGATACAGGGAAGAAGTTCTGGTCAGGAAATCCGCCAGCCACACTGACCATCGCGGAAGGTTGACGATGAAGATCGCTCCTCCGGGTTTCAACACTCTTTCGTATTCGACCAGCCATCGCTTGCACCAGCCGGTGTAATCAGCGCGGTCGTCTCCGTAGCCATTGTAATTTTTGGTGAGGTTGAAAGGAGGATCGGCAAAGGCCAGATCGATTGTCTCCGACGGTATGGCTTTGAGCACATCGAGGCACGGCGCGTTGTGCAATCGGTTCAAAATCTCCTGCGGGATTTGCCGCGCAGTCTTCGCCTGAGCGCCTCGCCAACGGAGCGGATCGAACGATTGAATCGCGGGCTGATCGAAACCATAAATAGTTTCGCTCTGATCGGCGATCACGAGTCGCAGCGTCCGACGCTCCGCGTTCTGCGAGAGTTGAACCGCGCGCTCGAAAATTTCAACCGGCATCTGGTCTGAAGAATCGACTACCAAATCCATCCACACATCGGAGAGAGCCGCGCCGTCTGCGCGCATCAGGTGAGATTTGCCGCCCCAGTCCTTGAGCATGTCTCCGCAGTGGCGACATCGAGCGTGAGGGATGCGCAATCGGTTGATCGCTGCGCCAGGACGGGACATGAGCAGAAGGCCCATGTGCTCAGGTCTCAGCCCTCCGGCTTTCTGAGATGTCACGGCCCGGACGCCGATCCAGTATCGAAACTCAAGCTCTGAGGAGAGCGCCGTCGCGTATCGTGAAAGGTGAGCGGGCAGGCCGTAGACGAACATCAACCCGTTGGTGTCGAGCGCGCGGGCCGCTTCGATGAGAGAAGCAGAATTGCGCTCGATGAGATCGGATGAGGGGTCGCGCCTGAAATTGAAAGGGCGATATCGGTCTGCCGGGCTCAAATGCGGCGCGGCGATGCAGACCGAACTGAGACAGCTATCCTGAAACTCGAACCCGTGCTGCAGGGCGAGTCGGCGAAGCGATTCGATGTTGTGCATGGGAGTGTGCGTAAAACGTAAAACGTAATCTCCAAAACGAAAGGTTCGATGGAAAACCGGGCCGCGCGAATTCGCAGGTTACGTTTTACGTTTTATCCCCTCAAACCTCCTGAAGTTCTTCGTGGGGGGCCAGCAGTCTTGGCCTGGGTTCGGTCTGGACTACGCGCGAGCCGGGCGGGACGCTTTCCGTAAGCCACACGTTTCCGCCGATGATGCTCCCTTCGCCGATGACCGTTTCTCCTCCGAGTATCGTCGCTCCTGCGTAAATCACTACCGCGTCTTCTATCGTGGGATGTCGCTTGTGCCCGCGAATCAGGCGGCCCTTTTCGTCTTTCGGAAAAGAGAGCGCGCCGAGTGTGACTCCCTGATAGAGCTTGACGTTGTTGCCGATGACGGTCGTTTCGCCTATCACCACTCCCGTGCCGTGATCGATGAAGAAGCTCTCGCCTATGCGAGCGCCGGGATGAATGTCTATGCCTGTGCGCGAGTGCGCAAGCTCGGTCAGCATTCGAGGGAGCAGAGGCACGTCCATCAGGTGAAGTTCGTGGGCCGCTCGATAAGCGGTGATGGCATAGACCGCCGGATAGGAGAGGATGATTTCATCGATGCAGTGCGCCGCCGGGTCTCCGTCGTAGGCGGCCTGAATATCTTTGGCCAGTGCGCGACGCACGTCAGGGAGTTTTTCGAGGAAAGCGTAAGCCGAATCTTCAGCGGCCTCGTCAGGGGCGTAGCTCGACTCGCCGTTGAGATGTCTCATGTGGCGAAGGCCCCTGGTTATTTGATCGCGCAGGTGTTCGAAGAGCCATCCCATGCGCTCCTGCACGCGATAGATGATGCCCTGATGAGTCACGCCGCCCGCGCTGTAGTAACCGGGATAAATCACCTCTTCGAGAGCTTTCATTATTTCGGCGGCGTCTTCGCGCAGAGGCAACGGCTGCCGGTCGAGATGATGAATCTTGGGAGTCGCTTCGTCATAAGAGGCGACCACCCGCTCCATTATCTGCGCCAGCCGGTTTTGCTGCGCGGCTATGTCGTGTTTGTCCATGACCTGCCTGCCTGATGATTGCAAATGCACGGGTCATGTTGTTACTAACACCTCTCAAAGTCAACCGTGTGATCGAACGTCTTGCGCAAAAGCGCGGCGGCCCGTTAGCCTTCTGCCGATGAGAACACGATTCGATCTTCAACTGCCTGGCGGCGGCGCGCTGGCGCTTGGTGAGTACACGATCATAGTCGGCGTACTCAACGTCACGCCCGATTCTTTTTCCGACGGAGGTCTCCACATCAGCACGGAGCGCGCAGTTGATCGCGCTCTGGAGATGGAGGCCGAGGGCGCGGACATAATCGAAGTGGGAGGCGAATCGACCCGGCCCGGTTCCAAGCGAGTCTCAGCCGAAGGAGAACTCGCGCGCATCCGTCCTGTGCTCGTCGGTCTCAGCGGAAAGCTTCGCGCGCCCATTGCAGTCGATACTTACAAGAGCGATGTGGCTCAGGCTGCTGTCGATCTGGGCGCGAAGCTCATCAACGATGTGAGCGCGCTGCGGTTCGATCCATTGATTGCCGATGTCGCCGCCCGGACAGGCGCGCTCTTGATCCTGATGCACATGCGCGGAGACCCCTCGACGATGCAGCAGACGGAGCCGAGCCGCGATATTTTCGCCGACATCGAACAGGATTTCAGAGTTGCGATCAGTGAAGCCGATAAGCGCAGAGTGAGAAGAGAGCAGATGATACTCGATCCGGGCATCGGGTTCGGAAAGACGCTGGAACAGAATCTTGCGATCATCAATCGGCTTGATCGCTTTGCCGGCTTCGGCATGCCGTTGATGATCGGGACATCGCGCAAGAGTTTCATCGGACGATTGACCGGGCGAGAAGCGGGCGAGCGTGTGATGGGCACTGCGGCGTCTGTCGCTGCGGCAATAATGAGAGGCGCGCACATCATTCGAGTGCATGACGTGAAGGAAATGCGCGAAGTGGTGCGCGTCACCGATGCGATAGTCAACGAGTCTTCATAATTGGGTTCATCGTACGCGCATAGTTATAACATCTATCGAAATCTCTTTAGCCGCAATAGAGTTCAACGCTGCAATACAACGATTTTAATTTCATTAATGATGTCCGACCCAACTTTAGGTAGTATCACGGCGCTGTTTTCTCCTTGTGTGACACTGTAAGTG
>CAZPQE010000589.1:0-3885 GCA_964588615.1 uncultured Clostridia bacterium | reverse complement strand
GGGCATCGATGGTGACGGGTTCGATGATATCGGGCAACAGCGACTGCGGGCGAATCGTGTGAACGCCGCTTCCGGGAATGTTGAAGCGAATCTCGTCCGCTCCTGGAGTTGCATTCGCCAGTTCGATAGCCCGACGCAACGAACACGGTTCGCTGCCGTCACAATGGCCGGAACTATTGTCATCGGTCGTGGTGACGACGAAGGTCGAGGCAGCCGCGGTCAGCAAAACGGTGGGGACGAAAGAGCCTTCCCGTAACACCACCAGATCACTCAGCGCATCTTTGTTCAACCGCATCGGCAAAATCGCAGTCGGAGAAAACTCTGAATCGAGCGAGACAAATTCAGTCTCAGGTCTCCGATCTTCGATCTTCGTTTGCGTAACGATTTGAATTTGCCTGTTGCCTGCGTCGAGCAAAACGAGGTCGTCCCGGCCCGAAGCCGAAACCCGGACGGCCAGCATCTTTGCTTGAAAGTTTGCCGCACCGACCAGACGCGCGTCCGAAGCGAGCGCCTGCAAATTCCATCTGGCAAGCGGCGAAGCAAGACGCGCCGAAATCGATCTCATCAATCCGTCTTTTTCACGCTCGCGCTGCGCTTCCGTCTCCATCTGTCTCCGCATTTTCAGTTTTGCTTTGTCCGCATCGCTCAGTTTTCGATGTTCAGCAGAGGCGGCAGCCAGTCTTTCGAGACTCTTTCTTTCTCTTTCTTCCGGCGAAAGCGACGTGTCGACCACGCCCTCGGCTTGAGTTGGTTGTGGTGTGATCAACTCGACCTTTCCCGCCTCAACACCTGTCGGCACGAACGAAATCGGTTTGATCTGCCCCGCGAGTCTGGCTTTATTCAGAGGCTTCCTGGGCGCGGGCAACGGCTCAAGCAGATTCACGGTTCCGCTGTCCGTCAAAATCGCCAATGAACTGCCGCGTCTGTCGGAAAATTTGCCAGCCGCCAGAGCCGTAATTTGAAACGGCGGGATTCGTCTTTCAACGACTGCATCCGGTCGCCTGATGTCCGAATCCTTCAACCTGTCCCACGGATACGCCTGTCCGCGCCCGTGAATTATGGTCAATGTATTTCCGCAGGCAACGGCAATGTCTGTATAAATATCGCCGTCGAATTCGCCCAGCGCGATTGATTGAGCCTCGCCCGACAATTTGAAAACTTCGGGTTTGTTTTTGAAAGCTCCTTCGGGATGCTCGAATACGAGTAGCCGCGCGCCTTTTTTATCAGCGACGGCGATGGCGACATCGGCTTGCCCGTCCTGCCGTCCGACTTCGCCGACTGCGAGCGCGGTCGCCTGACCGCTTATCGATCTTGAAATCGGCGCAGAAAAGTTGCCCTCTCCATCGCCCCACAGCAGTTGAAGTCGATTATCACCCTTCGTCAAAACGAGAACGTCCTGGTTGCCGTCGGCGTTGAAATCCCCGGCTTCGAGAAAGTCAGGCGACCCGTCTACCGAGAAAGCTTTCTCAACAGGATAGAAAGGCGATTCGAGAAGAGTTCCGGCGGTCTGGCGTCTCCTGGCCTGCGGGCTGTTGGGAAAGATCGAATCGACATTTCCTCGATAGAACCTGAGCGTGCCGTTGGCGTCAGCGGTCACCAGATCAGCCGTGCCGTCGGAATCAAAATCCGCCGCCGCCATCACGCGCGACGTCGACGAGTCGGTCACCTGCGCATCTCCAATGCCGGTCTCCCGCGGGCGGAAAGTGAATTCTTTACCGTCCTGAAAGTTGACATTGGGCCAGCCGCGTCCTTCGGCTCGAATCGTGATCCTCGTTTTGATCATTCCTCGACCGTAGGCAGGGCGCGCTCGTTCCCGCTCATCATCCGACTCTCTGCCGTTGGGTCTCAGGGCGACCCGCGCCGATGGCGTTGCATCCGCCGCAACGCGATCAGCGCGCGACGAAGAGAGCAACGCGCTGAAGATGAAGCACACAGCAAGCATCGTGACCAGTGCGAAGGTCAACCGCCTGCGGTCGGAAGATGGAGTCAACCTGACAATCTGTCGCCGGTTCCGCGGTTGTTCCTGGTGACGAGTGAGGAAGTTCCTGGCCATTATGCCCCTCCTGGTATGCTTTCCGATTCAATCGATTCGCGGGCAGGAGCGTTCGCCTGCAGCGGCATTCTTGCCCTCCATCTGCTAATGCGATAAACCGCGTCGGATTACCCCATCGCGGCGATTTTTTTGGGGAACCCTTTCAGGAAGGCGGAACAGGGCTATTGCAAAGCAGAAAAAGTAGATTGCCCTGGGAGCGGGTGCGGCTCGCACTCTTGCGGGGTCAAGGCTTTGAGTATTTTTATAGGCTCTTGATTTGAAGCCTTGCGCGCTCTCGGAACTGTTCACTTTTCGTTTGCCGAACTACTCTGCAACAGCCCCGAGTATTGGGGCAAACAGAGGGTCGAGCAGAAATTGAGCCGGTCAAAGAGATGCGAGGAAGAGGCGCGCAGTGTCGAGCAGGATTGGAAGAGTGTGGTGAGTTCTGCCGTTATCATAAGGAGCATTGTATTCACCTTCGGACGAGCAGTGCGAGGGCGGCGATCTGGAAGACGCTGATGATAGGAGTCGTTTAGGCCGGAGTTAATGAAGGAACGAAATATGCCGACGGAGTCCGAGTGAAAGATGAAGAGAAGGAGGTCGTCGCCTGATCGCTTTTTATGCGCCTGTTGACAAGAACTCGGACAGGATTGCCCGCGATTCAAACTGTCCGATTGCCCGTTTCGATCGGTCGCTTACACCAGACCGACCTTCAATGCCTGACGCACTGACTCGACGAAAACGAAATTTATCTCTCTGAGCAGTTCTTTGGGAACTTCGTCAAGATCGCGGCGGTTCTGCTGAGGCAGCACGACCGTCGTCACGCGGGCGCGGCGGGCGGCCAGCACTTTCTCTTTTATCCCTCCTACCGGAAGCACATTGCCGCGCAGAGTTATCTCTCCGGTCATGGCTACCGAACGCTTTATGGGTTTGCCTGAGAGAGCCGACACCATCGCGGTTGCAAGCGTTATTCCAGCCGAAGGGCCGTCTTTGGGTATCGCGCCTTCGGGCACGTGAACGTGAATGTCGAACTTGTTGAACTTCTCCTGATCGATTCCTATCTCCTCGGCCCGCGCTTTGGCCCAGGAGAGCGCGGCGTGCGCCGATTCCTTCATCACCTCGCCCAACTGACCGGTGAGCATCAGCGATCCTTTTCCTGCCGTCAGCAACGCTTCGATGAACAGCACATCACCTCCTGCCGGAGTCCACGCAAGCCCCGTCGCCACTCCCACCTGATCTTTCTTGAGCACCTCGTCAGACCGAATCTGCGGCACGCCCAGGAACTCATGGAGATTGTTGACCGACACTCTCACTATTCGATCATCGCCTTCGGCCACGCGACGGGCGACCTTGCGACAGACGGTCGCTATCTCGCGCTCGAACTGGCGAAGTCCCGCTTCGTGCGTGTACTGAAGGATGATTCCCTTGAGCGCGGTGCGGCTGATCGAAAGATGGCGCAACGTGATGCCGTGCGCTTCCATCTGCTTTGGGATGATGTGGCGACGCGCTATCTCGGCTTTCTCTTCTTCGGTGTAGCCCGCAAGTCGGATGACCTCCATTCGATCCCTCAGCGCCGGATGAACCGTGTCGAGCACGTTGGCCGTAGTCATAAACATCACGTTGGAGAGATCGAACGGAACGCCGAGGTAATTGTCGCGGAACGAAAAATTCTGCTCCGGGTCCAGGACTTCGAGAAGAGCCGAAGAGGGGTCTCCGCGGAAGTCGGCTCCGACCTTGTCGATTTCATCGAGCATGATGAGCGGATTGCTGGTTGCCGCCTGCTGAAGCGCCTGAATTATTCGACCGGGCATCGCGCCTATGTAGGTGCGGCGATGGCCGCGAATCTCGGCTTC
>CAZPQE010000588.1:0-3887 GCA_964588615.1 uncultured Clostridia bacterium | reverse complement strand
GAGCCGTTTCCGCAGATCGAAGCGGCAGAGCCGCAAAGCCCATGGTCTTATGATCTTTATCTCTTGAGTCTCACTTTCAATTGTGCCCCTGGGAGCGGTTTGCTAACGCCTGCAGTCTCGCTGCGGATGTACCGAGGGGCGAAAACGGTCTGCGTCGGAGTAGCTCCATTCCAGACTCGCGTGCGAATCCGGCTCGACGTTGAGGACGCAGGGGCGTCGGGCCCACGCTATCAAGGGCCGTCGGCATCTGCCTATGGCCGGGGAGGGCCTCAATCCGGCAGTGGCTTTTCAAGTTGCGGCTTTCGACCTTCGCCCGCTCATCAAAAGAGAGCAGCGAAGGCGACTTGAGTGAAACGATGGCAAAGGCGCTGACCAGGATATCGGTCGATGGATACCTGGCATTGGCGCGCAGATGGTCGGAGATATTGGCGAATTCCGCGCTCGCGGTTTGCATCAACGCATCGAAGGTGATTTTCTCTTGTCGTTTTCTGCTGCTGCCCGGCATCGGCTGAACATACAACCGATGCCCCATTTTTATACCGGGAATTGCTGAGACTCTTTCGACCGGCGCGTGTATTTCCGACTGCTTTACGAACTTCTGCTCATTCAACCGGCCCTCTTCAAACGAAGCTCGGCTACGAGCGGGAGATGATCCGACGCAATTAGCGAAAGCCGACTGCGATGCAAAGCGAGGCTTTCCATCTCAAGCGAGTGGTCGAAGTAAATATGATCGAGGTGCAGGAACGGAATCACTCCGGGATAAGTTTTCGAGCGGCGCAGATGCATTCTGATGTCGGCGCTGCGCAGATGAGATGAAAGCATGCGGGTGACGAGTCCCTGAGTCCACTCGTTGAAATCGCCCAGACAGACGCGCGCTCCGCTGAGTTCCCGACTGAGCAATATATCGGGGGCGACGAGCTTTCGCGCCTGATGGCGACGCTCGAAGAAAGCCGTTCCCAGGTGAACATTGAAGACGTGGAGCACGAGACGATCGTTTATTTCAATGTCGGCCCGCAGGCAGCCGCGCGGCTCGCGTCGGCGGACGCTGAGGTTGTAATTGAAAACTTCGCGGACGGGAAAGCGCGTCAGCAGCGCATTGCCGTAGACTCCGCCGCCAAGCGGGCGAGTCTGGCCGAGAAAGAATTCCATTCCGAGTTCTTCGGCTATGAAGCGCGCCTGATGATGCTCGCGCGAGCCGCCCGTTATGCTTATGACTTCCTGAAGGGCGATGATGTCGGCGTTCATTTCGCCGAGGACTTCGACTATGCGGGAGGGGCTGACTCTTCGATCAAGCCCTTTGCAGCGATGGATGTTGTAGGTCGCTATTTTGATCCGGTGCATGGTGATTGACTGCTGCCTTTCAAATATCCGGTCCAAGCTCATGCGCATTCACCCACATTTTAGCGCAGGGCGTCGCGCGCGTTCCAGACCGGCGGCTATTGCTGTCTTTCGAGCAGCCAGCCCAGCATTTCGTGAGCGCGTTCGAAGAGCGGGCGGCGCTTCCATTCTTCCAGAGAAACAGAATGGCTCTCTTTCACATCGCGCTGAAAATCTTCCGCAAGCCTCTCGGCCAGTCGATGGTCGAAAGCCGCGAGGTTGACTTCATCGTTGATGCCGAAGGATCGGTTGTCGAAATTAGTCGATCCGACCACGCTCCACACCCCATCGACGATCATCGTCTTTGTGTGAATCATCGCCGGGTCGTATTCGTAAATCTCAGCGCCCGCCCTCAGCAACTCGCCGTAAAGTCTTCGGCTCGACCTTCGAGTCAGCAGATGATCGATCTGGCGACCGGGAGTGATGATTTTTATTTCGACTCCACGCTCCCGGATCGCGCGCGTCATCTCCATTCGCGCGCTGCGATCAGGCAAGAAGTAAGGCGTGGTGATGAGTATCTGCTTTTGCGCCGAGGCCAGAAGAGTTTGATAAAGTATTCGCGCCCGCGTAGACATTCCTGTCGTGGGCGAGCTATCGACGATGATCACCGATGATTGGCTTTCGACTTGGCTGAAGGGAAAGAAATCTTCGCCCGCGAGAATTTCTCCCGACGCTTCGAGCCAGTTTTCGGCAAACACCGATTGAAGCCCGGTGACCGCATCGCCTTCGACTCTGAACATGGTATCGCGCCATCGAGGTCGGCCTCGACGACCCTTGAGCCAGTGATCGGCAAAACCCGCGCCGCCTATGAAGCCGTTTTTTCCATCGATGATGATAAGCTCGCGGTGAGTGCGATTGTTTATTCGAGGGAGCGTATACCATTTGACGGGGTGATACCACGCGACGCGCCCGCCTGCTGAGATGAGTTCATCGAAATAGCTGTCGCGGGTCGAAAAGCTGCCGATGGAATCGAGCACCATCCGCACCTGAACGCCCTGGCGCGCTCTTTCAGTCAAGGCTTCGACGAAGTGGCGGGTGACTTCGCCTTCCTGAAAAATGTAGGCTTCGAGGTTGACGCTGTGTCGGGCGGCGCGGAGGGCTTCAAGTTCGGCTTCATAGAAGACCTCGGCGTTTGTGAGAACTTCGATGCTGGTGTGTTGATAGAGTTGAGCGTCGGAAAGTGCGGCGAGCATTCTGAGAAAATCTCGGGAGCGAAGCGGGAGCGAAGGAGTCTTTGAAATCTTGTAAGCGAGGCCCGGCTCGAAGAGAGCCAGCGCGAGCATCAAGAAAAGAAATGCGATGGAAATGAGGGCGATGATAATGAACGCCGTTGAGTCCATCGCGTAACAGACCGGAAAAAGTTTGGAGAAGGAATACGCCCGGCAGGACTCGAACCTGCGACCCTCTGCTTAGCCTGCCACCCTCGGTTTCCCGAAGCGGGATAATTATCCCGTTGTGGTCTGGACCATATCTTGGGCATTTCAGCCCGGATGCGTATGGCCTCTACGCAACAAGATGACCTTGCTGATTTAGCGTTTTGATTCTATTCATCAATTCTGTCCTGTCCTCAAGGCTAAGTTTCCCTCTTTGTCCAGCCAGACTTACAAATTCCAGCATGACATTGGCCTGGTCAACCTTGCCTACTAGAAAAGGGAGTATCAATTCAATCAGCCTCTGTATTGACGAATAGTTTTTCACCCGAATTCGCATAACCCTGCGACCTCGCTGATGACCGTTTTTGGGGTCATGAGAAAGGTACTTGATGTTAAGCTCATCAAGTATTTCTCTACAGCGATCCAGCAGCAAGCGATTCGAGTTAGTGATGGTAAGGTTAGCCGATGGAGAAGGCGTGACAGCATCTTTACGAGTGACACTGTAAATTGTAAAACACCCCTCGCCATCTATTACTCCGGCCAACCAGGCTAAATCTACGTCTTGCACAGGCATCTTGCTTTGCTCGGTGTTGTCATGGAAGCGACTAGGCTTCTTTAGAGTTTCACCGATACAGCATCCTCCACTGTACGAATTACTATTCTCCGTACAGGCTCCTATTTGAAGGCAGATGCTCTATCCTCTGAGCTACGGGCGCAAATTTTCAAAGAAAATCGGGGCGAGAGGATTCGAACCTCCGACCCCTCGGTCCCAAACCGAGTGCGCTACCACTGCGCCACGCCCCGAAACGAAGCCTCATATTAAACGACGCTTGAAGGAAAGGTCAACGCGGCTCTCTTTGCTTCCTCTTCATCCAAGCAAATCTTCAAGCGCCGGGCCGAGATTGGGAAACTGAAAGCTGTAGCCTGTCTCAATCGCTACTTTCGGCAAAACGCGGTTGCTCATCAACAACACTTCCGCCCTTTCGCCGAAAATCAAACGGAGACCGAATTCGGGCGTCGGCATAAACGCCGGGCGACGGAGCGCGCGTCCGAGCGCGCGGCTGAACTCGGCATTGGTCACACACTCGGGCGCAGCGGCATTGACCGGGCCGCTCAACTGAGGGTTATTGATCGCAT
>CAZPQE010000587.1:0-3891 GCA_964588615.1 uncultured Clostridia bacterium | reverse complement strand
ATGAATTCGCCGCAGACCTTGTGACGAGGCATGCGCTTTTCTTCGAGCAGCAGGACGCGGATGCCGTCGCGCGCAAGCCGCGCTGCTGCGCTCGCGCCTGCCGGGCCGCCTCCCACGATGATGATGTCGCTGTCCATTGGCGAGGTTCATCTCTCGCTGACATCGGCGATGAGCGAGAGGCGATAAGGGAATACTCTTTCAAGTTTGAAGCTGCGCAGCCCGGCCTGCTGGGCCAGAGCGCGAAGTTCGTTTGCGGTAAAGCCTCTGAGCACTGAGAGAGGCGCGTCGTTGCGGGTCAAGCGGCTCAGGGCCAGAACCGGCCCGGCCATTCGGGTGAAGTAATAAGGCAGGAGGTTTCGCACAAGATCGCTGATGATGACCGAGATTCTCGCAACGCGCGCGAAGTCTCTGAGCAGTTCCACGATTTCGTCTTCATGAAAATGGTGCAGGAAGAGCGAGGCGGTTACGAAATCGAAGCTGCGGTCTGAGAAAGGCAATTTGAGAGCGTCAGCCCTGATGAGGGCTATTTCGCCGCCTGCGCCGAGGCGAGCGCGCGCGAGCCTGAGATTTCTCTCGCTCAGATCGAGTGCGGCAACCATCGGCTCGATTCGACGTGAGCGGCACTGGCTGGCGACAGCCGCAGGAATATCAGCCGAGCCGGTTCCCACATCTAGGAGCGAGATTTCCGCCTGTCCATCGAGTTTCGACATCACCCCGCGCATCACCACTCTGGTTCCGCCCAGGAAGCGATTTATGCGTCTGAGGTCGATGAGGTTTCCGGCCACCTCATCATCGGTTCCGGCTCCGAGGTCGAGCAGTTCTTCCTGATAGATTCGCTGAGGCGTGAGCATAAGATCATCTGAGGATCAAAAAAGGCGCTTCAGGTGTGAAGCGCCTTTTGAAGTGAAAAGAGATTGAGAGCGACGATCAGTTGTCGCGCACTACTCGGCCCCTGTCTCCGGTCGAAGAAGAAGGCGGAAGTGAGCGAGCGCCGCCGCCGCTTGAGCCGCCGCTGCTGCTTGAACTGCTGCCTGAGCCGCTGCTGCCGCCACGAGTGATCGTGCCGCCGCTGCCGCCTGTCCAGCCGCCCGTGTTGCCGCCTCCGCGTGTGATGGTTCCGCCGCTGCCGCCTGTCCAGCCTCCGCTTGAGCCGCCACCACGTGAGACGCCGCCGCCAGTGCCTCCGGTGCTGCCGCCGCCGCCCGGATAGCCATAGTACGGGTTATGACAATAAGGGTAGCCCCAGCCGTAGGGCGAAGAGTAGCCGTAGTATCCCGGCAGGAAAGTCCAGCAGCCGAGGTAGGCGTTGTAAATCCAGAATCCCGATCCGGTGTCCCATCGGCTTATGTACATTCGGCGGGCGATTGCGCCGTTGGCGAAAACCTGATTTGCAAGCCGCTTGTTGGCCGCAATCAGAGTCCGCGCCCGGTCTTTGCTCCAGAGGTCGAATGAGTCTTCGGCCTTCCTGTCAAAAGCGACGATATTGGTCTGCCCGCTTTCGATGACTATCTGTCTGCCTTCCTTGACTGCGATGGCAGGAACCATAGTCCGGCTCTGGCCGTTTGACACGGCGACCCATTCTTCGCCTTTGACGTGTTTTGCAGAAGGCTGCGGGACGAGGAGTTTGCCTTTGCGAACCGCTGCCACAGTTCTGCCTGCGGCGACATCGAAGCGATAAAGCCCGCCCCGGACGATGCGAAATTCCGAATGCGGAGTGATGATCGAAGCTATCGGGCCGCTTTCCCAGTCGGCCACCGCCACCTCGATGATCGCTGATCCTTTGAGTATTTCGATCTTGAGATTGTCGAGCGAGGTATCGACGAAGACCAGTTCGGTGTGTTCGGAGACTCTCAGGTAAGAGCCGGGATTGAGAAGGATTTCAGCGCGGCCTGTCGCCCCTGTTTTGACCACAGCCCCGGAGCGCAGATCGTCGCCTGCAATCAACAGGTCCCAGTCATCTTCGCCACGTTTGTAGGCGACATCGCCGTCGGCAATATTGACCGCCCCGGCTTTGGCCGACACAGTGTATTGAGTAGGATCAGTCAAAGCAGGTTTCCTTGACTGCCCTTCCCGTTTTCCCTGCTGACCGAAAGTCGCGCCCGCGAGAGTGAAGACGACTAAGGCCGCCAGGATGATCCTCGTGATTTTCATGCTACCTCCGTCTCCCAGGCTTTGAAGCGATTGCCTGAATGCGACCCTCGAAGCTGAGGGTCTGTCTGCCAGTCTGTACCCCATCTGGCCCGATTATACGCCGGATCGATTACAGATCAAACATGAAAAGTTGCCCGCGCCGCTTTTTTTTCTGCCTTCCTTGCCAACGCTTCCCGAAGCATCTAGCATAAAGGCTTTTGAAGGCGTCCCCTGAACAAGAAATGTCAGTCAATGAAACGACAATCGAAACTCTCATCGATGCCGTGCGCAAGGCGTCGAGTTCTCTCGACCTTGATGAAGTGCTCGAATCGATATTCGATTCTATCAGCGAGTTGATCGAGTATTCGGCGGCGGTCGTGGGACTCATCGACTCGAAGACCGGCGCGGTTCAGGCGCTGAAGGCTCGCGGCTATCCGCCTGAAAATACGGGCGAAGAATTCCTCGAACCCGGACTGGGCATCATCGGCTGGGTGATAGCCAACCGTCGCGGGCAGATAGTCAACGACGTGAAGAAGGATTCCCGCTACGTCAAGGCTCGTCCTCAAACTCGATCCGAGATAGCCGCGCCGATCATAAGAGTCGATGGAGAAGTCATCGGCGCAATCAACCTCGAAGCCGACTGGGAGCAGGGCTTCGACGAGCCGGATTTGAAACTGCTTACGATGTTCGCCTCGCTTGCAGCCTCGGCAATCGATCACACGCTGCTCTATCAAAAAGTGGTGAGGCAAAAGGAAGTCGAGAGCGAGCTCCAGCTTGCGCGCCGGGTGGTCGAGAGCCTGCTGCCGCGCTCGTTTCCCTCCATCGAAGGGTTCGACATCTACGGGATGACCCTGCCCGTCCGCGAAGTCGGGGGCGATTACTTCGACTTCTTCGATTCGATCACCGACCGGCTGGGAGTGATAATCTCGGATGTGTCGGGCAAGGGTCTTGCGGCGGCGCTCATCATGGTGACGTTCCGCGCTTATATGCAGGCGACGATCATCAACGAGTTCGCTATGCGGGTTGTGATGGCGCGGGTCAACAAACTGATTCACAAAAGCACGGACGGCGAGCGATTCATCACCACTTTTTACGGGCTGATCGATCCTGAGAACAAACGATTGCTCTACATCATAGCCGGGCATAATCCGCCGCTGCTGCTGAGGGCAGACGGAACCAGCCGGCAGCTTGAGCACAGCGGCCTGCCGCTGGGCATCTTCGAAGACTCGCGCTATTCGGAGTCGGTGGTCGATTTTCAATCGGGCGACATCCTTGTGCTCTACACCGACGGGGTGACTGAAGCGAGAAACGCCGCAGATAAAAGCTTCGGAGTGGAAAAGCTTGAGCAGACGGTAAGAAAGACAAGCCTGATGGCGGCGCGCGCTATCTGCGAGGCGGTGGCCGAAGCCGTCCGCGAGCATTCGGCGGAAGTCGGCGGCCCTGAAGACGACCTGACCATTTCGATAATCAAGGTGAAGTAGTATGGTCTGATCAGTCTTTGGGAGGCTACCATCCAACTTCAACCCATAGATGACGAGCGGCGACTACATCCGGTCGGTTCATCTGAAGAGCCTCCACAGTAGCGCGCCCGCCTGCAGTCAGCCCGATTATTTCAGTTCCATCTTCGCTCCAACTGAAATGCGCTTTCCATCTCTGCCGTCGCGGGTTGAACGATCGAACGCGCTTTCCGGTCATCGGATCCTGGGAGTGATGAAAAGGTAAGGCTGGCACAAGGAACGCAAGCGTCTCGCTTGCTGGTGC
>CAZPQE010000586.1:0-3897 GCA_964588615.1 uncultured Clostridia bacterium | reverse complement strand
CTCTTCGTTTATGACGACGCACTTCTCGCAGCTCTCGTACTGCTTCTGGTGAATACGTGCTGCTATCTAGATGCATGTGGTCCATAAGCAGATAGTAGAAACGACCTCCGTCTTTGAACAACGATGCTGCTGGCACGATTTCACCTCACCAGCGGCATGATGTCGCTTGCAGGCAACCTCTTCATCATGTGGCTGCTGGTTGGTCGCGCGGGTCTCAACGCTCTGGCAGCCAACCTGGTGACTATCGCTCTTTGCTCGCTGATAAATTTCGTCCTCTCTGATCGTTTGGTTTTCGTGTGAGCCTTTCAGTCCTCGAATTGTAATTGACAGTCCTGACACCCGCTCGTAAAATAGCCCTTCCGCTCATGAAACATTGCCAACTGATCTCAGCACGCTGACTGACGGCAATCAAGAACGATCCTTTGAATACCAACCCGGCCTGAGGCCGGCAATCGATCCTTTCCGAACTCACAGACTGGGCAGGGGCAAAGAGGCTCGCAGCGCGGCTGCGCCGCAGGACAAAAGGAAAAAGGCAAACGTATCGACCCGCCTTTTTCACAAAACTTCCTGCTCGAAAAGCAAGAAGTTGAAGCCTTGCGCCGCCGGGATATCTCCTTGCTGATCGATTTCACTGAAAGTCGCGCCTCGTCAGGCGAAACCAGGAACATAAAACACTGAGAAAGGAGCACGACTATGAATGCAGGTAGGAAGCATCCCCGTTTCTTTGCGCTTCGAGTCAAACCCACCGTCAGGAGCCTGGGTCAACGAATCAAGCCATTGCTGTGGCTGATCCTTATGTTGACGGTTTACCCCGGCCATAGATCGGTCGAGGGAGCGCCCACCGAGTTGTTTTTTTCTGAATATATCGAAGGAACGAGCAACAACAAGGCGCTGGAGATATTCAACGGGACGGGCGCGGCGGTCAATCTGTCGGCAGGCAGTTACCAGGTGCAGATTTTCTCCAACGGCAGCACTACTCCCAGCGCGACTATCAGCCTGACTGGAACCGTCGCCAACAACGATGTTTTCGTTCTCTCCCATTCAAGCGCGTCGGCGACCATACTGGCTCAGGCCGATCAAACCGCAGGCAACGTGAATTTCAACGGCGATGACGCTGTGGCCTTGCTCAAAGGAAGCGCAATGATAGATGTGATAGGCCAGATAGGCACTGACCCCGGCACTGAATGGGGAACCGGGCTTACGAGCACCGCCGACAACACCCTGCTCCGCAAAGGCAACATTCAGGCTGGAGACGCCAACGGCAGCGACGCATTCGATCCTTCAATCGAATGGAACGGTCTGGCAACCGATACTTTCACCGATCTCGGCTCTCACACGCTGTCGCCGACTGCTGTCGAGATGGAGTCTTTCAAGGCCGCGATGACCAAAGAAGGAATATTTCTTCAATGGCAGACCGGCTTGGAGGTCAATAACCTCGGCTTCAATATCTATCGCGATCATCGGGGCAGGCGCGAGCGCATAAACCCGGAACTCCTCGCAGGCTCGGCGCTCATTGCCGGAAACGACCTGCCCCTGACCGCCGGACGCGAGTATGCCTGGCTGGATGAGACGGGAGAAGTCGACTCCCTTTACTGGATCGAAGACATCGACACGGATGGAACGACCCGGCTGCATGGCCCGCTTGCTCCCGAATCGAAAATGGCGCGACTGCCCAAACACATTCGAACCGCCAGCCTTTCCCGATTGGGAGTGACGCGGGTTGAAACCATCCCTGCAGCCAGGAGTGATGAGGCGCTGGATTTCGCTCTACCAGGCGAGAGAGGCAATCTGCAATGGGAGATAGCCGCAGGCCGGGCGGTCAAGATCGCCATTCGAGAGGAAGGCTGGTACAGGGTCGCTCAACCGGAGCTTGCAGCCGCAGGACTGGCTCCCGGAGCCGATCCGAGAAAACTGCGCCTCTTTCTCAGAGGCCAGGAATTGCCTCTTCTGGTCGCGGGCGAGCGCGACGGTCGCTTCGACCCTTCAGACTCGATTGAGTTTTATGCTGTGGGTGCAGACACTCCATATTCAGACGCGCACACTTACTGGCTGGTCGCCGGATCGAGCGTCGGAAAGAGAGTCGGCCTGACACAAAGTCGGTCGGCGCGAGGCGGCGCGCAGAACTTCACTCTCACGATAGAGAGCCGCGAGCGCAGCGTCTATTTTGCCGCGCTCAAAAACGGAGAGGCCGAAAACTTCTTCGGTCGCGCCATCACTTCTCAACCTGCCGAACACTCTGTCACGCTTCACCACCTCGATTCCACGTTCTCAGGACAGGCCGAAATAGAAGTCTCGTTGCAGGGCGTGACTGAACTTGAGGGACCTGCAGACCATCAGGTCGGTGTCTTTCTCAATGGCGAACGACTTGGGCGCATGGTCTTTGACGGGAGAGCGAGACTATCCGAGCGATTCGTTGTTTCGCACTCGCTTCTTCGAGAAGGAGCCAATATGGTTTCGCTTGCAGCCGAAGGCGGACCGATGGATGTGAGCCTCTTCGATCATGTCCGCCTGACTCATCGCCACACCTGCACAGCAGATGACGGCCAGTTGAAGATGACCGTAGCCGGAGCGCCCGGCCCGCAAACCATCAGCGGGTTCGCCAGCCCGCTCATCCGAGTCTTCGATATCACCAATCCGCTATCGGTTCAGGAAATCGCCGGGCGCATCGAAGGTCAGGGCGCAAGCTACAGCGTGTCGGTCGAAGTTGCAGGCGCGCGGACGCTCCTTGCCATCGCCGCCGACAGGGTGAAGCGTCCTGCAATGGCAACGGCCAATGTCCCTTCGCTCTGGCGCAGTCTTCATCATCAGGCAGACATGGTGATTATCTCTGACCGAAGGTTTATGCCCGCGCTATCTGCCCTTCGCTCACTGCGCGAAAGGCAGGGACTCAGGGTGGCGATGGTCGATATAGAGGATATCTATGACGAATTCAGCTATGGCGAAAAAGACCCCCGCGCGGTGAAAGGATTTCTGCAATGGGCGGCCACCCTTTGGCAGAGCAAGCCGCGACTTGCGCTGCTTGTGGGCGATTCGAGCTTCGATCCAAGGGATTACCTGCGCCTGGGGGCGAGCGACCTGGTTCCAACGAAACTAATCGACTCGGAGTTTCTCGAAACTGCGAGCGACGACTGGTTCGTCGATTTCGATTCCGACTCCCTGCCTGAGATGGCCATCGGGCGATTGCCCGCGCGCACGGCTACAGAAGCTGCGGCGATGGCAGCCAGGATAGTGAGCTTCGAGCAGAGGGTTTCGATCGACCGCGCGCTGGTAGTGGCCGATCGCGGCGATGGGTATGATTTCGAAGCGGCAAGTCGAAGGCTGGAAGCGGCGATGCCGGGGCTTGAGATAGCGGAAGTATTCCGAAGCCGCTTCGACGATCAGACTGCAAGGAAGGAAATCGCTGACCGAATCAGCGAGGGGGTGTTGGTTGTGAGTTATTCAGGTCACGGCTCGGTTGCCACATGGCGAGGCAACCTGCTGACTTCGAGCGACGCGCCCGGCCCGTCGCGCGCACCGGCGATGTTTGTGACGGCGACCTGTCTGAACGGATATTTCCACGATCCGGCAGTCGATGGACTGGCGGAAGCGTTGATGAAGTCGCCGCGAGCCTTTGCGGTGTGGGCTTCGTCGGCTCTGACGCGCCCGTCGGATCAGACCAGATTGGCGGAAGAATTCCTGCGCAGGGCGTTGAGCCGGGAGCGGAACTTCACGCTCGGAGAAGCGGCGATGATGGCAAAGCGCGCGATATCGGACGCCGACATTCGTCGAACCTGGATACTGTTCGGCGACCCGGCCACGAGGTTGAGATAGCACCGTGAGTCGCGCTCTGACCGTCATAGACAGTTTTCAAAAGTCGGGGCTAACCCCTCCAACGGAAGTTGGAGGATCATTCAACCT
>CAZPQE010000585.1:0-3902 GCA_964588615.1 uncultured Clostridia bacterium | reverse complement strand
TTTTTCTTTGCGCGAGAGGGATTATGAAGGAAGAGCAAATAGTAGTTGGCGGGCAGGCGGTCATCGAAGGCGTGATGATGCGCGCTCCTCATTCTTACGCAGTAGCGGTTCGTCGCCCCGATGGCGAAATAACTTCTATGGGAGAGCCGCTCCCTTCGCTTGCCGAAAAATACCCGCTGCTGCGCCTGCCTGTGCTGCGCGGGTCGGCTATCCTGCTTCATTCGATGTACCTCGGCATCAAGGCATTGAACTTCTCGGCCAACGTAGTCTTTCACGAAGAGCCGGACGAAGCCGCATCGAAAAAGCAGGCCAGGAAAAATTCTTCAGCCGGAGCCATCGGCTCTATCGCCATGGCCATAGTCATCAACATCGTGATGTTCATCGTGCTGCCGCTGTTGCTGACCAATATGATCTTCGTTTATTTCGGCGGCGGAACTATCGGCGCGCAGTCGGCAAGCGGCGCGTGGTATGCCGACGCCTGGGCGTGGGTGCAAGCGGCAATGAAACCCATTCGCCCGTCGGTCTCCTTCAACCTCGTCGATGGGCTGATACGCATGACGTTCTTTCTTATTATGATCGTCAGCTTCTCGCTTCTGCGCGACATCCGACGAGTATTCGAATATCACGGAGCGGAGCACAAGGTCGTCCACACGTGGGAAGCCGGAGAGGAGCTTACGGTCGCAAACGCCCGCGTCAAGTCGCGTCAGCATCCTCGCTGCGGAACCAGTTTCCTGATGGTGGTGATGCTGGTTTCGATAATCGCGTTTTCGGTCGTGAAATTCGATTCGCTCTTTCTGAATTTTCTGGTGCGGCTTTCTCTGATCCCGCTCATCGCCGGAGTCTCTTACGAAGTCATAAGAACTTCGGCGCGCAGCCGCGCTCAGTGGTTCTTTTCCTTCATCACCCGTCCCGGAATGTGGCTTCAGAACCTGACCACCAGAGAGCCGGGCGATGATCAACTCGAAGTCGCTATCTTCGCATTGAAGGAGTCGCTCCGTCTTGAGCCTGCGGCGAAAGAAGAAGAGGCGAAAGCGGCGTGAGGAATTATGTTCGACAAGCTGGATGCGATAGAAGAAAAGTACGAAGAACTGACCCGCCAACTCAGCGAGCCTGAGTTGCTGGCCGATCAGCAGCGGTATACGCGGGCCGCAAAGCAGCACCGCGAGCTTGAAGAGATAGTCTCGAAGTACCGCCAGTTCAAAGCGATAGATCGCGGCATCATCGAAACCAGAGAGATGCTTCAGATCGAAGATGACTCCGAGATGATAGAACTCGCGCGCACAGAACTTGTGGAGCTTGAGCAGACGCGCAGCCGCGTCGAAGACGAATTGAAAGTCCTGCTCATCCCCAAAGACCCCAACGATGAAAAGAACGTGATACTGGAAATCCGCGCGGGCACGGGCGGCGATGAGGCCACGCTGTTTGCCGCCGAAATCATGCGGATGTACATGCGATACAGCGAACGTCAGGGCTGGAGAGTCCAGGCGCTCGACGTTTCGGAATCAGGCATAGGCGGCATCAAGGAAGGGATATTACTGATCGAAGGCGACAAGGTTTATTCCCGCCTCAAGCACGAATCGGGCGTCCATCGCGTTCAGCGCGTGCCTCAGACTGAAAGCTCAGGCCGCATTCACACCTCGGCTGTCACGGTCGCCGTTTTGCCGGAAGCCGAAGAGGTCGATATCCGCATCGATCCCAAAGACCTCCGCATCGATACTTTCTGCTCTTCGGGGCCGGGCGGCCAGTCGGTCAACACCACTTACTCGGCTGTGCGACTCACTCACCTGCCCACCAACACCGTCGTTTCGATGCAGGACGAAAAATCGCAGATCAAGAATCGAGAGAAGGGTATGCGCGTGCTGCGCTCAAGACTGCTTGAGATGGAGCAGCAGAAGCAGCACAACGCCATTGCGAGCGAGCGACGTTCGATGGTCGGCAGCGGCGACCGCTCGGAGAAGATTCGCACTTATAATTTCAAGGACAACCGCGTGACCGATCACCGCATAGGCTACACCGCGCATCAACTCGATCAATTCATGGAAGGCGAGATAGGCGAACTGATAGACGCGCTGGTGGCTCACTATCAGGCTGAAAAACTCAAAGCGGGCGCGGAAGCTGCGGTCTGATACGCAGGCGCACTGGCTTGCATACAACTCTTGCTGGCTCTTTCCTGCGGCTATGCCGCTTTGATGTGCGGAATGTCTGGGATATTCCGGCAGCGCGTCTCCTCATTTTATTACGGAGGATTTAATGAATCGCAAACTCGCGCCTGCTTTCTTCACCATCGTTCTTATCTCATTCGCCGCTTTAGCTCAGACCGACAAGATCGATAATTACGTCAAAGCTGAAATGGAGAAGCAGAAGATTCCCGGCCTCTCGATTGCCATAGTCAAAAACGGCGAGGTCGTCAAAGCCAAAGGCTACGGACTGGCCAACCTCGAACTCAACGCGGCGGCGACTCCCGAAACGATTTTTCAATCAGGCTCGGTAGGCAAGCAGTTCACCGCGACTCTGGTGATGATGCTCGTCGAAGAAGGCAAAATGAATCTCGACGATCACATCAGCAAATACATCGCGGATGCGCCCGCAATCTGGAAAGACATAACCATACGCCACCTGCTCACGCATACGTCGGGAATCTCGAACAAGCTTTATGACCAGATCAATATGCGACAGGACTACACTGAAGACGAACTGGTCAAAAAGATCGCCGCTATCCCGCTCGATTTTCAACCCGGCGAAAAGTGGAATTACTCCAATCCGGGTTATGTCATGCTCGGAATACTCATTCACAAGGCATCAGGCAAATTTTATGGCGACCTGCTGCGAGAAAAAATCTTCGCCCCTCTCGGCATGAACACCGCGCGCATCATCAACGAATCCGATATCATCCCGAACCGCGCAGCCGGATATCGATTGGTCAAAGGCGAATTGAAAAATCAGGAGTGGGTTTCGCCCGCGCTGAACACCACCGCCGACGGCAGCCTTTATTTCACCGCGCTCGATATGGCCCGCTGGGATGCCGCGCTCTACACAGAAAAACTGCTGAAGAAAACGAGCCTCGATCAAATGTGGACTCCCATAAAACTCAACAGCGGCAAGACGCAGAACTACGGCTTCGGCTGGGCGGTTTCGGATGTCAACGGCCACAAGCTCATAGAGCACGGCGGCGCGTGGCAGGGATTCACCACTTTCATCGCCCGATACGTCGATGATCAATTGACCGTCATCGTGTTGACCAATCTCGCAGGCGCAAACCCCGGTCGCATAGCTCATCAGGTGGCGGGACTTTATAACCCGGCGCTTCAACCTGCCGAGCGCAAGGAAATCAAAGTCGATCCAAAAGTGCTTGATGAATACGCCGGCGAGTATCAGATTGCCCCCGGTTTAACTATCACTGTCACCAGAGAAGGGGACAAGTTGATGGGCCAGGCGACGGGGCAGATGAAATTCGAACTCTTCGCCGAATCGCAGACGAAGTTTTTTCTGAAAGTAGTCGATGCTCAGGTGACCTTCTTCAAAGACTCAACCGGGCGTGTCAGGCACCTGATACTGCATCAGGGCGGAGACCACGAGGCCAAAAAGATAAAGTGATTTGCCTACCATAGCCCAGGCCATCGCTGAAGGCGCGCGCGCGCTTGAGGACGCAATCATCGATGAACCGCGTCGCACGGCGTCCGCGCTGCTTGCGCACGCGCTCTCGCTGGATCGCGCTCAACTCATCATCAGATCCGGCGAGCCAATCGATGAAGCGCGCTACGAAAAGTTCAACGATTTCATCAATCGTCGCGCTGTGGGTGAGCCTCTGCAATACATCACCGGGCATCAGGAATTCTACAATCTCGACTTCGAGGTGAGCCGCGACGTTCTCATACCGAGGCCCGAAACCGAATTCCTGATCG
>CAZPQE010000584.1:466-3925 GCA_964588615.1 uncultured Clostridia bacterium | reverse complement strand
GCATGCTGAGAAAGCAGGAAGTCGTAGAGGAACAGCGCCGGGAGGCCCGCCTCGCGTTGCTGGTACACAACGGCTCGATCCCCAGAGCGGCAGTCGGCCTCGTTTTGAAAGACGTAATCGAAGGCAAGCTGACCAAGAGCCTGTGGGTGATTGCGACAAGTCTCATCGGGCTTGCGTTGCTGCTGACAATCGCCGAACTCGTCGCCACCCATCGGCGGGGGATGAAAGACCTCGGAGTGAGAGACGCGCTCATCGTCGGTTTCTCTCAGGTCTTTGCGCTCATACCGGGAAGCTCTCGATCGGGGACGACCATCACGGGGGGACTTTTTGCGGGCATCGAACGGGAGGCGGCGGCGCGGTTTTCATTCCTGCTTTCGATCCCGGCCATCGGCGCAAGCGGTCTGCTCGAATTCATCGAGGCGCTCGGCTCACAGACTGCTGACTGGACTCCGATGATCGTCGCAAGCGCAGTGGCCGCCGTGTCGGGGTATTTTTCGATATCCTTCCTTCTGAGGTTCCTGCAAAAGCATACTACTTTCGTTTTCGTGGGTTATCGCATCGCGCTCGGTCTTCTGATAATCGCGCTGCTGGCTTCAGGCAGGATATCTTCGGATTGAATTATCTTCTCGACCAGAACTTCAACCTGGCGATGCGGGATTCGATCCATTCGGAAAACCGGATGCGGGGCCGCGACATCTTCACGCTCTCTCCTTCGCGCTCAATCAGGTTGACCCTTCCCAGAACACGATGGACAGGCGCGGGCACGTCGTTCTGATTCGAGGAATCAGCGCGCGTGACCACGAGTTTTTCAGACAGCCCTCGATCAATTCTCACCACGCGGTGGATGACCGCAGTGTCGAATCTGGTCTGGTAGAGAACGATGTCGCCGGGTTTTATGGGCAGGTCGCTGACAGGGATTATGGTCACGATGTCGCCGTCTTCGATAGTAGGTCGCATGGAACTGCCGCTCATGCGCATTTCGACCGGGATGCCGCGAGAGAGCATCTGCCTTGCGTGTTCCAGAAAGTCGGGCGCCTCAAGGTTGACCTCGCGCCTCCGCTCCGCTTTTATGTCCAACGGGCGCATTTCTACTTCCCCATCGTCTCGACTTGATTAGCAAAGATGCAACTGTTCAGGATCGTTTTTCTTTTCCTGGGAGAAACGACTTCGACTCAATAATAACCCAACGATCAGGCCGCGAAAAGCAAAAACCGTCCTGGGAAAAAAGATATTTCCACAGCGCAGGGCGAGATCATTGCTCAGTCGCTTTTTTCCGTCGAAACACTGCCACTTTGCCCTCGTTGCCCTTCATCGAGAGTTCTTCTCCATCGGCAGAAAGAGTGATCGAATGCTTCTTTTCGACAGGCGGAACCTGAATACGGTTGTCGGAGAGTTGGATATGCAGAACCAGTTGATCCGGGCCTTCGACGCTGAACTGTCCCGAATCGGTGTGATCCACTTTTCCTCCGATCTTCGACTGGCGGGAATAATTCCCATCCGCAAGAAAGGTGAATTCGGTGGCATTGGCAGGCGTGACCATGTTGACCTGCCCTTTGTTCTGCACTTCGCTCAAAACGTAGACCCCAAGCAGTCGGGGCGGCGGAGAGGATGTCGAAGCGTCCGTCGATGAAGCGGCGGCGGGAGCTTTCGGTTCACTGGCTGGCGATGCATCTGTAGATTCATTCTTCGAAGCGGCATTTTCCCCGCACCCCGTCGTCAACATCAGGACAAGAGCGACAATCGAAATCATCGTCATTACTTTTATGCGCATTCCGGTTCTTCGCTTTCTCTATTTCGGCTTTTGAGATTTTCGCGCGCTTTCCTGAGCGCGTATTCGCTCGATGGCCTTTATTGCCGCGTTTCTCACATCCTCTATAGGATCGCGGTCTGCAGCGCGTTCGAGCAGAGGCAGCAAGCTCACATCACCGATTTCGCCAAGCCCGGTTGCCGCCATCTCGCGCACCTCTTCGTTCGAGTCTGAAAGGGCGACCACCAGCGCGTCTTTCGCGCGAGGATCGCAGAATTGTGAAAGCGCGCTCACTGCCTTGCGGCGAACAGCGGGCGAGCCGCTTTTTATCGCAGTGATGATGGAATCGATTGCCAAAGGGTCGCCGATTTTTCCGAGCGCGCCTATCGCCTCGATGCGCGCCCCCGAGGTATCCGACCTTACGACTTCGATCAATGCCGCCGCCGCTTCTTTCGATCCGATTTCGCCAAGCGATTCGGCAGCCATCGCTCGCACCGAGGGGCGAGAGTCGCGCAGCGCAGCAATGAGCGCGGGCAGAGCCGCCGCGCCGAGTCTGCCCAGAGCAGCCGACGCCTGCGCTCTCATCGGAGACGATTCATCGCGCATTATCGTCATCAACGCCTGCGCCGCCTCCGGGCTGGAGGTTTCACCCAGCGCCCTGACCGCAGATGAGCGAACCGTCAGAGCCGAATCGCTGAGGGCTGAGATTATCCGCTCGACGGCTCTGGTCGAAGCGTTCAGGCTCAGAGCCTCTATAGCCGCTTCCCTCGCCTGCGGAGAAGAAGATGAGTCTGCCATTTTGAGCAGGGGCGCGAGAGCTTCATCGCCCATTCGACCGAGAGAGCGCGCCGCGCGCTGCCGAAGGATTTGATCCTCATCGCCCAACAACTCAGCGAGGGATGCGACAGCCCGCTTGTCGCCTATATTTCCCAGAGCCTCTGCCGCGTCGGCCCTGGCCTGAGGAGGTCTGCTTCGATCCTCAATCAAGCCGATGAGCGGAGTGACGGCTTGTTCGCCGATGCGTGAAAGCGTTCGCACAGCTCGGTCTCTGTCGGCTTGGCGCTCTGAGCCGAGGGCGCGGATCAGATGCGGAACGCTCGAAGCGCCCGAAGCGACGAGGGCTTCCGAAGCATAGAAGCGCACAACCGTGTCCTTGTCGAACAAAGCCTGAGCCAGAGCCGACAACGCCTGAGAGTGCAAGCCTTCTCGCGCGACTCTTGCCATCACCTGGGCCGCAAGCGATCTTGCCTGCAAATCCTGCGCGACGAGCGAATCGGTCAGCGTCTTCATGGCTCGCGGGTCCTGAAGGCGGGCCAGAGATTCCGCAGCAGCCACAGAGGCGCGCGAATCTCTGTCGCTCATCATCGCTGCCAGCGGCCCGAGTGCGCGGCTGTCTTTGAGGCGGCCAAGCGAAAGGGCTGCCTGAATGCGGACATCTATGCTCAAATCCGAAAGCGCGCCTATGAGCGGGACTGCGGCATCCTTTTCTCCGATCTCTCCAAGCGCGCGGGCCGATTCAACCCGCACTCTGAGGTCAGCGTCTTTCAACAAAGAAACAAGCACGGGCAATGCTGCTCGGTCTGCGATGCGAGACAGAGTGGCGGCAGCGGCAAGCCTCACCTGCGGGTTCGCATTCGAGGCTTCCGATTTCAATCGCTCCACCGATATGCCGAGCCGGGCAAGCGATTCGAGCGCCGCTTTTCTCACATCGG
>CAZPQE010000584.1:0-456 GCA_964588615.1 uncultured Clostridia bacterium | reverse complement strand
GGCGTCGGCGTCTTTGGCCTTGACAAACAATGCGTCGGTCGCCGCAGGATCGCCTATTCTTCCCAAAGCTGCGACCGCTGCCATTTTCATTCTCGCCTCTGTTGACTCAGTAGCCAGGATGAGGGGCTCAACAGCTTTCCTGTCGCCCAGCCGACCGAGAGCGGAAGCCGCCCGCTCTCTGACTTCGATATCGGAATCCGACAGCGCAAGGATCAAAGGCGAGACTGCGTTTGAATCTCCCAGTCGGCCAAGCCTGTCTGCGGCCTGCGCTCTCTCACTCCTGACGCGGCTCTGGAGTTTTGAAACCAGTTTTTCGGCGGTCACGTTTATCGCGGCCAGCGCCTTTGCAGAACCGGAGGACAAGCGGCCCTCCCTTCCGCGAGATTCGAGCAGCAGGTCAATGGCCGCGTTGCGATCATACAGAGCAAGCGAGTCGGTCAGAGCCGAAAAGACGAC
>CAZPQE010000583.1:251-3942 GCA_964588615.1 uncultured Clostridia bacterium | reverse complement strand
CGCGGAGCCACTGCTGAGGGGCTCAGGCTGGCGCAGACTTTCGTGATGACTACGCGCGGGACGCCTCAGATTTTTTATGGCGACGAGATAGCGATGAAGGGAGGAGGAGACCCCGACAACCGCCGCGACTTCCCCGGCGGGTTCCCCGCAGACGAGCGCGACGCATTCGTCAGAGAAGGCCGCACGGCAGAAGAGCAGTCCGTCTTCGAGCATCTTCAACGAGTGATTCGACTCAGACGAGAGCTTGAGCCGCTTCGTCGCGGGACGCTGATAAATCTGTTCGCATCGGAGCAGCAATATGTTTACGGGCGCGTCAGCGGTCGGGAGTCAGTCATCGTGGTCATCAACAACGACTCGCGCGAGACGATGGTCGAGTTCGGAGTCGAGTCGACGAGTCTGGGCGAGGGAGCGGTGTTGACAGACCGTCTCGGCGCAGGCGGCGAGGCGCAGGTGCGCGGAGGAAAAGTGAAAGTGAGTCTGCCGGCGCGGTCGGCTGCGATCCTTGTGAGGAATTGAAAGGCAGAGAAGATGAGCAAACCTCGTTTGAGCTTCTGGCAAATATGGAATATGAGTTTCGGCTTTCTGGGGATTCAGTTCGGCTGGGGATTGCAGATGGCGAATATGAGTCCTATTTTCAAAACGCTCGGGGCGGAAGCTGACAAGATAGCGTTCCTCTGGCTGGCCGCGCCGGTGACCGGCCTGATCATTCAGCCGATCATAGGTTCGATGAGCGACCGAACCTGGAATCGATTTGGTCGGCGCAGGCCCTACTTTCTGTTCGGAGCGATTCTTTCCAGCCTGACGTTGATTGTGATGCCCAACTCGTCAGCCATCTGGATGGCTGCCGGATTGTTATGGGTGCTCGACGCAAGCATCAACATAAGCATGGAGCCTTTCCGCGCATTCGTCGCCGACAAGCTGAACCCTGAACAGCGCACCACAGGATTCGTGACGCAAAGTTTTTTCATAGGCGCGGGGGCCGCTCTTTCAAGCGCGATGCCCTACATCTTTCGTTACTTGGGACTTGAAGGCAACACATCGAGCGGCATCCCGCTAACGGTCAAATATTCATTTCAACTTGGCGCTTTGGTTTTTCTGGGCGCGGTCGTGTGGACGGTCTTCACATCGAAAGAATATCCGCCGGAAAACATGGAAGAATTCCTGAGCAAGCGAAAGGAAACGCGCAGCGCAACATCATGGTTCAGCGAGATATTTTCAGCCATCCGAGAAATGCCGCAGACGATGAAGCAACTGGCTGCCGTGCAGGTATTCACCTGGCTGGGCCTGTTCTGCATGTGGCTCTATTTCGGATTATCGACTGCCCGGCATGTATTCGGCGCGATTGACAGACAGGCATTGACCGATCAGTTGATGCAGGCAGGTCAAACCCGGTTTCAGATCGAAGCCGCGCTTGAGGCTAACAAATCGCTTCAGGACAAAGGCGCAGAATGGGGCGGGGTCTGCTTTGCGGTTTACTCTATCGTCACCTTCGTTGTCGCCTTCGTATTGCCCAGGCTCGCCGCGCTGACGAGTCGAAAAGCAGTGCATGCCTGCGCGCTGGTTCTGGGCGGCATAAGCCTGCTTTCCGTTTTCGTCATACGCGATCAAAACCTGCTGCTGATTCCAATGGTGGGAATCGGCATAGCCTGGGCATCGATACTCTCGATGCCTTATGCGATGCTTTCGGGCGCGCTGCCGCCTGCTCGCATGGGCGTTTACATGGGCGTGTTCAACTTTTTCATCGTGATACCCGAGATCATCGCCTCGCTCACCTTCCAGCCTCTCATCAAGCACGCGCTTAACAACGATCCGCTCCGTGTTGTCATGCTGGGAGGCGCATCGCTTCTGGTCGCAGCCGCGCTCGTTTCGCGCGTGCGCGACGTTGCGGGCCGCGACATCGATGAAGCGGCAATCATCGAGGCCGACGAGTATGCGCCCTTCAGCCTTCAGGAATCGGCCCAGCCTGTTCCGAGCTCCGGCCTCATCGATGAAAAATGAATCAGAAGCGTCGTTGATAAAGAGAGAATCGTTCGACGAAATCAAGCTTTCTGAACTCGCGGGTTCAGGCTTCATTCAGCCTCATTGATTTCATCGGCTGCGCGGTTGCCTGATTCCAGCGCGCCGTTCATCCACCCGTGCCAGACCGAAGTGTGCTCGCCCGCAAAATGTATGCGGCCTTCGGGCCTCTGGGCGACGGGAAGTAGCGAAGTCATCTGGCCCGGCTCGAAGTAAGTGTAGCCGCCTCGCGCGAATTCATCCTCATGCCATATATGGCTCATCCCTTTTTCATACCTGCTGTCAAGTCCGTTGAACAAAGTCCCCATGCGTCTGAGCACATGATCCTGTCGCTCCTGCTCGCTCATCGCTCCGAGCTCCAGAGCGCGCTGGCCCGCCGCGTAAGACGCCAGCACTCCGCGCTGACCTTCCTGAACCAGCGTCGGCGAATAGGTGTTCTGAATGTCGATGTCGGTCATGCCGTTTCCGTCGAACCGATCCTGCTCCCATACCTTCGATTTGAATTGCAGATATGTGCGCGTGACCGGAGTGAGTTTTATCTCGCCTATCGCCCTCTGCTTCTCTTCAGAAAACGCGGGCGAGACCTCAAGGTCTTTCAAAATCGCAAACGGCAGCGCGCACACCGCGCGGTCGGCGGTGATCGAAAGCGTCTCGCCATTGGTGGTGTAAAATACGGTCACGCTCGATTCATTTTGTTCTATGCGTCGCACGACGCACTGCTTTTTGAACTGCTTCTTGACCTTTCTCTTGAGCGCGGAGGACAGTTGATCGTTTCCGCCAGCTATCTCGTAAGACGGAGCGGCCAGAGCTATGCGCTCGCTCACTATTCCACTGAGCGCCGAAATCGAAGAGAAGCCGAATCCGAGCAGTCCCAGATGCAGGCAATCGATTATTTCGATGGCCCCTTCGGAAGCTCCCGCATCCCGAAGCATCTGGGCGAGGGTTATCTGATCGAGCTCTCTCAACTCCTCCGGCGGCCAGTTCTCTTTTCGCGGATTGCCTATGCGGCGCATGTGCTCGCCCATGTAGAGATCGGAAAGAGCGTAGAGACCAGCTTCGCGCTCTCTGGATTTGAGTTCGAAGGGCAGAGATGATGCCCTTCCCTGAGTGATGCGAAACCTCATCCCGCGCATCCTTCCGACCTGATCGGTTCCGAATTTGATGATCGGTCGAACAGGCAGGCGAAAGCTTCTGACATAGCTCCAGGTGAATTCATGGTCTTCGGCAAAGCCCAGCGCGCCGGCTTCGGCGTACATTCCGTCCGAGAACCCTTCGCGCAGGGTTCGCACTCTGCCTCCCGACGTTTTGCGCGCTTCGAGAATCGTCACCGCGTGGCCCGCGCGCTTGAGCTCGTAGGCCGCCGATAGTCCGGCCAGCCCGCCTCCGAGCACGACTACCGTTTGAGGCCGCGCGGCGCGGCGCACCTCCGCGCGAGGCCGCGCCAGGCTAGCTCCGGTCAGGGCGGCAAGCCCTGCGGCAGACATTACAGAGTGCTTGAGAAAATCGCGGCGGCTCGTCATGTTGCGCTCCTCATAAAAAAGTCTGGAGTCCAGAGTCTGGAGTCTGGAGTCCGTTGCGTGGAAGTCATCACCTGTTTTTCATCCTTTTCAGGGCGTCGCGCAGCCACATGAAGACTCCTCGGAAAATGTGCGGCAGGCTCGAAGCCTGCGCGGTT
>CAZPQE010000583.1:0-241 GCA_964588615.1 uncultured Clostridia bacterium | reverse complement strand
ACAGGCTGGCAGCCTGTTCTACGCTGCGCATCACTTCGCCCGGACGGCTATCGTGTAAGCGCAGTCGCATCCCTGACACTTGAGGCATCTGTCTATCGCCGGGCTTATCTCCCATTTGACGCCAAGCGAATGGAGCCAGCCTGTGACGCGAGGGAGAATGCCACAGTCATACTGATCGGCGATCCCTGCCTTCACCGCGTTCTCATGCGCAAAGCAGCGATTCACCTCCATCCGATAGGCG
>CAZPQE010000582.1:0-3959 GCA_964588615.1 uncultured Clostridia bacterium | reverse complement strand
CCGTCGGTAGAAATCTCCATCACGCCGCCATCGAATCCCGGCTCGAAGTTGAAAATGTGGAAGAACGAAAGCCGCACTCGCCCGGCGTTTGACGGTATGGAAAATTTCTTCTTCGAAAACATCTCCGAGAGTTGAGCGTCGTCCTCCTCCTTGCCCGGATCGACGGCGTGATAAGACATCGAGCCGCTGGTCCCTATTCCTGTCGCCACTGTGAAGCCTTTTCTCATTTTCCATTTCACGCTCATCCCATCGACATCATCGCTCAGGATCGTCTGCGATCCCGAAGCGCGTCCTGATCGAATGCGGAGGGGGAGACTCACCGTGCCCAGTTCAGTCGCCAGCCGCAGTTGAAACTCAGCCGCCGCCCCGCATCTGATCTCTGATGGCACGACTATCTGAAACGGCTCCGCGTTGGTTGCAACGCCGCCTGCGCCTATGAGCGGGAAAGAGGAGAAAGCTGTCGCGCCTCCCGCAAGCGAAAGAGACGCGCTTGTTGCCGCAAGCGAAGCGGTCGAGGACAGGTTCCTCACGCTGATGGTGACAAGAGCGGTCTCGCCGGGAATGAGCCAGGAATCACTCGATCCGTCTCTGTGCCTGACGGTCACTCCTTCGGATATGCCCTCGCTTTCCGTGATCGATAGCACCGGGACAGCCGCTTCCCGCCCGTTGAAGACGACGAGCGCGAAATCCTGATCGAGGTCTATCCCGTTGCCCGGCACGCCGTCCCCGGCGATGACAGTCGGGCTGACCCGAATGCGGAACGGTCCGGTAAGTCCAGCCGGAAGTCGAACGCCCTGAACATTGTTGAGCGCGTCCCGCGCTCCGCCCGGAGAGGAGTATTGCCCTGAAAAATTATTGCCGTTGTAGAGGACGCCGCCGACCGTCACTTCGAGGTTGAGTTGATTGACCAGCGCGACATTGAATGCCGGGTTGCCCGGAGCGTCGCTCCAGGTGAGCATCACCCGGAACTCTTTCGATGGATCGCTGATGACGCCGGTGATTTCGAAAGCCTCCTCGCCGCTCGATGTGAATGTGCGCGAAGGAGACTCGTCGTAAAGCGCGCGGTCTGCGGGCTCGAACATCCGCGAGAGGTTCATCAATCCCCAGCCCTGACGCGCGCCCGGCAGGTTGTCGCCTCCGAATCTGCCGCTGAGATAGCTGGTCGAATTGAGTAACATCGCTTTCACAAGCGCGGGGCTCGGCTCTGCTCCGAGCCGCTCTCTCAGCCAGTGAAAAGCCAGCGCCGCGCCCCCGGCGACCAGCGGAGCCGAGTGGCTCGTTCCCGTAGACATAGAATAAAGGGTCTGGCCTGCGGGGAAGTAGCGATCGCACACCCCGATGTCGTCTTCGGGTTTTGCGGCATAGAAGCTGTCCTGCGGGGCCGCGCCGGTTATATGAGTTCCGGGGGCGACGAGGTCGGGTTTTGCGCGGCCATCCTGAACCGGCCCTCCCGAAGAGAAGATGGCGATGTCTGAAGCATTGTCGGCAAGCGTCGGGCCGACGCCGCAGCCGTCTTCAATCGGCTGGCCGCTGTCATCGGTCATGCGAAACCCTTCGCTTGCGCCGACGGTGATCACGTTTTTGGCAGTCCCCGGTATGCCAATCGATAGCGGATCGATGTGGCCCCGGTTGCCCGATGTGAAGATGATCGATATCGACTGGTTGCCGGGAGAAAACGGGTCGGCATCGCGCACAAGCGAGTCGTAGACTCTCGCGTCATCTCCGTAGAGATTGCAGAAACCGAACTCAAGATTGCACAGCCCCCAGCTATTGTTGGCGACCCGCGCGCCGTTTCGATAAGCCACCGAAGTGATGTCGGCAAACGAAGCCCTCGTAGTGAACCCTCCGTTGTCGTCAAAGATTTTAGAGACTCCGATCTGCACGAAAGGATTTACGCCCTGCCCGTATTGAAATCCGAGCGAATCGACGAACTGGCTTGAGGAAGAGCGGCCCAGCCCTCCGATGATCGAAGCGTTGAGCGTACCGTGCCCGTTTGGATCGTGAGCGGGGAAGACGGCTGTCTCGTGGAGATTTTCATCCGCCGTGTAATCGTTCAGATAGGCGATGCGCGACAATCCGCGCTGGTCTAGGAAGTCTCGGTGCATTCGGCCCACGTCGCTCGTTCCGAGATCGAAGCCCGAATCGCCTACTTCGACTGCGAAATCGAGATTCGAATTGATGCCGAGCGAATCGAGGAAGGCGGCGTAACCCGGCCTGGTCGGGCGGCTCACATCGACATTGTTGATCGTTTCCTTAATTAACTCTCCGGCGACTATCTGATTTGCGCGCTCGTCATCGAGCCTGATCTCAGGCCATGTCTCGATTGATATGACCGGCGCGAGCCGCGCGATATGGGCAAGCTTTGAAGAATGCACGACCGCTTTTATATGAATCGTTCCCGCTGCGGCAAATTCCGGCATCAGCGTTTTCAGCGAGGCCGATCTTATCTGAGCGATTGACTGTTCGGAGTCAGCGTCGAGCATCTCGATTGAAACGCGCACCAGAGAGTCGGAGTCGAGCGCGACTGCCGGATCAAGTTTGAAGGCGGGATGGAACGGGCCGTCCCATTGAGTGAAGCGGTCTCTTAATGCGCGAATACGTCTGATCGACTGCGGAGTCGCCCATACGAGGTAAGCATTGTTGGGAACATAAGACACCAACTCGACGCCTGTCTTTTTCAATGACTCTACGGCATCGGGGGTGGGAGGGCCGAACAACTGGACGAGGTGAAGCGAACGGGGAAGCCCTTCGGCCTGGCGAAGCGATTCGGGTATCAGCGGCTCGCCGCCAGTCGTATCGATCTGGCCCGCGCGCAAGGCGATCACGTTCCAGTCGTCGCGCAGTTCTATGCGCTCCAGATCGTCTGCGTTGAGGCGCGCAAGCGCGTCTCTGCTGACATCGAACAAAGTGTAGGAATGAAACCTCTTCGCTCTCTGCGCCGATGAGCGGAGGCTTGCGGCTGTGAGCGCGTCGGTCGAAGCGACTTTTATTTTATGGGAATTTCCCTTGCCGAAGGTGAGAGGCGCGGCGCGGCGGCGCATTTTTCTGCTGCTCTGCATTGAGTCGAATTTGCTTTTTTCAGAGCGCGAATGAATGGGCAGCGCGCTCAACAGGCAGATTGAAAATACGAACGAGCAGATGAGCGATGCTCTGATGATGGAAGACCTGTTCACTTACCCTCCGATGCGATAACGCCGCAGAGAGCGGCGATGAAATAGAGTCATTAACTTTATCGCACTGCTTCGCGCTGTCAAGCCGCGCCTTATTATAGCTCATCGCTTCAGGAGGAATTGAAATCCAGGCTATGGAGGGACTGGATGTAAGACAGGGTTCGCAGATTAAGCGTGCTGAAAGCCTCGCTTAACCATATTGTAGTTTTCACACTTGAAACGACTTCAGGAGATCGCGCGGCGAGACTCTCTGACTATTTCGACGAACTGACGAGCGCGTTCAACGATCAGACTCCTGGTTCCGTCGTTCTGCCTGGATAATTCAGCATTACTCGCATTCGGTGACACACGGCTCCCCAAGCATGCATCCGAGTGAAACCTCCATCTCTCAGCAAGTCAACGGGGCCTTCCTTCGAGCGAAAAAAAGACGAGATTTTCCGCAGCCGCGCGAAGATTTTTCTTGACATCCCGAAATGGCTTTTAATACAATCAGCCCGCTTCAAATACTGTAACGGATGTCGCCGGGGTTGAATCTGTAAGTCCGGCGCCCCCATGTGGAGTGCGGAGTGCCGAATTCGGAATGCGGAATAAGAGTGGTTCCCCTATTCCGCATTCCGAATTCCGATGCCTTGAGCCTGCGCTCTCTTTCGGCAGGCTTGTGATTGTTATGAAAGTTTTCATTTCAATGAGCGTCGAGCCGCTTGTGCGAGGACTTACTCTCTGCCGATAAGTTGCGGGGGGGGGGGGGGGGGGGGGGGGGGGGGGGGGGGGGGGGGGGGTGGTGGGGGG
>CAZPQE010000581.1:0-3968 GCA_964588615.1 uncultured Clostridia bacterium | reverse complement strand
AATCCCGGTCTTTGGTTCCCGCGTGGCACACCAGGCAGGACTGCTGTCCGCGCTCTTCGAGGTCGGACACCAGAGCGTAGGTCAATCCGCGATCAGACCAGGTTATGACTTTCAGCCCGTCTATCGCGTCGTAATGGAAGGTGAGTCCCTTCGAGACGATTTCTTCTCCGCCCGACGCCCGCGCTACGGATTCGGAGGTGACTACGAGGCTGATGGGCCGCGCCCGCATTTGATAAGCGATGTATGCCGCATAATCGTTGTTGAAAGCCACCAGCCGCGCGCCTTTCAGGTCGTAGAGTTTTTCCTGCCCCGACGATCCCTGATAGTCGGGCAGCTTCAATCTGAAGGACACCTTGCCAGCAAACCAGCCCGATATTTCTTCCGCCGAATCCGAAGCGACTTCGAGCGGCAGCCGCCCTGCCAGGTGACGCTGATGTGTTTCTACCGCCATCTTCGCAAACCCGGAGGGCGACGGGCGGGAGATGCCTGTCGGATAGATCACATACCAGAGGCCGATCATCGCGGCAATGGTTATGACCGTAGCGGCGGCGGCCAGGCGATAGCTGCGCGGCGATTCGAGCGACCGGTGCAGCCGCGCTCGCATTTCGGCAGAAGCCTGGAGAGGCGCGGGAGCTTGGCTCAGAATCTTTTCCACCCTTGCGCGCAAATCATTCGAAGCGGTGTGAAGCGGACGCGCCTGACGCACGCTTTCCAGAAAGGCGCGCTCCCGCTCGACCGACTCGCGGCAGCGCAGGCAATCGCGCATGTGCGCGTCGAAGGCGGCCAGTTCGCCGCCATGCAGTTCATCGTCCAGATAAAAACTCATCTGGACTCTTACCTCTTCACATGAGTTCATGCTTCCTTCGCTCTCAATGTTTTCGATTCGACGCGGCCCCAGCCGAGCATCTCGCGCAGTTTCTCTCTGGCCCGGCCCAGCCTCGACATCACTGTCCCGGCGGGGCATCCCAGTATGTTTGCGATCTGCTGATAACTGAATCCCTCTATGTCTCGAAGCACGATTATTTCCCGGTGATGCGCGGGCAGGCTGTCAATCGCTGCGCGAACTTCGCATCGCTCCACTTTCCTGAGATAAATCGAATAGGGATCGGTAGCTCCCGCGTCGGGCCAGCGCGCGTAACTTTCCTCATCGGCGTCAAGCTCTATGAACTGCGGCCCGCTGCGCGCATGCCTGAGCTGGTTGAGCCAGACATTTCGCATGATCGCAAACAGCCATCCCTTGAGGTTGCTGTCGGGCATCAACTGGCCGAAAGCGCGGACGGCCCGCAGATAGGTTTCCTGCACCAGGTCTTCGGCCTCCGCCTCATTGCGCGCAAGCGACATGGCAAACCCATAGAGCGCGTCCAGATGATCGAGCGCGGACTCAGCGAAATCCGCTTTTTTGTCGCCTTCTTTCATATATGAAACTGACGGCTTGTCGACAGAGAACCATTATATAACAACCCGCCTGCGCGCCGAATATTCCATGCTCGAAAAAATTTCTCCGATGTGGAATAAGCTTACGCCTGGCGTGTTATTACCTGTGCAACAAGTAGCGGCTGCGAGGCCCTGGGAATGAAAACGAAATTTCGAATGCTGAAAATACTTCTGCTTGCCGCCTGGCTCGCATCAGCGGTATTCAACTTCATGCACACATCTTCAGCCACCGGGCAGAAATTCAAGATCGATCTTCCGCCCGCAATCCCCGCCGACCTCTGGGAGATGCTCATCCCCCGAGACAACCCTATGAGCGAAGCTAAAGTCGCGCTCGGTCGAGACCTCTACTTCGACAAACGACTCTCTATTGACGACACCGTAAGCTGCGCGACCTGTCACGATCCCAAAACCGGTTTCACTCAGCCAACAAGCGTCGCCGAAGGAGTCGGCGGCAAGAAGGGCGCGCGCAATTCTCCGACCGTGCTCAACTCCATGTTCAACGTCGAACAGTTCTGGGACGGACGCGCCCGCTCGCTCGAAGAACAGGCCAAGGGGCCGCTCATCAATCCGATAGAAATGGCCCAGCCCTCTCACGACGCGGTTGTGGCGAAGATCAAAAAAATCCCCGATTACGCGAAGAAATTTCAGCAGGTCTTCGGCGGCCCTGTCACAATCGATAATATCGCGCGAGCCATCGCCGCTTTCGAGCGCACTCAGCTTTCAGCCGACTCCGCTTTCGACCGCTTCAATGCCGGTGATCGCGCGGCAATGAGCGAAGCCGCGCTTCGTGGCTTCGAGCTATTCAAAGGCAAAGCGCGATGCGTCACCTGTCATGAGTTCAATGCCTCTTCGCCGTTCTTCACCGATTTCAAATATCACAACGTCGGCATCGGCATGAAAGCCTCGAAGAATTTCGACTCTCTCGCCCGGCAGGTGCAGCAGATGGCTCAGAGCGGAAAGCTGACAGCCCAGGCTCTCGACGAGATTTCACTCACCGAGGGGTTCAGCGAACTTGGCCGCTTTCTGGTCACGCGCCAGCCCAAAGACATCGGCGCGTTCAAAACTCCCACGCTTCGAGACATCGAACTTACGCTGCCCTACATGCACGACGGCTCGATGAAAACTCTGCGCGAGGTCATAGAGTTTTACAACAAGGGCGGGGAAGCCAATTCCAATCTCGACGGCGGGATTCGCAAACTCGACCTCACGGAGCAGGAGATAAACGACATCGAAGAGTTTCTCAAAAATCTGACCGGCGACCGCGCGCGCCGCCTGGCTCAAGGCGGCAGTCAGTAGTCATCGATCAGTCGGGCATTCGCGCTGACCACAGATCGCTAACAACGGAGGTTTATATGTGGCCGCTCATAAGGAAAAAACGAGAAGCCGAGTACGAACGCGAACGCGCCGAGTTCTTCGACTCGGTCAAGCGACTTGACCGCCGCTCGTTCGTGAAAATAGCAGGCATGGCGGGAGCAGTCGCCGCCGCCCATTCAGTTCTGCCGCCTCATTCATTTCAACTCGTCGATGTGGTCGAGGCGCAAACCGCAGAAAAACCCGCGTTCCGGTTCGCCTACATTTCGGACACGCACCTCTATGAGCGAAAGCTCAATGAGCGATTCGTCAAGTCGGCGATGCGGGCAGTTCAGGACGTGAACGCACTCGACCCGCAGCCGGACTTCGTGTTGTTTGGCGGAGACCTCGCTCAACTCGGACAAAAGGAGGAGCTCGATCTGGGCAAAGAGATACTCTCCGAGGTGAAAGCCCCGCTCAAAATGATGGTCGGCGAGCACGACTGGTTTCTGGATATGGGAGAGCGATGGCGCGAGCTTTTCGGACAGCCCTCCTACTCGTTCGATCACAAGGGAGTCCATTTCGTTACGCTGATGAGCGTCAACGAAAAGGATTTCTGGACCGAAAGAAAAATGACTCCGATGGATCGAATGCTCACAGTAGCGGGTCTGGACAACTCGCTTCAGAGTCGCTTCGAGGTAGGCGCGGAAGGCCGCCAGTGGCTTCGGCGTGATCTTGCAAAAGTGCCGAAAACCACACCGGTGGTCATCTTTTCGCACTCGCCGCTTTACAAGTACTACAAGCCCTGGAATTTCTGGACTGAAGACGCCGAGCAGGTGCAGGCCATTCTGGCTCCGTTCAGATCAGTTACCGTCATTCATGGCCACACTCATCAGATGCTCACGCAGCGCATCGGCAATATTCATTTTCACGGGATGCTCTCGACTGCCTGGCCCTGGCCTTACGCGCCCGAAGGACTGCCCCGGCTCACGGTTCAGATGGAGCGCGCCGACCCGTTCGATGAGGCCGACGGAACCGGCAACGGAACTATCGATGTGTACAAAAGCGGCTACGTCGATAAGAACCACAACCTGTGGAGCCGCAATCCTGTGACCGTCAGCCGCGCTTATCTGGAGTCGTGGGGCAGGCAAAACAGGCCGCCCGCGTCGGAGTTCAAGTCTTATTAAATCGCGCGTGTCATCAGTGATGACGCGCTGAGATGATGAAAAAGAAAGAGTCAGATG
>CAZPQE010000580.1:0-3975 GCA_964588615.1 uncultured Clostridia bacterium | reverse complement strand
CTTGCTCACGCGCTATCTACTGACACAGGTTCGCTCAATCAAAAGCGCAATCTTTGACCGTTCGCAGTATAATCCTGTCCAACATCTTCTATTGCTCTCGCGCACCTGATATTAGAATATGGAAGCGGGCGAAAGACAATTCGCCCGCGCAAACCTGAATTTTTTTGGAGACAGATTGATAAAAGCAGTTTCGCTCGATTTCTGGAACACGCTGTTTACGGAACCGCCCGACGGGTTCCGCTTCTATAAGGAACGCCGCCACCACTGGCTCCGCGAAGCCATCAGCGCGGTCGGCGTATTTTCGGACGATCAGATAGAAGACGCCTTTCACCGCGAAGCCAGAAGCCATCATGCCATCTGGGTCGAGGAGCATCGCACGCTTGACGCGCGCGAGCGGGTGAGCCGCGTGCTCGCGCATCTGGATGTTACGCTAAGGGATGAAGCGATCATCGAGATGGCCAGGGTTTTCGAAGAAGGAATACTCGAACGCCCGCCGGTTTTGATAGCAGGAGTCCGCGAAGCCATCGGGCGACTGGCCTCGCGCTACCGTCTCGGGATAATTTCCGACGTGGGCTATTCGCCCGGTCGGGTGCTCAAACAAATAATCCGCGACGCCGGGCTGATGGATTTCTTCGGCTCGATGATTTTTTCCGACGAGGCCGGGCATTCGAAACCCCATCGCGCAGTGTTCGAGTTGACGGCGGAATCGCTCGGCGCTGCGCCCTCGGAAATGGTTCACATAGGCGACCTTGAGCACACCGACATCATAGGCGCAAAGCAGGCAGGCTATCTTGCGATTCGATTCACCGGGGCGACTCCTATGCAGGAAGGCGAAGAGACGATGGCGGATTTCGTGACCGATGATTTTTCTCATGTGCCGCGCGTCATCGAAACGCTGAATGAGGAGTGAAGGAGGAGTTGTGGAGGCACAACAATCTGGCAGCCTGTTTGCCTGAAATGATGAATATTTGAAGAACCAGCCGTCTGGCAGCCTGCTGTACTTTTTCGGAGGAAGAATGAAACTGCTGAACCTCAAAGAAGCCGAAAGCTCTTCGGACCCGGACATTAAAATGATCGCGGTGCGCGCGTCGCGCTTTCGGGTGTTCGGCTCTTCGGAAAGGATTCCCGACGCCGAGATAGTCATCCTCGATCTGAGAGACGGAAAGAAAGACGCTGATTTCGAAGAGCGATTCCGCACTCTCGACCGTCATCCGTTTGCGGCAATCCTCCTGGCGCGAAGGATGGAGAAGCAGAACCTCGCTCAAATCACCACGGGGCTTCCTGCCTCAACTCCTTGAGCAGTTTTTCAGCTTCCTGTTGCGTCAGGTCATCGCGCGACTGTCTGCCGGTTTTTTCCATCAGCAATGCGCGCTGCGCGCTGCGGTTTTTCGGCCTCAGTTCTTCGAGGAGATTGAGAATCTGATTCTTCTGCTCATCGGTGGCCGGGCCGTCAGTTTTTTCGGCTGATTTCGCAGAAGCGATTTCTTTCGGCGCAGCTTTGGTTGCTGACTGTCGCGCTTCGAAGCGCGCGACTTTTTCCATCTCTTCGCGGCTTGCGATTCCACGTTTCACTTCAAACCCTGCCATCGCCAGCGCGCGGCCAACACTGCTGGTCTCACCCACCTCGATGTAGCTGGTGCGCTGCACATAGCCCTCGGATTTCATTTCATAAGCATGGCCTGTTGCGGCAGGAAGAGTGTCCTCAGCGTTGCGATAAACTTCGGCGCGCATCAGTATGAATCCGCGCTCAAGGTCGTGATGCACTATCTGAGTGATGATACGGCCTTCGGGGTATTTCTGATAAAACTTCTCTATTCGTTCTGCGACCGAGACGTAATCCTGAAACGGATTGCCTTTTGATGAAGGTTGCTGCGGCATGACTCATCTCCTGTTGTGAAAGTCAGGAGTCTGAAGACAGAATGTCGGGGCATCGTCTCACTCCCACTCAATGGTTGACGGCGGTTTGGAACTGATGTCGTAGACCACGCGGTTGACTCCCCGCACTTCGCTCACTATGCGGCTCGACATGCGTTGAAGCGCGTCCCACGGGAGACGCGACCAGTCGGCGGTCATCCCGTCGAGAGATTCAACCGAGCGAATCGCTATCGCGTTTTCATAAGTCCGGCAGTCGCCCATCACTCCTACGGTCGAAACCGGAAGCAGGACGGCGAACGCCTGCCACACCTTGTCGTAAAGATCGGCGCGACGCAATTCTTCAATGACGATTTTGTCAGCTTCCTGAAGCAGGGCGACTCGATCCGATGTCACTTCTCCGAGTATGCGCACCGCAAGGCCCGGCCCAGGAAACGGGTGACGCCCGATTATCTCTTCGGGAAGTCCAAGCTCGCGGCCCACTCTGCGCACCTCGTCCTTGAACAACTCTCTCAGAGGCTCGATCAGTTTGAGGTGCATCTTCTCAGGCAGTCCGCCGACGTTGTGATGGGATTTGATTACCGCCGACGGGCCTTTGACTGAAACCGATTCGATCACATCGGGGTAGAGCGTCCCCTGAACCAGAAAATCCACTTCGCCCAGTCGTCGCGCTTCTTCCTGAAATACCTCTATGAACTCGTTGCCGATGATCTTGCGCTTGCGCTCAGGGTCGGCGACGCCTGCAAGCTTTGTCAGAAACCTTTCGCCTGCCGCCACCCCCACGACGTGAAGCCCTATCTGGCGATAAGCTTCGAGTACTTCTTCGAATTCGTTCTTGCGCAGAAGGCCCGTGTCGACGAATATGCAGGTCTGTTGGTCGCCAATGGCGCGGGCAACGAGAGCGGCGGCAACCGAGGAATCCACCCCGCCCGATAATCCGCACACCACGCGACCGTCTCCAACTCGTCGGCGAACCTCTTCGACAGTGGTTTCGATGAACGAAGCCATCGTCCAGTCGCAGCGCAGATGACAGACCCCGGTCAGAAAGTTGCGAAGCACGTCTTTGCCATGTGGAGTGTGAGCGACTTCCGGGTGGAACTGCACTCCATAGAGATTTCGCGCCACATCTTCGACGACGCCTATCGCGGCGTCCGTCGCTGCCGTGACCGCAAATCCACGCGGGGGCTGAGAGACATAATCTCCGTGGCTCATCCACACTTTCATCTTCGAAGGCAGTCCTGCAAGCAGTCGGCTTTCGGCTGTGATTTCCACCTCAGCGTGGCCGTATTCGCGGCGCACGGACGGTTTGACTTCGCCGCCGAGGAAGTAGGCCAGCAGTTGCACGCCGTAGCAGATGCCGAGCACCGGAGCGTCGAGTTCGAGCACTCGCGGGTCGGGATGCGGCGCTCCATCTTCGTAGACCGACGAGGGGCCGCCTGAAAGAATCAATCCGCGAGGATTTTTCTTTTTGATCTCTTCTATGGAGGTGTTGAAGGGGACGATTTCGGAATAGACTCCGAGTTCGCGCACGCGCCGAGCGATGAGTTGAGTATACTGTCCGCCGAAATCGAGTATGACGACTGTTTCGTGATTGGGGGTCATAATAGAGCGAAGATTATACGGACGCTTGCGCAAAGGTGTAAAGCAGGCGATGGAACTCAAGCAGTTTGCAAATGCATGAACAGTGGGCGATATCTTTTACCGGTTTCGCGGTTTTCCGTCTCACACGCGGATGGCGGAGGCGATGGCAATCAGTTCCGATTCGATCTTATGGACGATCAGGTTCAGACGACTCGTCGCAGAGCGGGCGCCGACAAGTTGGTGGGCGATTTCATTTGTCAATCGGCAGAGGCGATTGATCAAGACTCGTCAATCTCGTCTCAAGGGATCTGCCCATGATTTGTTGCCTGGTTTCAAGCGAAGTATTATACGATGTCGTGATTATTGAGATGTAATTTGTATCATTCACCCACTTTCTGATACTTTTGCGTACACAGGCAGGGACACGAATTTCACAGCCAAGAGAATCCTTCATTTAGGGTCTTTCCTTGAATGGGGGTCGCTTTTTAAGGGCAAAAAAATGATATATTCTTCACCTCTTAA
>CAZPQE010000579.1:0-3976 GCA_964588615.1 uncultured Clostridia bacterium | reverse complement strand
CAGGGACGGTCGATGTTACAGCGGGCGCGGGCTGCGCGTGGACTGCCACAAGCAATGCTGCGTGGATCACGATCACTTCGGGGTCGAGCGGCACGGGCAATGGCAGTGTCAATTATTCGTTCACAGCCAACACCGGCTCGGCCAGAGACGGAGTTGTTATTGGGTTAGACGACTATAGAGACGGCACACCAATATCTGATCAGTAAATTCTGGTCGACCGCATGCCGTTTGGTCTTGTCGAACTGGTGAATCCATATCTTGGCATGTCTTATCTATAGACGCCACATAGTGTGATGAAACGTAGAATAACAAAGAAACGAATGCGAAAGGTCGAGTCAAGACTGAGCCTTGCTCTCAGACAGTACATTACAAAACCAAAGCAATTAACTGAAAACGAAAATCACAAAGAAATACTTTCGATCCGCTGGGGCATTTATGACCTGCTTTACTACCACTTGAAACTCGACCCTGATTGGTCGAAAAGAAATTGGTTTCTTGAACTTCTTGATATAGAGTCACTTGAAATCAATCAAGAGCCGAGAACTTTGATTAGCATAGCAGGAAAGTATGATTGGTGGGCTGAAGGAAAAGATGCTGAAGCCGCTGTGTGGTGGCCTGATGACCGTGTTCCAAATGTAACAAAACATGGTGTCAGATATATGACTGAACCATTCACCGCGAGGATATGGTTGCAGAAAGATCAAGAGAACAGACTGCGGTATAAATTCGAGTTTGGCGCAGACAGTACATACAGACTGTTCACAAACTACCCGCGAAACACCGTTTCCTGGTAGCTCTTTTGGAGTTCTTCGACATCTGCTAGATCATTTCGATCTTTGATAACTTGATCTACGTGGAGGTGCGATGCCCAAACCGCAGAGCGTCGAATCGCCCACAGATCGGGCTTTCCGAGTGGCCAAGCTGAGACTCTGTCCGCGACGGCTCGTGATGTATGCGCGCGAAGAATACGCGCTCGTTCCGCTTTCACTTGATTATGCTGGCGAACCCGTTCACGGCCCCGCCACCGCCTGGGAGTCGAGCGATCCGAGAGTGGCCGATGTGGCGACTAATGGCAGCATAACCGCCCTCAGCGCGGGGCGATGCATCGTTACCGTGTCGGTAGGTCAGAAGAAAGCCAGAGCTATGGTCGAAGTGCGCGAAGGGCAAAGGCCACTGCTTACCAACGCGCGGTGGGACAGCGAGCACGGCGGCGACTGCAACGATCCTGAAGACGAGTCGGAGCCGTCGGTGATTGAAGAAAGGGCAACAGCCGGGGCAGCAAGCAGGCGCATCAATCCCGCCCTCATTTTTGATCCTGACGATCCGACCAACAAGCCCGACGCGGCCAAGCCTTTCAATGCGACAGGCCATCCGCGATTCACTCCGAACCTTGAGGCGCAGGCAAGCCCTGCGGGAACTGATGATCAACTCGGCAGTTACAACTTCAGCCTTGCCATACCCATTTTCGGTCTGTCGGGGCGCGGAGTCAGCGCCGGTCTCGCCCTGATTTACAACTCTCGCATGTGGACGAAGAACAACAATGAAATAGTCTTCGACTACGATCAGGGCTGGCCTGCGCCGGGTTTCCGCCTCAACTATGGCCGTATCATTCCCAACTATGATGTGGCAAGCGGCGCGTCAGGAAATTACCTGCTCATTCAGGCCGACGGCACAAGGATTTCGCTCGCTCGCGTGCCCGGAACCGCGAAGTATCGAAGCGATGACGGCCAGTACTTCGAATTCGACAGCAGCACCAATAAACTTCAGTACCCCGACGGCACTGAGGTTGTCTATGCCTTCAACAGCAACAAACTGCTTCCCAATTCGATAAGAGACATCAATGGCAATTCGATTGCGATAAGTTATGTCACGTCGTGCTCGGACGCGCAGAGAGTCGAGCCCTGCGCCTGCGGGAGCGCCTGCCAGAAGCCGCCGCGCCAGGCTATCAACTACATAACCGATACTCTCGGTCGGCAGGTGACGTTTCATTACTACGCCAACGGCAACCTCGCCGAAATACGAGTGCCCGGTTATAACGGCGCATCGTCGCGGACGGTGGCGAAATTCTATTATCAACCGATCACGCTTTCATATAACTTCGGCTCGATGAGCGTGCAGAATGTTCCATCGGGAAATCAGGTCGATGTGCTCAAGAGGGTATTCTTTCCCGACACCGGGCGCGGGTATGTTTTCGATTCGTACTCTGGCTACGGGATGTGTACAAAGATTTCCATGCAACTCGGAATGACCGATTCACTCGAAGGCACGAATGTGGCTTACAGCGAATATGTTCATCAGACATCGGGGACGCTTTCTGATGCTCCGCAGTTCACTGAGCGGAGAGAGTGGTGGCAGGGAAAAACCGATGATAACGGCAATCTCCAAGGGCCGACCCTTTACGCATCCTACTTCTACAGTCGAACAACTGACAGCGCGGCCAAGACGATGACCAATACCGTCACCGCGCCTGACGGAACTCAGTCGCAGATGATCTCGAACGACGATTCCGCCTCGTTCGAGTACGGATTATTGAAAACCATGAAAGTGGTCAACGGCAGCGCGACTCCTGTTCAACAGGATTACAGCTACGGCACCTCGACAGCACAGGGCGGATTGCAGCGGACGCGAATCGATGTGACTCCCGATAACGTCTCGACCAGCAAGACGCGGGTCGAATCTCTCTACAGCAGCTATGGCCGACTCGAAGAGGCGATTGAGTACGGCTTTCAAACAAGCGGAAGTTTCAAGAAGCGAAGACGAACTGTTTACAGTTATTTCGAAGGTGGGTCGTCATACACTGACAAGGGGCTGGTGCGGCTTGTCGAGCAGGTGAGGGTTTATGATGCGAAGCAGACGAACGACAACACGGATGACACGGTGATAGCGCGAACGAAGTATGTCTACGACTGCGCGGACTGCGCAACCCCCGACCCAGACTGGGGTCTTGAGAACTACGGTTATACAGACAACTGCGCGCCGACGAGCAATCCTCCCTGCGCGCCGCCGCCTGGCTTCAACACAAACTTCGTCGGACGAACATCGAGAGGCAACGTGACGAAGGTGCAGTTTTACAGTCAGGCATCGAGCGCGACGCCGGATATCGAGTTCCGGCATCGCTACGACATTTTCGGCAACGAAGTGAAAGCCGAACTGGGCTGCTGCTCGCTGCAACAGATGACTTTCAACTCGACGATGTACTGGTCTTTGCCGGTGTCGGTGACGAAGGGAGGAGCGAGCGGGCCGCAGCTTGCGTCAAGTTTCATTTTTGATTTCAACACCAGCTTCCTCAAATCGCAGACCGACCCGAACAATCATGTCACATCGTTCGCGCCGGATGCGGCGATGAGACTGCTGACGGTCACTTATCCCAAACTCGCGAGCGATTCGAATCCGAACCCGATAAAGTCGCAGAGCTATTGATTGCCAAAGGCGCAAACCTAGATGTTGAAGATAGCGAGGGGAGAACTGCCTGCAGCCATGCAGCGCGGCTGGGAAACAGGAAGCTCAAAGACCTTCTGATCGCTGCCGGGGCAGACACCAGCATCGGCGTCAAAGAGTATGAACGGCGATATGAGAAGAATGCCTTCATCCAAGCGACTTCTGATGGACGCACAGATATCGTAGAAGCCATGCTTGCGAATGGGATGGAGGTCAACGCTGCCAATCACGTTGGGGTAACTGCGTTGATGCGAATAGTAGAAGACTCGACTCTCGACACGCTGCTGGCTGCCGGCGCGCATGTCAATAAGAGAGACAACGTCGGTTTTACAGCTTTGATATGGGCTTCGTTCTTTGGGAGAGAAAGTCAGGTAAAGAAATTGATTGCCGCAGGAGCAGACGTAAATGCGGTCACGCGCGACGGCAAAACGGCGCTCAATATGGCGAAGCCGGAAATCAGAGCGATATTGATAGAAGCTGGCGCGACACGCTGACCTCAGCGACAGGCAGGATTGACAGGGTAGAAAGTGCCCTGTCA
>CAZPQE010000578.1:0-3981 GCA_964588615.1 uncultured Clostridia bacterium | reverse complement strand
AACGGGCGAAGTAGAGCGGGCTTATCGGGCGGCGGATGGTAAGCTGATTCCATACCGCGTGTATGTGCCTGACGGCTACGATGGGAAAGCGGCTCGTCCGCTGGTGGTGATGCTTCACGGCGCGCTCGGAGATGAGCGGTCTTATCTGAGCGGATTGTACGACCCTGCTGTGATAAAAGGCGAAGCCGACCGGCGCGGAGTGATTCTGGCCTGCCCCAACGGGAGAGGACGGTTCAGCGATTACAGCGGCGCGGGAGGAGAAGACGTGATGGAAGTTGTCCGGGCGGTCTCTCGCGATTATCGGGTTGATGCGTCGAGGATATATCTCACAGGTCATTCGATGGGCGGGCTGGGGGCGTGGCTGGTGGCCGCAGGCAAGCCTGATATCTTCCGGGCCATCGCTCCGGTCGCCGGGGGCGGGCCTCAGCAGAAAGACGCACTGGCTGCTCTGCTTGCAAAAATGAAAAACATCCCCGCTCTCATCATTCACGGCGCCCGAGACGGAGTGGTCACCCCGCAGCGGTCGCGCGACCTGGCGGAGGCGGCAAGAAAAGCCGGTCTGAAAGTCGAATACCTCGAAGCAGCCGAGACTGATCACATGACGGTTGTGGCTGCGACTTTCCCGATGGTGATGGATTTTTTCGAGAAGCAATCAAAGATGGGATCGGAGAAATAAATTTCGTGTACATCACGGCTGAAGCCATCGCACGAATCGAAGACCTCTACGGAGCGCCGGTCGAAATAGTCCGCAGTTATGAAATGACCCTCCGCGAGTTCGAGGTGGTTCGACGCAGCCGGAAGTTCGGGAGATCGCACGATGTCACGCTTTTCATAATCGAAGACGACAAAGTTGCGGTCATCAAAAAGCCCATGTATCCGCCAGGAGCGTGGCGCGCTCCGTCGGGCGGGGTTGCGCTCGGAGAAGATTTCGAGAGCGGAGCTTTGCGCGAAGCTTATGAGGAAACGGGCTTGAGGATCGCTCTGAGAAAATATCTGCTGCGCGCTCAGGTTCGATTCACCTGCCAGGGCGATGCCATAGACTGGACTACTCATGTATTTTCGGCTCATCGGGTGGGAGGCGAGCTTGAGCCGGTAGACACTCACGAGATAGCCGCCGCGCGGTTTGCTTCGGTCGCAGAACTCAAGGGCAGCATCAGAGATGCTTTGATCGAAAGCGGCTCGACCGGTCTGAGGTATCGAGCGGAACTCGGCGACATGATTCTGGACAAGTTGATGGAAGCGGGCGACCTCAGTCGCCCGCCGATGTAGAAACGCCTCGCGGCGTCTTGCTATAATCCGCGTCATAAAGCCTGTGGAGGTGCGTTATGCGCTCTTATGAAAACGACGGCGATGCAGAGAGAAGCATCACGGTGAAGGCTCACTTTCGGGTAGTGATAGTTCTGGTCGCGTTGTGCTGTCTGTCGATGGGCATAGCCATAGGCGCGATAATTCGCCCCTTTGCCACAGCGACCGTCGATGACAATCAGGTCTCGATCAGCAGCGCGGCGACCGCGCCCGATTCGCTGTCGGCGCTCTTCGCGCGGGTGTCCAGGAAGGTCGAGCCGTCGGTCGTGCATATAAAAGTTTTCCTGGGAGACGCATTCGGGCGCGAAGGAGCGGGGTCGGGGGTGATAGTCAACTCGTCAGGTTATATCATCACCAACGAGCACGTCATCAGCCGCGCATCGAAAATAAAGGTCAAGCTGTTCGATGGAAGAGAATACACGGCGACGGTCGTGGGCAGCGACAATCAGACCGACCTTGCGGTGTTGAAGATCGTCTCGCGCGAGTCGCTCCCTGTGGCTGTGATGGGAGATTCGGACAAACTCAATGTCGGAGACTGGGTGCTTGCGATCGGCTCCCCGTTCGGGCTTGAGCAGACGGTGACGGCTGGGATCATAAGCGCGAAAGACCGGGTGGCCGACCCGCAGAATCAGAGCGCATTTCAACAGTTCCTTCAAACCGACGCGGCGATCAATCCGGGAAATTCAGGCGGGCCGCTGGTCAATCTTGCGGGCGAGGTCGTCGGCATCAGCAGCCAGATTCTAACCAACAACGGTTTCTACAACGGGCTGGGGTTTGCGTTGCCCTCGGTCACGGCGGTCGATATTTACAATCAGATAGTGGCCAATGGCCGTGTGAGGCGGGGATTTCTGGGAATCAACCTTCAGGACATCACCCCTCAGATAGCCCGTCTCAACAAGCTGCCCGACACACAAGGCGCGCTTGTGCGCGATGTTACGGATGAGGAGAGCCCGGCGGCGCGGGCCGGGATAAAGAGCGGAGATGTGATAGTGGCCATCAACGGGCGCAAGGTGAAGGATCGGCGCGACCTCATACGGCGGATAGGATCGCTTCCTGTCGGGAGTCAGGCGACGATTCAGCTTGCGCGCAACGGGGTTCGCCAGACCATCAGCGTGAGGCTCGAAGAGAGGCAGGAGGGGCAATCGCGTCCCGCGCCTCCGCCGGTCGATCCGCGTGAGTTTCGCAGCCGGCCTGATGCAGGCGAGAAAGAAAAGCCCAGTGCCAGGCCGGGCCTCGGCATAAGCGTCGAGACGCTCAACCCGACCATCGCCTCCGCGCGAGGCTTCGAGGGATTGCGCGGAGCTTATGTGATAAGGGTGGAAGCGGGGAGCGCGGCGGCAAATGAGATATTCGCCGATGATCTGATAGTGGAAGTCAACTATCGTTCAGTCGCCTCGCGCGAGGAATATCAGCGGATCATCGCCGGCCTCAAAAGCGGCGACGATGTTGTTATAAGGGTATTGAGAAAATGGCGCGGGCCGCTGCGCAGTTACCTCATAGTGTCGCTGACGGTGCCGTGAGGCGGGTGCAGTTTTCAAAAGTCGGTGGTCGTCTGCAACATTCCCCCAACGGCAGTTGAGGGTGTTTGCAAATCCAGCCTATACCACACGACTCTCTTCTGGATACCCCTGATGGAAATCGGGGGAGGAGTCCAAATCCAGCCTTCGAGGTTGGACTTGAACGATCCCCCAACTGCAGTTGGGGGATTGAAAAAACAGACGGCCTTGTGTGTAGGTCAGGCTGGAACGATCCTCCAACTGCAGTTGGGGGGATTGACCGACTTTTGAAAGCTGCACCCCCGTAAGGCAGGCGAGTTGACTACCCGGCGCAGGCAATCGTTTATTCCGCGCTTCATTTCATCAGCAACCCGGTCAACGCTCGGCCAGAGAGAGACGGAACGCAGCCATCTCCTCGCTGTTGCGAACCAGCAAGGTGTCGCCTACAAGCACAGGATGGTTCCAGGTCTTCCCCTCGATGGCCGCAAACCGCGCCTGCTCCGTGTATTGATCCGGGGTCGCGCTGACCAGAGCCAGTTCACCCTCTTCCGACAGCACCAGAAGCAAGTCCTGATCGGGCAGAAGCACCATCTGGCCATGACCATAGCGGCCGCCCTTCCACTTGCGCTTGCCGTCGGCTAGATCGATGCAGGCCAGTAAGCTACCGTCGAAGCCGAAGGCATGGCCTTTGTGAACTACGAAGTCATTGTAGTAGGGCTTCAGCCCTATAGATGTCCATCGCTCCTCGACCGTCCAACCGTCTGATCCGCGCCTGACCGATAGGCGCCGCAGACCGACTGCCTCAGCCAGACCTGAGCCTGAGCCGATCAGAATATCGCCGTCCGCAGTCATGGCCGGTTGCACAATGCCATCGCCGTTCCATCGGTGCTCCCAGAGCAGAGCGCCATCACTGGGCGAGACGCCGACCGCACCTGCTCCGCTCAACAACAATATTTGCTGCACTCCGTCAATGGTCATCAACTGCGGCGAACTGTAGCCGGAGCGACCGTCAGGGCCGAACCAGCGCGGCTTGCCTGTGGCCAGATCATAGGCGACGAGTTTTCCGGCGGTGGCGATGATGACTCTGTCGTCTGCGACCAGCGGCGAACTGGCGAAGCCCCACATAGGGACTTTCGTGTCGGCATCAGATGCGGTGTTGCGCGACCACACGAGGGTGCCG
>CAZPQE010000577.1:0-3996 GCA_964588615.1 uncultured Clostridia bacterium | reverse complement strand
AGCTCCTGTCAGCCAGGCAGGGTGTAGTTTTTTCTTGACATCCCCTTTCATAGAAGACGATAACGCTACGAATCGACGCATTCTCGAAGTGATGCTCGGTCTGTGGGGCATGAAGCCCACGCTCACTGATAGCGGCCCGACAGGGCTTGAGGCTCTCGATCAGGCCGCGCGCGACGGCGCCCCATTCGCGCTTGCGCTCATCGATTTTCACATGCCTGAGATGGACGGGTTTTCGCTTGCCGAAGCGATTCGCAGCCAGGAGCCGCTCGCGGAAATCCCTCTCATCATGCTCACCTCGGCCACGCAGCAGAAAGTCGATTCGCGCTGCCGCGAGATTGGCATCAACGCCTACCTGATGAAACCAGTCACTCAATCGGCTCTGCTCGAAGTGATGGCCGAAGTCCTCGGCTTCGAATGGCATGGCAGAGCGGAAGGCCATATCTCAACCCTTGCATCCTTGCCCAAAAGCTCAAGGCATCTGCGCGTGCTGCTCGTAGATGACAATCCTGTAAATCGCAGGCTTGGGGCGAAGATACTCGAACTTCAGGGCCACACCGTCCTGCTTGCCGACAACGGCGAGCAGGCCACACGAGCGCACGAAAGCGATCATTTCGACGAGATTCTGATGGACGTGCAGATGCCTGAGATGAACGGCTTCGAAGCGACAGCCGCGATAAGAGGTAGAGAGATGATGACCGGGCATCGCACTCCGATCATAGCCATGACTGCCCGCGCGATGAAGGGAGACCGCGAAGAATGTCTCGCGGCGGGGATGGACGATTATGTGTCGAAGCCGTTCAGGGCCAACGAGCTTTTCGATACGATCTACGCTTTGACGGATGGCGCGGCTCCTGCGCGCGAACGGGCGGAAGAGGTCTCATCAGAGATTGTTGACGGCGTGATCGATACGGAGACGCTGATAGAAAACAGCCTCGGAGATATGGACGTGGCGCGCGAGGTGGTGAGGCTGTTTCTGGAAAACTATCAGGAAGCGATGGAGGCTTTGCGAAGAGCCATCGCCGCGGGCGATTGTGAATCGGTCACCGAGGCTGCGCATAAACTGAAAGGATCGCTGGGCGGAATTCAGGCCGGAGCCGCCCGTCGCGTCGCCTTTCGGTTGGAAGAGATGGGAAGAGGAGGCGATCTGACCGGAGCACTGTCGGCTATCGAGGAACTCGATCATGAAATCAGACGACTCCGCCTGGCCCTTGATGATTTCTTACGCAACCCCCAGGGATGCATTGTTTGAAGGAAAGGATTTATGACCAAGAAAGCACACAAAATACTTATAGTCGACGATGAGGCGGTGAACCGAAAACTGTTGGAGAAGTTGCTTGCGCAGAGCCATCATCCAGTAACTGCTTCCTCCGGGCAGGAAGCCATAAAGATACTTGAGCGCGAAGAAGTATCGCTGCTCATAACCGATCAGCAGATGCCGGGGATGAAGGGGACTGAGTTAATAAGCCTGGCTCGCGCGATCAATCCCCGTATGGTCTGCATGCTGATGTCGAGCATCAATGACACCAGCGTTTTCATAGACGCGCTGACCAAATCGGGAGCAGTGCGAGTGATAAACAAGCCCTGGAAGGCTCAATCTCTCCTCCAGGATATCGAGGCGTCTCTTGATCGATATGAAAACTTTCAAGAGAGCAAACAATCGATAGACCGCCTCAAACAGGCGACCGAGAACATGGACAGGACGATCAGGAGTTTGAAGTGACTAGGCCCGAAGCCAGGAAAACTTCGCTGTCAATTCGTCGTTCGTGTTGGCCTCCTCGATCATAGGAGGAAACTTATTTCACCTGCAAAGCAACAAGGCCCGCAGCATAAACTGCGGGCCTTGTTTGATTTAATCCCGGCAGCGACCTACTCTCCCACACAGTTACCCATGCAGTACCATCGGCTCCGAAGGGCTTAACTTCCGTGTTCGGGATGGGAACGGGTGGTTCCCCTTCGATACAACCACCGGAAAAACTTAAAGAGCCATGCTCTCAGATAATCGAAAGGCAAATTCAAAGAAATCCTGTGCTGACCGTTTTGCAAGGAGCAAATCTTATGGTCAAGCCGGTGGATCGATTAGTACTGGTAAGCTGAACACGTTGCCGTGCTTGCACACCCAGCCTATCAACCTGGTAGTCTTCCAGGGATCTCATAGGGAGAACTCATCTTCGGTCGGGCTTCACGCTTAGATGCATTCAGCGTTTATCCCTGCCCAACATAGCTACCCAGCGCTACCGCTGGCGCGATAACTGGTACACTAGAGGTCAGTCCAACGGGGTCCTCTCGTCAATCGCTCCTGAATCACTTCAGGGATTAGACTATATCTTCACCCTCTCCTGTCTTGCTGGAGGAGGGGCCGGCGTATTATAGCGGCCATAAATTTGTTCGCTTGCTGCGAACACGACGCGCTATCTCGGCCTTGCGGCCTCAGTCGTTACGGGGAAAGCATGTCCATTTTAGAGAGATACCTTTCTACCAGCAACGCAGAGTGTTTCCTTCTTGACGAGTAGTTTGCATTCGATATGTCATCTGCAAACCGACACGCCTGCAAAAACTGCTCTGCGGTGGGCTTGCTCTTCAAAATCCTGAGCGCACCCAGCATCAATTCGACTTGTCGTCGTTTGAACCGGATATACTCACAAAGATCAAGCAAGACCTTCTCCACCAAGTCATGTCCGTTTATCCGCAGCTCTGACATCCCATCGTTGCGTCGAGATACATAGCCAGCGCCTTGCTGATTCTGTATCCAAAGCAACCCTTCTTCGCTGCCAGAATCCTGATAAAAACAGACCGTCGCTTGAAGGCGATAGCCATACCGCACATCCTGTCGAGGCTTGATTTGCAGCATGATGCTGCCATCGCCATCGAGAAAACCTGCGATATAGGCTTTGGTAGAGGCATCCATCCCAGACAATGCTTTCTTCCCACGGTATTACCCTTTCAGCCATCACGGCCAGTAGCCGCTACTTTCTGAGGACTAGAAAAATGCTGAAGTGGGGCTTCACCGTTATTAGCCAGATTGTCATGCCAGATTTCTCCGGCAAGTAGCACCATTCGTACTACCGTCAGATTCCGTCAATTCTCCTACGCCCACGCCAGATAGGGACCGAACTGTCTCACGCATATCACTCCCCTGTTACCAGGGGTATAGACTATATCTCCACCCTTCCTGAGAGAAGGAAGGGGTCAGCGTATTATAGCAACCATAGATTTGCGCTCTTTGCGCACGAGTTGCTATCTCGGCCTTGCGGCCTCAGTCGTTACAGGGACTTTGGAAGTTTGTATCGCATCTGGTCAATTACGTGTGGTTCGATGATAGCTCTCAGTTTTCTCGCTTCTGCGACCGGAACATAGAGCCTTAGCCCTCGTCCCTTTCCGCTCTTACAAGGACTGCTTTGAATTCCAAAGTTTACCTGCAAGCACATTTTGAGCTTTTCAATATCCTCAACTGAAAAACATTGCGTTTCGAAGAGGATCGAACCTTGCCTTTTGTCGAGCGTGCCGTCATCCATAAACCAGACTGCCAGAGATTGAGGGGTATCAAGCAATTCCAGAATTTTGTCTGGAACCACTTTCTTCCCCTCTACATAAAATGACTCTCTAAGTTCAGCCAGATATGGATGAGGCTTCGTCAAAAAGCGCCAGAATGGATACTGCGTTTTTGCATAGAAGTACAAAGGGCCTGGATCAAGTGAAGCAAGCTCTTTGTGTTTCCACTCAACATAAGCTTTTTGCTTTGCTGAGTGTAGCACTTGAAGCCTGACTCCTCTGCCATGAGGCTCAAGATAACCATCCCCAAGCACGGCTCCATGCAAAATTTCTCTCACTCTCTTCCGTCGTCTTCCCTCGGTATTGCCCTGCAAAGCCAGTTCGATAGCTTTACAGGGTTTCACCGATATAAGCTGATTAGCACCGCAGAATTACTCCTGCGGGACGCCTCATCGACGTTCTAAACCCAGCTCACGTACCACTTTAATCGGCGAACAGCCGAACCCT
>CAZPQE010000576.1:0-4000 GCA_964588615.1 uncultured Clostridia bacterium | reverse complement strand
GTCAGAGACGAGGTATCGATATGGCTTCCACAGTGCTTTATGAAAAAGACGGGCCGCTGGCGCGCATCGTTTTGAATCGCCCGGAAAAACTAAATGCCATCAACGACGAGATGCCCGCAGAGTTGAGCGAGGCGGTCGCCCGCGCAAACGATGATGATCAGGCGCATGTCATCATACTCTCTGGCGCGGGGCGCGCTTTCTGCTCCGGCTACGACCTTGAGATTTACGCCGAGCGACCGCGCCCGACAGCCGGGAGCCAGCAGATGCCCTGGGACCCTATGATCGATTACAAGCTCTTTCACAGAATCAATCAGTGTTTCATGAGCTTGTGGCGCAGCTTCAAGCCGGTTCTGTGCAAGGTGCATGGGTATGCCGTTGCGGGCGGAAGCGACATTGCGCTGTGCAGCGACATAGTGGTGATGGAGCAAGAAGCCCGAATCGGTTATCCGCCTGCCCGCGTGTGGGGATGCCCGACTACGGCGATGTGGGTATATCGCGTGGGGGCCGAGCGCGCCAAGCGAATGCTGCTTACGGGCGATCTGATGACCGGTCGCCAGGCCGCAGAAATGGGGCTTGTGAGCCAGGCCGTTCCGCAGGCCGATCTCGATGAAACTGTCGAGAGTCTGGCCCGGCGCATCGCAGGCATTCCCCTGAACCAACTGATGATGCAGAAGCTGATGATCAATCAGGCTTACGAAAACATGGGGCTTGCCAGCACGCAGATGGTGGCTACATTGTTTGATGGAATCGCGCGCCACACTCCCGAAGGAGTCGCTTTCAAGGCTCGCGCTGAAGAAGTCGGCTTCAAACAGGCGGTGAAAGAACGCGATGAATAACGAAATCGATTTACAGCTTCTCAGAGCGGCTATCGATCTTGCGGCAAGCGCGCGCGGAAGAGGCAATCATCCGTTCGGCGCGCTGCTGGCAAGTGAGCGCGGCGAAATACTGCTGAAAGCAGAGAACACGGTTATGACCGAGCGCGACTGCACGGCTCACGCTGAAACGAATCTGGTTCGCGCGGCGTCGCAGGAGCTTTCGCCTGATGTGATTGCACGATGCATGCTCTATGCGAGCGCAGAGCCCTGCCCGATGTGCGCCGGAGCGATCTACTGGCTCAAGCCGCGCGGGGTCGTCTACGCGCTCAGTCAGCAGAGTCTTCAACTGATAATCGGCAATGGGGCGGACAAGCTGCCTGTCGCCTGCCGCGAAATTCTCGCGCGCGGCGTTTATCGAGTAGAAGTGATCGGCCCCGCCATCGAAGATGAAGCGCGGAGAGTTCACGAAGGATTCTGGACATAATCGCGCGGGAGGCACTGCTGCGGCGTCGAATCGAACATTTCCTTCCTCCTTTTAACTGAGTCGATCTCCCTCCAATTGGATTATTGCAGCGCGCATTTTCAAATGGTACGATGTGGCGGCCTTATGGATTTGAGTTTTCGTTGAGGGAGTTATTGACCGGGAACAGTCTGACATCCTGTTGATACCCTGAAGGCTCGAAGTTTCGAACCTTCAGCAGGCTGGCCGACGGCTGTAGATCGTCAGCAGCGATGACCTGAAACGACGAAAACTGAAAACTGAAAACTGTCTTTCGGAGGAGTCGTTGACCTACAACAGGCTGCCAGCCTGTTGCCTCTCTGAAAGGATGAAAATTAGAATTCAGCAGGCTGGCAGCCTACTATACATTTTCGGAGGGGGAATGAAAAAAATGAAAAGACCGGCGACGCTTCTTCTACCAGCGATCGCACTCATAACGAATCTGTCTTTACTGTCTGACGCGCAAACGCCCGCTCAGGCAGAGGGCGCGGCGGAGGCGAAAGCCAAAGTCGCCATGCTGCTTGAACTCACCGACAACAAGTATCGCAAGATTCAGGATAATGTCTGGGTCGTCGAATACCAGGGCAATCAGATGGCGACCGTTCCAGTGCTGGTCTCCTCGGCGCCTAACTTCGTGGTCGCCGGTGTGGTGGTCGCCAAAAAGGCTCAGATGAAGCCGACGGCGGACTTCCTCTACAAGCTGCTCAAACTCTCTTACAACTACGATCTGGTCAAAATCAGCCTCGATCGCGACGATGACCTCTTCGTCGGAGTCGAGTTGAAGATCAAGACGCTTGACGGCGAGGAGTTCAAAGCCTATCTCAAGACGGTCGCAACCGCCGCCGATGCCATCTACGGGCAGATCAAACCGATGATCGACGCAAAGTAGAAGCCGCCTGCTGAAAGGAGGTGTCTTTGACCGAAGGCAGATTCATCATCGATGCCTGGGCGCAACCGGCCAGCGGAAAAGCGTTCGGGAAACTTCCTGAAATCGCGCGGCTGTTTGCGCAATCAGGCTCGGCTCATTTGCTCGAAACCGAGATGAGCGCCCGTCAAATAGTCGAGGCGATGGACCGGGCAGGAATCGATAAGCTTCTGCTTTCGGCCTGGCACAGGCCCGGCCAGTGGGTCATTCATAACGATGACGTGGCCGCTTTGATCGATCAGTTCCCCGACCGATTCGTGGGCGTGGCTGCCGTCAACCTGGAAAAGCCTCTGGAAGCCGTTCGTGAGCTTGACTGCGCAGTCAGAGAGCTTGGCTTCAAGGCTCTGCGCGTCGTCCCCTGGCTGTGGAATCGCCCGCCCAACGACAAGTTCTATTTCCCGCTCTATGTCAAATGCATAGAACTCGACATCCCCTTCTGCACTCAGGTCGGTCACACCGGGCCGCTGATGCCTTCAGAAACCGGGCGACCTGTTCCCTACCTCGATGAAGTCGCGCTGGTTTTTCCTGAGTTGAAAATCGTGGCCGGTCACATAGGCTATCCCTGGACTGACGAGATGATCGGCGTGGCGTGGAAGCACGAAAACGTCTTCATCGATACCTCGGCTTATCTGCCCAGGTATTATCCGCCGCAACTGATTCATTACATGAAAACCTACGGGAAAGAAAAAGTTCTGTTCGGAACCAACTTCCCGCAGTTGTCGCTTGAAAAATGCGCAGAACAGGCCAGAGGAATAGACCTGTCGGAAGAGGCGCGCGCAGCTTTCCTGCGTGAAAATGCCCGCCGCGTGTTCAAGCTCTGATCGCTTTAAGACAGGCTGTGAGGGAGGGCGTTATGCGAAAACACCTCAGTCTTCTGGCCGTCTGGCTCGTCATCTGCTGCGCAGTCCGGGCTCAGGAGCAATCGATCCCGACGCTGCCTGATCTGAGCGGCATTGCCTGGATCGATGGAGACAGGTTTCTCGCGGTTCACGATTCGAAGAATCCCAAACAGAATCAACGCCCGCGAGTGAGCATCATCAGACTGCCTACTGCTCCGGGGAGCATCGAGTGGAAACCGCTCGCTGTCGACTGGCCTCAGAGTCTCGGGCCTTCGAGCGATCTGGAAAGCATAGCGCGCATACCCGGCACCGGGTCTTTTTTGCTCGTTGAAAGCGGGGAACGGCTCAAGGACAGGCCGCCTTTCCGACGCATCTTTCTCGCAGAACTTCGCGGTGAAGAACTGAGAATCGTGGCGTTCAGGGAATTGCCCGACTGGGTAATCAATGTCGAAGGCATGGCTGTCGCGCGAGCAGGCAATCGATTGATCTTCATCTATGCCGAGCGAGCCGACCATCAGCCGGACACCGATATCTTATGGGCCGAATTTGAGACCGATCTGGTCAGGCTCGGAGCCTGGCATCGCATAAAGTTTCGCCCGCCGGGCTTCACAGGTCCCAACTGGCGGCCCGTAAGCTCGATCGAAGTCGATAGCGCGGGGCGCGTGTACGCAGCTTCCGCCTATGATCCAAACGACGACAACGGGCCTTTCCGCAGCGTGATCTGGAGGATCGGGCAGGTGCAACAGGACCGAAACGGCAACGCCATATTGGGTATATACAGGAAGCCGCAACTGCTCGCTCGACTGGACGGATTGAAAGTTGAAGGGCTGGCCATACGCGAGCAGCAGGGAAAATTCGAGATGTTCGCCAGCAGCGATGACGAAAACTACGGCGGCATGGTGCGGCTCATTCCTATTCGAAA
>CAZPQE010000575.1:0-4002 GCA_964588615.1 uncultured Clostridia bacterium | reverse complement strand
AAGTTCGATGGAGGGGGTCGGGCGCAATCCCCCCTATTCCGCTCTGTGTTTCTTGAGGGTCACTCACAGGCTGACATAGTGGAATCAGTCATCGATAAAAGCAACTTCCGAAATGGAGGGTTGTATGAAAAAGCTGACTCTTGTGTTTCTGCTTGTAACTCTCATCGCACCCTTGAAGGCCGCAGCGACCGCGCCGGAAGGAACCGACATACTCGGCGCGATAAAGAATCTTCGCTGGCGCAACATCGGCCCGGCCAACATGGGCGGGCGCGTGACAGACATCGTCGGCATTCCTGGCGACCCCTACACCTTTTATGTCGGCGCAGCCTGCGGCGGCATCTTCAAAACAACCAACGGCGGCACTACATTCAAGCCCCTTTTTCAGGATCAGGAAGTCCTCTCAATAGGAGCTATCTCTATCGCCCCTTCAGATTCGAACGTCATCTACGTCGGCACGGGCGAAGGCGATCCCCGCAACAGCGCCTCGTTCGGCAACGGCGTCTATCGCTCAACCGACGCGGGCGAGACCTGGAAACACCTCGGCCTTGCAGACACCGAGCGAATCAAGCGCATACGAATTCATCCCACAGACCCCGATACGGCGTGGGTCGCAGCCCTCGGACATGCGTGGGGAGCAAACGAAGAGCGCGGGGTGTTCAAAACCACAGATGGCGGGCGGACGTGGGCCAGATCGCTCTACATCGATAAGGACACCGGCTGCTCCGACATCGATATCGATTCGCAGAACCCGCGAATACTCTACGCCGGGATGTACACCTTCCGCCGCCGCGCGTGGCGGTTCGACAGCGGAGGAGGACAGACTGCGCTTCATCAATCGATGGACGGAGGGGCGACCTGGAAGAAACTGACCAATGGGTTGCCCCGGACGGCGATGGATCGAATAGGAGTGGCCATCGCGCGCAGCAATCCGCAGACGGTTTACATGATCACCGAGACCAAAACTGAAGGAAACCTGTTTCGCTCGGATGATCGCGGCGCGACGTGGCGGATGGTTCACAACGATCCAAACATCAACTTTCGCCCGTTCTACTACAGCGATATCCGCGTCGATCCGAATGACCCGGAGCGAGTCTATTCGCTCGGCGGCGGGCTTTCGATGTCGCGCGATGGCGGAAGGACTTTCGTCCGAATTGCAAATTCGGTTCACGGCGATCATCAGGCTCTTTGGATCGATCCTGCCAATTCGAATCGAATACTCAACGGCAGCGACGGCGGCTATCAGGTATCGAACGACGGAGGCCGCACCTTCGAGATAATCAACAACGTGGTCATCTCGCAGTTCTACCACATCACCTATGACCTGCGTCAGCCGTATTATGTTTACGGCGGATTGCAGGACAACGGCAACTGGGTAGGCCCTTCGGCCACTCTCTTCCGCGAAGGCATACGCAAAGACGACTGGTACACCGTAAGCGGCGGCGATGGTTTTTTCGTCGTTCCCGATCTCAGTTCTCCGAACATCGTTTATTCGGATTCGCAGGGCGGAACTATCTCGATCACCGATACCAACACCGGCCACACGCGAAGCATTCACCCTTATCCGAAAGAAGTCGGTTCGTCGGGCAACGCGATCGCCGGGTACAAGTACCGCTTCAACTGGAACCCGCCGATAGTCGCTTCCCCTCATGATTCGAAGACGGTTTACTATGGCGGCAACGTGGTGTTCAAAACCACCAACTACGGCCACTCGTGGGAAGTCATCTCTCCCGACCTGACGACCAACGACAAGAGCAAGCAACAAACTTCCGGCGGGCCGGTCGTCACCGACAACACGGCGGCGGAGTTTCACTGCACGCTGCTCACTATCGCGGAATCGCCCGTCAAAGCTGGTGTGATCTGGGCAGGCACGGACGACGGCAACATTCAATTGACGACCGATGGCGGCAAATCCTGGAAGAACACTGTGGCAAACATCAAAGGTCTGCCCGCCAATTCATGGGTTCCGGCAATCGAAGCTTCGCACTTCGACGCTGCTACGGCTTATGTCGCAGTTGATCGCCATCGAGACGATGATTTCTCTCCGCACGCTTTCAAGACAACCGACTATGGGCAGACGTGGACTGAGATCAAGGGCAACCTGCCCGCCAGAGGGTATGTTCACGTCGTGCGCGAAGACACGAAAGTCAAAGACCTGCTCTTTTGCGGAACCGAACTCGGGGTGTTCGCGTCCTGGGACGGCGGAAGGAACTGGCTTTCGATTCGCAACAACGTGCCGACTGTCGCAGTCAACGACATCGCCATTCATCCGCGCGAGGGCGATCTTATACTCGGAACTCACGGGCGGGGAGTGTGGATTCTGGATAACATCACCCCTCTCCGTCAGCTTGCCGAAGCGATGGCGCAGGACGCCTTCCTGTTCGATATTCGCCCGGCATATCGCTGGTATGTGTGGGGCAAGGACTCGAATCTCGGACAGAAGACCTTCACCGCTCCCAATCCTCCAGCGGGAGCGATGATCGATTACTATCTGAAGTCCGACGTTCAGGGGCCGATCACGATCACCGTGGCCGACAGGAGCGGAAAGACCATACGCACGATCAGGAGCGCGGCCAACCGCGCGGGCGTAAATCGCGCGACCTGGGATTTGCGTTATGACGGCGCGCAGATTGTGGGAGGGCCGGGCGGTTTTGGAGGCAGAGGGCCGGGCGGATCAGGCAGAGGAGGCCCGCAGCAACAGCCGCCGCCGGGCGCGGCTGCTATCGAAGAATTCATCGGGCGATTCGGATTCGGAGGCGGGCCTGCTGTTTTGCCCGGAGAGTATACCGTCTCGATCCGCGCCGTCGGAAAGCAGATGTCGAAAACAGTGCGGGTGGATGTAGACCCTCGCATAAAGATTTCTCAGGCAGAGCTCGAAGCGCAGCACAAGGCCGCGCTCGAACTACGCGATCTGAGTTCGACGCTCAACCGGGTAGTCGCTCGCATAGACGACCTCACACAGCAGTTGAACTCGCTTTCGGAAAACCTCCGCAAGGACGCGCAGGAAATGCCCTCAGCAGGAAATGGAGGGCAGGAGCGGCACCCGCAGGAAATGCCTGAGATTAAAACGGCGGTCGAAGAGCTCAGGAAACTGCGCCTGACTCTCGTCCGCGAAGGACAGTTCAACTATCGCTACGCGCCCCGTCTTCGAGAAGAGGTCAACTCGCTGATGGGATCGATCACAAACCCGGTAGCCGCGCCGACCGAGCCTCAGATGTTGAGGCTTCGAGAAGTCACGGAAGAGACGGCCCAGGCGGTTGCCGCTCTCAATGCGATCATCAACGGGCCGATTCAAAAAGTGAACGAGAAGTTGCAGGGCCGCCCGCACATCGTCACAGGGGCGGCGATCAAGTAATCGGATGTACAACAGGCTGCCAGACTGTTGATGCACGGAAGCCATGAAAATTTGAACATCAGCAGGCTGGCAGCCTGCTGTACATTTTTTTAGGAGAAAACCACATGTGCCAAATCTCACGAAGAGAGATGTTGATCGGGAGCGCCGCTTTTGTGGGCCTGGCGTCTTCCAACTCTGAAAGCCTGATCGCTTCGCCTCGCCCGACGGCTCAGGTCGATAAGGTCGATGAGGTGACGACCGATGTCTACTTCCATCAGGGTAATCTCGGTCGAGGCCATTGCAACAATGGCTGGATAGTTTTTGAAGACTACGTGCTGGTAATCGATGCCAACTTTCCTTCTGGCGCAAATGAGATCATTCCCAAGATTCGCGCCATCACTCAAAAGCCCATTCGATTCGCCTTCGATACCCATCATCATGGCGATCACGCCTATGGAAATCAGGTGTGGGTCGATAACGGCGCGACGCCCGTCGCTCACACCGGCGTCATCGATGAGATGAAAAAGTATGAGACAGGTTATTACGCAAATACGCCGGGCCGGTGGGAAGAAGCGGCCCAGCGGCGCGAGGATATGAAAGCGACTCGCCTCAAGCCGCCTTCACTTCTCTTCCCTAAAGAACTGATTTTCGACGACGGCAAACATAGAGTC
>CAZPQE010000574.1:0-4005 GCA_964588615.1 uncultured Clostridia bacterium | reverse complement strand
CTCCCTCCCGTCCACTCCGACTGCATCGCCATGCGCGCCGTGCGTCTCAGCACATTCACAAGTTTTGCTATCTCTTTTTCTCGTTCCATAAAACTCCCCTGCGCGCAGTCCTGCTGCGCGGAAATGATCTTCAACTTGATCCGTCCGCTCTACCGACACCAGCCGCCCGATGGCGACCAGCCGACATAGACCCGCGCGCCGCAGCCATGTCGATGTCTCTCTCTGCGGGGTTCATCCTCGAACCAGGCCGCAAGCTCGCGCGCCGCCATGCGAACCACCTGCGGCGAAGCGTTTTCCGAAAGCCGTGCAAACAGCGGCGCAACCTGCGGCTCGATCTCACTGATCCGCCCAAGCACCCGGTTGTATTGCGCAACGCAAAACGCGGCGGCATCCGCGCGTTGATGATTCCACGCGGCAAAGTCTGCGCTGCGCGCGATCCGTCGCAGCACGTTGGTGAGCTTCACTATTTCTTTTTCTTTTTCCACTGTGTACCTCCGGTTTCCAATGATTCGATCTGTTCTCTGAGCAATTGCTTGCCTCGATGCGCGCGCCATTTCACGGTCGATACCGGAACACCGAGGAATGCCGCGATACGTTTGAGCGGCATTTCATCGATAAATCTCAGCCTCAGCACCAGCGCGTATTCATCGGGCAGTTTTTCAAGCGCGAGGCGGAGTTCTTCTTCGTCATCGCTCACGAAGGGACGCGCCAGCGCACCGACTTCCTTAATCAGCACTTCGTCCAGTTCGACGCGGCCCGTCTGTCGCGCTTTTTCCTGCATGCTCAGTCGCAGGGCGCGATGGCGAGTGATGGCCGCAAGCCAGGCGGCAAAGCGCGTCGGGTCTTCAATCGAAGGCAGAGCTTTGAAGGCCAGAAGCAGCGCATCCTGAGCCACATCTTCGGCGTGCTCGCGCCCCACTATCGATTGAGCCGCGCGAACCGCCGCCGCCCGATAGCGCCTGACGAGTTCGTCGAATGCTTCCAGATCGCCAAGTATCGAGGCGACCACCAGCACTTCATCAGGCGGTTCGAGGGATCGCTTCACCATTCACGCTCCGATGTCTCACACTTGTATAGAGACATCATAGAGCAGAAAAGTTAGCGCGCGATGGAAACTTTTTCCCTGACGGGCGAAATGATCCCCATTTGCAAAGTTTCTGTAAAATCTCCGCCTCGAACACACTGGTCGTAGCGTGTTCGTTTGCGAAGTGCTAGTCTGAAAACCGCCCGGTCTGATGTCCGGCTCTGTTTTTGAAACAGGCTATGACTCCAGACTCTCGACTTTTCCAGGGGGTTGTTGATGTACAACAGGCCGGCAGCCTGTTGATATCCTGAAAGCATGAAAATTCGGGAACCGCAGGCTGGCAGCCTGCTCTACATTTTCGGAGGAATTGCGATGAAACCGATCCGCGCAATCGTTCTTCTGCTTTCTCTGGTTCTGGCTCCGATCACCATTGGCCGTCCGCTCGATCCAGACTGGCCCCAGTGGAAAGGGCCTGACCGCACGGGGGTCTCTAAAGAAACCGGCCTTCTGAAATCCTGGCCCGCAGAAGGGCCCAGGCTTGACTGGTCGGTTTCCAGTCTCGGCGAAGGCTATGGCACGGTCGCCCTGCAGGGCGAACGCATATTTGTTCAGGGCGTCAAAGATGGCCAGAGCGCTCTCTTTTGTTTGAACCGCGCGGATGGAAAAACGGTGTGGGCGACTGCGTTAGGGCCGCGACTCGGGCAGGATCGCGGCCCCGGCCCGCGAGGCACTCCGACCGCAGATGGCGATCGCGTTTATGCGCTGTCTGAAAACGGCGACCTCGCGTGTCTCAAGACCGGCGACGGCTCATCGGTGTGGCGGCGAAACATACTCAAGGATTTTGGCGGCAGCAACATTCACTGGCTCATCAGCGAATCGCCGCTCATCGATGGTGATCGTCTGATAGTGATGCCGGGCGGAAGCGGCGCGGGCATAGTCTCGCTCGACAAGATGACCGGCAAAACAGTCTGGGCCTGCAAAGAGTTGAACGAAGACGCAGGGTATTCGTCGTGTCTTGCCGTAGATGTTCAGGGCGTGAGGACGATCATCGGTTTCACATCGCGCGCAGGCGTGGGAGTTCGCGCGTCGGACGGCAAGCTGCTGTGGAGATACGAGCCTGTAGCCAATCGCACGGCCAATTGCTCGACCCCGATTTTTCATGACGGCAAGGTTTTCTACACCTCGGCTTACAACACAGGCTGCGCATTGCTTTCGCTCAAGGCGCAGGGCGGAGAAGTCCGCGCCGAAGAAGTTTATTTCAACCGCGAGATGATGAATCATCACGGCGGGGTGGTTTTGGTCAACGGCTACCTGTATGGATTTTCAAACGCGATACTCGTCTGCATGGAATTCGCAACGGGCAAAGTGATGTGGCGTGATCGCAGCGTCGGCAAAGGCGCACTCACCTACGCTGACGGGATGCTTTACCTGTTGAGCGAAAACCAGGTGGTGGGACTCGCGGAAGCTTCGCCGCAGGGCTATGCGGAGAAGGGGAGATTTCGCATAACGGATCAGGGCTGGCCAAGCTGGGCGCACCCAGTCGTATGCGGAGGGAAGTTGTATATCCGCAATCAGGGCGTGCTGGCCTGCTACAACGTCAAATAGCCTTTCGATAGTCCGGAGTCTGGAGTCGAGAGTCTGGAGTCTCAGCATCGGGACTCCAGACTCCAGACTCCAGACTCTATAAACTTTTTGAGTAGAGCCGCTGATAAGCGCGATAGTTGTTCATCACCTTCGCCACGTAGTCTTTCGTTTCAGGCAGGGCCATCTCGGCGACCATTCTATCCACGTCATTCGAGCCTGCGCGGAATATCCATCGCTCCACGTTTATCTCGCCGGTGTTGTAAGCGGCGATGACCGCATACTCGTTATCAGGAAAAAGCTTGAACAACTCGGCGACATAACGCGCTGCCAGTCGCGCCGCTGTGTTCGGCTCATACACGTCGTCAAGCTCGAAGTTCGTTATGCCTTCGTCGCGCGCAGTCTTGATCGCGGTCTCTGAAATGAATTGCAAAAGCCCGCGCGCGGCGGCTGCGCTCTTCACCGATGGATCGAAACGACTCTCCTGACGAGCTATCGCAAGTATCAATCGCGGGTCAACGCCTTTCGGTGTCGCGTATCGCGCGAGCGAATCCCGGAAAGGAGCCGGGTACATCATCTCCGCCAGATCGCGCGGCATCAGTTCGATTCGATAATCCTGCGGCACGGACTTAAACAGCGGCTCGGCGAATGCTATCGCATAATTCGATATGTCTCCGCGATTGCTGTAAACCGCAAGCGAGTATTGCAGGTCGCCTGAGCGCGAGCCGTTTTCGCCTGCTTCATCGGCGATGCCTCCGAGCCGCAACTCTCTCGCCCCCTCGTCATACAAACCCAAAAACATAAGTTCCGCCGCAAGCCCGCGATTCGATGCGTCACTGGATGATTTGCCATATGTGATTGCGTCTCGCGCCGCAGGGATGAGGCGGAATCGCCAGAGGGAAGCGTAAGCCGGAAGCTGGCTGTAGCAGGCTTGCAGCAGGCGAAGCAGATCGCTTTGCTCTTTTTGATCTTCGGTGATTCGAATCGCCTGATTGGCTGCATCTTTCGCTTCGATGTATCGAGCGGATTTTAGAGCCGTCCGCGCCTGCTCTGTGTAAGAACGAGCAAGCGCATCGATGATGGCTCGACCTTCTTTGGTTTTTGCGATGGCGCGAAGCCGTTCGGTCGCGCGATAGCCGAAATAGTTGTCCCTTTCGTCAGGCATAGCCAGATAAAGCCGCGCCGCCTGGCTGATTCTCCCGGCCTGCTCGATGGCATAAATTTTCAGGAAAGCCGCTTCGCCGCGTGTGGGCGCGCTCAAGAGCCTGGGATAAGCCGCCTGCGCCTCAAGCCGTGTGAAGAGTTGAATCGCCGCTTCGTAGTTGCCCCGCGAAAGCTCTATCTTCGCTTCGTTGAAAAGGCCAACCACAACGAGCGGTTTTCCGGCAAAGACTTCAGTG
>CAZPQE010000573.1:0-4008 GCA_964588615.1 uncultured Clostridia bacterium | reverse complement strand
ATAGCCGGATCGATAGCCCTGGGGTTGCGCGACGAGGCGGGCGCGCTTTTGCTTCCTCTGACGGCGGTGCAACTTCTCTGGATCAACATCGTGACCGACGGCCCGCCCGCTTTGGCTTTGGGTCTGGATCACAGCAGCGGAGTGATGCGGCAGAAACCGCGAGACCCGAAAGCCGCGCTGCTCGATTCTCCTTCGCTTCGTTTCATCGTGGTGACTGGGACGGTCAAGGCTCTCATCGGCGGGGCGCTTCTGGTTTTGATGCCTCGACTGGGAGAGAGCGTCGAGGCGACGCGCACAATAGTCTTTCTCTACGCATCCATCGGTCAACTTGTTTTCGTTTATCCTTCGCGGCGGATAGGGGCGAGACCCGGTTTGAACTGGTGGGTTCATCTGGCAGTGATTTTCGGAGTGGGCTTGCAATGCCTGACGGCATACCTCGCGTGGCTGCGCGACCTGCTGGGTCTCGAACGGCCTGATATGACGGCGATGATGTGGGCAGGGGGCGCAGTGATTACAAGTCTCGGCATAGCCGAACTATGGAATCTGATGACGAGATCAAACAGCGCAAGCGAACAGTGATATGCAGCAAGGCAGGCGGTGAAAGAATCGACTGCCTTGAGAGAGCGCGAGCGGCGCGCTTATTTGCCGAGTCGAGACTTGAGGGCTTTCTACAGACTTTGCATTTGAAGCCTTGCGCATTGGAAGCGCGCGCGCCATTAGTTTTTGCGCGACTTCGAGACTGCGTCTATGTCGCTCAGATGTGCGGGAAGTCTCCCTCTTCCTTCACGGATTGGCCGTCTCGCTTACCACCCCCGACGCCGCGCTCTCGTTGTTGAAAGTATCAACGGCGGTGACTCGATAAAAATACTTCCTGCCGACCGTCACCCGGTCGTCGTGAAATGTCACCGCAGCGAGAGGCTGATCGTTGAGCCTGATCCAGTCTTTTTGATCCGCATCCGACCTGTAGACGTTATAGCCCGTCACGTCGCGCTCGGCGCTGCGCGGCCAGAACAAACTTATAGTCCCGTTGGCCGACGCCACAGAAACAGGATCGGGAGCCTCAGGCGCGAATTTATCGACCGGCCTGAATGAAACCATCTCGCTGTCGGCGCTCTCTACCGTCCCGTTTGCGCCCTGCGACAGGGCGCGCACCACGTAAACATACTCCGTCTCATACCTGAACCCGGTGTCTTCGAATGACGGCCCGCTCACCGGCTCCGCGTTTATCGGCTCGCCGAATTCGTCGCGCCTCGCGGCCCTTCGATAAATGTTATAACCGACAATGGCGGCGGGCCGTCGGCCATCAACATTCGCTTCGGGAGCTTTCCATCTTATCTCCACCTTGCTTTGCGCAAGATCGCTTACGGTCACTCCGCCGGGCGGCAGTGAGACCGCCGAGACAGGTTCTATGGCTGCCGTCGTCGAGAGGGCCGCCATCTGGCCGCGCTTGTTTACATAGCGAACGGCATAACGCAATCGGGCTTCGGAGAGGTCTTTGCCGGTCAGGTCGAGCGCGTCCGCAAATCGCGCTCGTCCCGTCCGGGCCATCTCTTCCAGAGCCGGGCGGTCGAGGAAGCCTATCACCTCGGCGAGATATTCGAAATCATCCGGGTCAGCGGAGGCCGCTTCCTCGCGCCTTTCGGCGAGGCGATAGATATCGACGCGGGCTATGTAGGAGGTCGAGGATTCCTGTTTGACCAGATGCGGCGCGGGCCAGGAGATTATGATCTGAGAGCCGCGTTGTGTGAGGGTTATCTCTCTTGCCCGCTCGGTGATTCGCGTGGGCGGGACGGGCGCTCCCACCTTGCCGCAGGAAGAGGCGAAAGGCAGAAGGCAAAAGGCAAAAATGATCGCTTTCAAACCTCTCAGGGCTTTTTGGCGGGAGCGATAAGGCGACAGACTGCTTTTTCCTTTCAAAGTATGTACCGGCTGAGGTCCTCGTTTTTGACTATATCGGCCAACCGTTGCTGAATGTAGGCGGCATCGATTTCGACCGTCTTGTTTTTCAGATCAGGCCCCTCGAAGGAATACTCATCGAGCACCGTCTCCATTATCGTATGCAGTCGGCGCGCGCCTATGTCTTCGGTCTGCTCGTTTACGGAAAAGGCGAACCGGGCGATCGAATCGATTGCGTCTTCCGTAAAGCTCAGATCAATTCCCTCCGTGCCCAGCAGCGCGATGTACTGGCGGACGAGCGAATTTCTCGGTTCGGTCAGTATGCGTTTGAAGTCATCAATGGTCAGCGGCTTGAGCTCGACTCTTATGGGGAAGCGGCCCTGAAGTTCGGGTATGAGATCGGAAGGTTTGGCCACGTGGAATGCGCCGGCGGCGATGAACAGTATGTGATCGGTTCTGACCATCCCGTAGCGGGTGTTGACGGTCGTGCCCTCGACTATCGGAAGTATGTCTCGCTGCACTCCTTCGCGCGACACGTCAGGCCCGTGTCCGCTCTCACGACCGGCGATCTTGTCTATCTCGTCGAGAAAAATTATCCCGGAGGATTCGACTCGCTCGATGGCCGTCCGCGCCACCTGATCCATATCGACGAGCTTCTGCTCTTCTTCCTGGATGAGGTATTCCATCGCTTCTTCGACCCGCATCTTTCTGACCTTCGAGCGGCCCCCGAACATATTGGGAAACATGTCGCGGAGGTTTATGTCCATCTCTTCGACGCCCTGCGGGGTGAAGATTTCGAAATGTCCGGGGTTGGCCCGCTCCTGAACTTCGAATTCGACCACCCGATTGTTCAAGCGGCCTTCGCGCAACTGCTGGCGGAGTTTTTCGCGCGTGCGCTCGAAGTGGTCTTCGCCGTCGTTGTTTTCCGATCCTTCTTCCGAAGCGCGGTTGCGCGGCAGCAGTATATCGAGCAGTCGCTCTTCGGCGTTCTGCTCGGCCTTGTCGGCTATCTCGGCTATCTTTTCCTCGCGGACGAGATCGATTCCGATTTCGACCAGATCGCGGATCATCGATTCGACATCGCGCCCGACATAGCCGACTTCGGTGAACTTCGACGCCTCGACTTTGAGGAATGGGGAATTCGAGAGCCGGGCCAGGCGGCGGGCGATCTCGGTTTTGCCAATGCCGGTCGAGCCGATCATTATGATGTTTTTGGGCATCACGTCCTGGGCGAGTTCGGGAGGGAGTTTCTGGCGGCGGATGCGATTGCGAAGGGCTATTGCGACGGCGCGCTTGGCGTCGTTCTGGCCCACGACGTACTTGTCTAATTCGGCGACGATCTGACGCGGAGTCATCTCGTCGAGTTTCTTTGCTTGCTGCACTTCGCCTGAAAGATAAATGACCATACTGATAAAGAGATTATATTTCCTCGAACACCAGATTGGAGTTCGTGTAGATGCAGATTTCGCCGGCTATCTTCATGGCTTCTTCGGCGATTTGTCTGGCCGAAAGCGAGGTGTGGCGCAGGAGAGCGCGGGCGGCAGCCGTCGCATAAGGGCCGCCCGACCCAATGGCCACCACTCCGTCATCGGGTTCGATCACGTCTCCGCTGCCCGATATGACCAGAGAAGCGTTTTCGTCTGCGACTATCAACAGAGCTTCGAGGTGGCGGAGGTACTTGTCAGTTCGCCACTCTTTTCCGAGTTCGACGGCGGCGCGTTGAAGGTTGCCGCGATACTGCTCGAGCTTGGCTTCGAAGCGGGCAAAGAGGGTGAAAGCATCGGCGGTCGAGCCTGCGAAACCGGCGATGATCCGATCGTTGTAGAGTCGGCGGACTTTCCTCGCCCCCATTTTCATCACCGTCCGGTCTATCGTGACCTGCCCGTCGCCTGCCACGACGACGCGATCATTCCTGCGCACGGCCAGTATGGTCGTCGAGCGTATGACCGGGCGGCTCTCAGTGAAAAACTGCTCGCTTTGCATAAATTGCGACTATAATGCCCGCCATAAAGGTTGTCAAGAAAGTGCAATTTTCGTTTACGTCCAGGGGCACAATTAAAGTGAGACTCGATATTGACCAGGAGCCTGGCTTTATCTGTGCGGCTCTGCCGC